>NZ_SDLS01000045.1:0-59176 GCF_004522315.1 Amycolatopsis sp. CFH S0740 | reverse complement strand
ACAAACTGTGTCATATCAGCTGGGACTGAACAGGGAATCTGATTCCCTCAGGGTGGCCCTCACGGCCGTTTAATGCGCGGCAGCGGGCTCCTCCGCGAACTGCGTGTGGTACAGCTCCGCGTACCGCCCCTCGGCCGCCAGCAGTTCGTCGTGCGTGCCGCGTTCCACGATGTTCCCGTTTTCCACCACCAGGATCAGATCCGCCGCCCGCACAGTCGACAGCCGGTGCGCGATCACCAGCGACGTCCGGCCTTCCAGCGCGCCGGTGAGCGCTTCGCCCACCGCGGCCTCGGATTCCGAGTCCAGATGCGCGGTCGCCTCGTCCAGCACCACGACCTTCGGCTGCGCCAGCAGCAAGCGCGCGATGGTCAGCCGCTGCCGTTCGCCGCCGGAGAGGCGGTAGCCGCGTTCGCCGACGGTCGTGTCCAGCCCGTCCGGCAGCGAATGCACCAGATCGCCCAGCCGCGCCTTTTCGAGCGCGGCCCAGATCTCGTCGTCGGCCACGCCCGGGCGCGCGTAGCTCAGGTTGGCCCGGATCGTGTCGTGGAACAGGTGCCCGTCCTGGGTCACCACGCCGACGGTTTCGCGCAGCGAAGCGAAACTCAGGTCCTTGACGTCCACATCGGACAGCCGGACCGAACCGGCGTCCACGTCGTACAGCCGCGGCAGCAGCGAGGCGATCGTCGACTTGCCCGCGCCGGACGAACCGACCAGCGCCACCATCTGCCCGGCTTCGGCGCGGAAGCTGATGCCGTGCAGCACCTCTTCGCCGCCCCGGCTGTCCAAAGTGGCCACGTCCTCCAGCGAGGCGAGCGAGAACTTGTCCGCCGCCGGGTATCCGAATTTCACGTCGGAGAACTCGACCGAAACGCCGCCCTCGGGCAGCTTCTTCGGCTCCGCCGGCTCCTTGATCATCGGCTCCAGGTCCAGCACCTCGAAGACCCGCTCGAACGACACCAGCGCGGTCATCACGTCCACGCGCACGTTCGCGAGCGCGGTCAGCGGCGTGTACAGCCGGGTCAGCAGCAGCGCCAGCGCGACCACGGTGCCCGGTTCGAGCTTGCCGGTGAGCGCCAGGTAGCCGCCGAGTCCGTAGACGAGCGCCTGCGCGAGCGCGGACACGAGCGTCAGGCTGGTCATGAACCAGCGCGTCAGCATCGCGGTGCGAACGCCGATGTCGCGGACCCGTCCAGCACGGAGGCCGAAGTCGGCGACCTCCTGGCGCGGCCGCCCGAAGAGCTTCACCAGCGTGGCGCCCGGTGCGGAGAACCGTTCGGTCATCTGCGTGGTCATCCCGGCGTTGAGCTGCGCGGCCTCGCGCTGCAGCCCGGCCATGCGGCGGCCCAGCCTGCGGGCGGGCAGCACGAAAATCGGCAACAGCACCAGTGCGACGAGCGTGACCTGCCACGAGAGCGACACCATCACCACCAGCGACAGCACCAGCTGGATCACATTGGTGACCAAACCGGACAAAGTCGCCGTGAACGTGCGTTGCGCGCCGATCACGTCGTTGTTGAGCCTGCTGACCAGCGCACCGGTGCGGGTGCGGGTGAAGAACGCGATCGGCAGCTTCTGCACGTGCTCGAACACCGCCACGCGCAGGTCGTAGATGATGCCCTCGCCGATCCGCGACGACTGCCAGCGTTCCGCGAGACCGAACCCGGCGTCGAGGATCGCGAGCGCCGCGATCACCACCGACAGCCAGACGACCACGTTCAGCTCGTGCCCGCCCACGATCGCGTCGACGACCTTGCCCGCGAGCACCGGCGTCGTCACGGCGAGCACCGCCGAGATCACGGTGAGCACCAGGAAGGCCAGCAGCCGCTTCCAGTGCGGCCGGGCGAATCGCGCGACCCGGCGGACCGTGCCTCGGGTCAGCGCTTTCGGCGCGTCGCCCGCCCGCATCGCGGAGCTCAGCAGCGCCCAGGTGTTGTCCATCGGAGTGTCCCCCAGCTCGTGAAAACCTCTAGATTAGTTGAACTTTTTTCCGGAGATGCCCTGCACAACACCGGGACGCCCGGCATTCTTCCCGACGGTCCGTGAAGGGCTCCTCGCGGGAATCAGATTCCCGCAAGGAGCCCTTCACGGACCTTGGGCCGCAGCGGGGCACGGGCGGTAGCCGACGGGGCGGCCCGGCTCGGTAGCCTGGCGCTTCGGGGTCGGCGAGCGGGGGAGGAAACGCGGGTGCAACTGCTGATGGCCCCTGCGCGTGCCGGGGAAACCCATCCCGTGCGCGTCGCCGCCTGGGATCTCGTCTTCTATCTCGGCTGCTTCGCCTTCGCGCTCGGCACCGCGCTCGCTTCGGAGTTCTACGGCTATCGGATCTGGGGCAATTTCGCCGTCGCCGGATACGGATTGGCCGCCGCGCACAGCGCCTGGCTGACGATTTCCGCGCGCCGCGGAATGCAAACTAACGGCAAATTCGGGTCGCGCTGGATCGGTATCGGCGCGGTTGTCGTGCTCGCGATGTGCGCACCGCTGGTGACGCTCGTGATCCGGCGGCTGACCGGAACGGACTGGCTGATCACCCCGTTCTCCTGGGCCGCGCAGCCCGAGGTCTGGGTGATCGAGCGCAGCGCGGATCTGTTGCTGCGGCACGGAACCCCGTACATCGACATCACCGCGCTCCACCGCGCACCGGAAGTGAACGACTACACGCCGTACGGGCCGGTGATGACCGTTTTCGGGCTGCCGCGCGCGTTGTTCGGCGGCAGTCCGGTCCTCAATGCACTGACCGACGCGCGGTGGATGTTCGCGCTGGCCGCGGTGCTCTGCGCGTACGCGTCCTGGCGGCTGCTGAACCGGCCCCGGATCCCGGTTTTCGCCGCACAGCTCGCGATCGCCTGTCCGCTGACCGCGCTGACCTGGGCGGTCGCCGGACCGGACCTCGCGATCGTGGGCCTGCTCGTGCTGACCTTCGCACTGGCCGCGTCCGGCCGTCCAGGATGGACCGGGCTCGTGCTGGCGCTGGTGATCAGCGCGAAACTCATCGTCGCGCCCGCCGCCGCGGTGCTCGCGGTCTTCGTTTGGCAGCGGGCTCGCGGCGAAAATCCTTGGGCGGCAACAGGTCGCTTCGCGGGCGCGCTGGCCGCGGCGACGATCGCGCTGCATCTGCCGGTGTATCTGGCGAACCCGGCGGCGTTCACCGAGCACGTGATCCGCTTCCCGCTCGGCATGGGCGCGGTCCGCTCCCCCGCGGCGAGCCCGCTGCCCGGGCATCTGATCGCGCAGGCCGGACCGGCCGGCACCGTGATTTCCCTGGTGCTGGTGGGTGTCGCGGCGGTGGCGATGCTGATCTGGCTGGCGCGCCGGCCCCCCGCGACGGGATCCGCTGCACTGACGCGAACCGCCGTCGGACTCGGCGCGTTGATCCTGCTTACTCCGGCCACCCGGTACGGCTACCTCGTGTACCCGCTGGTACTCCTCGGCGCCGCGCTGACCTTCCGGACGGCCTCTCCGACCGTGCGCCCCCCGCGCAGCGGCCGCGCTGACGCTACTTCTTCTTGACTCGCGTGGCCCCGCCGCGCCCCCGCAACTGGACCCCGGACTCCGACAGCACCCGGTGGACGAACCCGTAGGACCGTCCGGTGGATTCGGCCAGAGCCCGGATGCTCGAGCCCTTCTCGTATTTCTTCTTCAGGTCAGCGGCCAGCTTGTCGCGCGTGTTGCCGGTGATCCGCGCGCCTTTCTTGAGATCAGCCACGTCGATCGCCTTCCCGCCGAGTGGTTGTTCCGGGCCATTCACGGCCCCTGCCGGGGCAATGATCGAACACTACGCGCCGGATTGCCAGACGACAGCCGTAAAACGATCGAAACCGCGATCACATTGGGCCATTCCAGTGCTTTGCCCGACACGGTCAGCACCCGAACGGACGCACTCGGTCAGGCAAGCTGGACAAGTTCCAGATAATCCGCGGACCAGTGGTCCTCGGTTCCGTCCGGAAGCAGGATCACGCGCTCGGGTTCGAGCGCCTCGACCGCGCCCGGGTCGTGCGTCACCAGCACGACCGCGCCGGCGAAGCTGCGCAGCGCGTCGAGAACCTGGGCGCGGCTGGCCGGGTCCAGGTTGTTCGTCGGTTCGTCGAGCAGCAGCACATTGGCTTGACTGGACACGAGTCCAGCGAGCGCGAGCCGGGTCTTCTCGCCGCCGGACAGGGTTCCGGCGGGCTGGTCGAGCTGTTCGCCGGTGAACAGGAACGAGCCGAGCAGGTTCCGCAGCTCCTGCGCGCCGGTGTCCGGTGCGAGATGGCGGATGTTTTCCCACACCGACGCGTCGTGGTCGAGCGTTTCGTGTTCCTGTGCGTAATAGCCCAAACGCAATCCGTGACCCGGTTCGACGGATCCGGTGTCCGGGGTTTCCATTCCGCCGAGCAACCGGAGCAATGTCGTCTTTCCGGCGCCGTTCAATCCGAGCACGACGACCTTCGAGCCGCGGTCGATCGCCAGATCCACGCCGGTGAAGATCTCGAGCGAACCGTACGACTTGGACAATCCGTCGGCGGTCAACGGCGTGCGCCCGCACGAGGCCGGGTCCGGGAACTTGATCCGGGCGACCTTGTCCGCCTGGCGCGTCTCGTCGAGCGAGGACAGCATCTGCTCCGCGCGCCGGGCCATGTTCTTGGCCGCGACGGCCTTGGTCGCCTTCGCGCCGAGCTTCGCGGCCTGCGCCTGCAGCGCGGACGCCTTCTTCTCGGCGTTCGCGCGCTCGCGGCGGCGGCGCTTCTCGTCGGTGGCGCGCGCGTCGAGGTAGCGCTGCCAGCTCATGTTGTAGATGTCGATCTCGCCGCGCGTCGCGTCGAGGAACCAGACCTTGTTCACGACGTCGCCGAGCAGTTCGACGTCGTGGCTGATCACCACGAGCCCGCCGTCGTGCTGCTTGAGGAAGCCGCGCAGCCAGTTGATCGAGTCGGCGTCGAGGTGGTTGGTCGGCTCGTCCAGCAGCAGGATCGTCTCGGACTTGCCGCCCGCGCCCGCCTCAGCGGCGGCGAACAGGATCCGCGCCAGCTCGACGCGGCGGCGCTGCCCGCCCGACAGCGTGCTGAGCGTCTGGGACAGGATGCGGTCGGCGAGGCCGAGGTTCGAGCAGATCCGCGCCGCTTCGCTCTCCGCGGCGTACCCGCCGAGCGAGGAGAACCGCTCTTCGAGCCGCGCGTAGCGGTTGATCGCCTTGTCCCGCTGCTTGTCGTCGACCAGCTCGGACATCGAGGTCTGCGCTTTTTCCATGTCGCGCAGCAGGGTGTCGAGCCCGCGCGCGGACAGCACGCGGTCCTTCGCGGTGACCGACAGGTCGCCCTCGCGAGGGTCCTGCGGCAGATAGCCGAGTTCGCCGCTGCGCCGGACGTCGCCGGCGTGCGGTTCGCCCTCGCCCGCGAGGACCTTCAGCGAGGTGGTCTTGCCCGCGCCGTTGCGGCCGACGAGGCCGATGCGGTCGCCGGACTGGATGCGGAGGGTGGCGCCGTTGAGCAGGATGCGCGAACCGGCGCGCAGCTCAAGGCCAGTGGCCGTGATCAAGAGAACTCCCGGATACGGGGGCGGTCAGGTGGACGTGCTGGAGCGCCCCGGCACCGCGTGCGATGCGGGGCGGGCGGCTACTCTCTCTGGATCCGCACCAATGCCCTGTTGACCACGAACCCAGTGTACGGGTCGGCGTCGAACGGTTTTCGCGGCCGTGTCCGGATTCACTCGGGTCCCGGTGTTCGATCCCTCACCACGAGGTGGACGGCACGCGCTCGCTGTGCTGCTTCGGCCAGCACCTCATAGCCGGGCTCGGGAATCTCCAGCACCCGCGGCTCCGCCCGGTCGAACAACTCGGCGAGGCGTCGGTCGGAGCGCAGTTGGTCGAGCGCGCGACGGTCTCCGCCAAGCACCACAGCGTCCACTTCGGACAGTCGAGGCAGCAGAACTTCGTACGCGTCCTGGGCGGCTGAGCGGAGCGCGGCCCGCGTCTGGCCATCGCGGCGGCGGGCGAAGCGTTGCTGCGACCAGCCGCCCGCAGCGGTTCGGCCTTGCACGTGGTGGCGATCGGTTCGGGAGAGGACTACGCGGCCGTCGTAGGCGAGTCCGAGCGAGTGTCCGCCTTTCCGGACCAACAGCAGCGCGATCAGCCGCAGTGTCTGCACGTGGCGGAGCAAGGGTTCGACCACCAGCCCGGGGTATTCGCCCTGCTCGCGCAACGGTCCAAACGGGACAGTCGCGGTGGCTGTGGTGCCGTTCTCAGCGGTGACTTGCACGTGCGTCGCGGCGAGAACGGTCGTACGCACGCCGTGGTTTCGTTCGGCGAAGCGCGCGAACCAGCCGTCGAGCCGTTCGGGCGGGACTTCCACCGCCCGTCCGCCGCCTGCGACCTGCCGTGCCATGCCGGAAACGGTACGGGGCCGCCGCGCGGTGCGACGGCCCCGCATCGCTCAGGCCAGCTGAGGCCGCACCGGCCCCGTGGTCACCGTCTTGTGCACGTCCGCCGGATGCCCGGCCGAGACGTACCCGTTGACGTGCAGCGAAACGCTGCGGATCGAACCGGTGTCGCCGCCGGTGGTGTCGACGACCTTGAGCGTCCACGTGCCGTCCGCCGAAGCGCCGAGCTGGCTCTGCGCCGCGACCGGCCGGTAGGTGCCGGTGTACGGCGCGTCCCCGGACCCGGTCGAGCTGAACAGCTTGGTCGCGGAATCGTCGAAGACCACCTGGCAGAGGTTGTTCCCGCTGCCGCCGCCCTTCTGGAACAGCGTCGCCGTCGCGCCGGAGGGCGAGGTCAGCGTGCCGACCAGGTCGTTGACGTAGGTGTGGTCGATGCCGACCGTGGTCGCTTTCTCCGCCGTGGTGCAGGTGGCGCCGTCGATCGAGAGCGACACCTTCGACGCGGGACCGACGCCGCTCACCACGAGCGGGACCGACGCGCCGAGCGGCGAGTTGTCCGGGATCGCGACCGCCGGACCGGCGTAGGCGAACGCCTGCGAAACCGGCGACGGCGTGCCGACCGGCAGCGAGAACGTGCTGGTGCGCGGCGAGTACGAGCCCGCGAAAGTCACCTTAGCGCTGAGCACCACCGGCGAGCCCAGCTGCTGGCTTGCCGGAACCGTGACGGTGAAGTCGTTGATTCCGGTCTGTCCCGGGCTGATCGTGCCGTACGACTTCGCCCTCGGCTCGATCGTGACGCCCTGGGTCGGCGAAGTGAGCACGACGCTCGTGGAGACCGCGGTGCCGTCGCCGGTGTTCTTCACCGGAAGCGTGACAGTCGCGGTGTCACCGGGGTTGAGCGTGCTGCCGCCGCTGGGTCCGCGGACCGTCGGCTGCCCCGCTTCCGCGTACGGCTGCGGGCTGGCTCCGGTGTACGCGAGCACCTTGTCCGCCAGCAACACTCCGGCGCCGGTGAGGTTGTCTGTGCCGGGCGCTTCGATGTCCACCGCGGTCTTGAGGAACGCCTCGCGAATGTCCGAAGAGGACAGTCCGGGGTTGCCGGACAGCACCAGGCTCGCGATCGCGGCCGCGTGCGGTGCGGCCGCCGAGGTGCCGAAGAACGGGTCGAACCCGCTCACCGAGGTGTGCACGCCGTCCGCCGCGGTGATTTCCGGCTTCTGCCGGACCTCTCCCCCGGTCGACGACACGTCGCCCGGCGTGATCGGCGTTCCGTTGGCTTCGTAGAACATGCGCCGCGGACCGTCCGAGCTGAACCGTTCCGCCTTGCTGGCAGCGGAATACGCCGCCGGATACGGTCCGGTCGGGTTCGCCGGGTCGCCCGGTTCGAGCGGCCGCCCGAACGCCGCCTCGGCCGGTGCCGCGGCGACCGCGAACGCCTTGCGCGCCGCGGCGTGGCCCACGACCGCACCCGGCGTGGAGTACGCCTTGAGCCCGTCCGCGGAATCGCGGAACCGGCTGCCGAACGCGGTCAGCGAGAGATACCGGCTCGCCCCGGAAAACTTCACCACGGCGAGCCGCAGCCCGGTGCCGCCGAACAGCGGGGTCGCCAGCTGCTCGTACGGGTCCTGGGTGCCGTTCTGGACGTCCTGGCTGAAGCTCACGACGTTGCCGCGCGCGTCGAGGAGGTAGAGGTCGTAGTCGTCCGAGGCCGCGCCGATCGGGTCGGACCAGTGCAGCGTCACCGGGATGCTCGCCGACGACGCGTCCGAGATCGGTTCGTACACCTGCTTTCCGGCTGCGCCCGCGAAGTTGTGCGCGGTGCCGGCGAACTTGCCGATCGAGACTCCCGAATCGACGAAGTCGCCTTCCCAGTGCGCCGCGGTGCCGTCGGCGACATTGCCTTCATTGCCGGCGGAGGAGAAATAAAGCGCGCCGTCGGCCGTCACGTCGTTCACCGCTTGCGCGATGATCCAGTCCTGGAACGGGGATTCCTTGAAGTAAATGACGTCGTCGACGATGACGTCGCAATGCGCTTCGAAACGGAGCTTGCGGATGTTGTCGGCGAAACTCGCGTCGGAGGTGAATGCCGTCGCAAACCCGAGCTTGGCGTTCGGCGCGAGGTCGTGGATGATCTCCAGCATCGCGGTGCCCTCGTCGCCGCTGCCTGCTTGTCCGGTCAGGACATCGACCGCCGGAAGCTCGCCCTTGGTGCGGGAAACCTCCAGGGAATCGACGCCGTCGGACAGCGCGCACGCCTTCACGCCGGTGCCGGTCACGCCGAACTGCTGACGCGCCGTGTCCGCGTTGTGCGCCCGGTCGCCCGCGCTGACCACCTGCGTTTTGGTCCCGATCGCTTCCTTGAGCTGCCGGTCGATCCGATCGGCCTTCTGCTGCTTGGTTTCCGTGCCGTTCTTGTTTTCCCGCTGCCGCGCTGTCATCGCCTGATCCGCGGTTTCGACGTGCTTCACGTCGCCGCGCTTCGCGATCTCCGGCAATGCGGCCAACGGCACGTCGGCCCGGATGCTCGCCGCCGTGCTCGACACCGCACGCACCTCGGCCCCGGCTTTGCGCAGGTCGTTGACGAGCCCGTCGCTGACCTTCGTGACCCGGATGTCGACCAGTGCTTTGTCCGCGGTCTTGCCGATTCCGGGCAACGCGGCCGCGCTCAGGCTCCGCGTGCGCATCTTCTCCTGGACGAGCAGTTTACTGTCTATTTTGGACTCAGTCGCGGTCTGTCCTGCTTTCACCGCTTGCAATGCGGCGATCTGACTTTTCGCAGTGGAGTCCACAGTAGACTCCTGCGCATCGGCCAAGGGCGGTGTCACCAGCCCGGCGGCAAGCACCGCCGCGGCGACCACGCCCGTCCGTCTTCTTGTCGAGGCTCCAGGTGAACGGGTACGACGCACGTGCGCCCTCCGATCTCACACCGCGTGCCCCGACTCACGCTGGCCAACGCCGGTGATCACCGGCTGGATCCAGCTAAGTACCACTTCTGTCCGGGAAAAACGGCCGTTGGAGTGACGTTGGTGAGGCAATATCCGTTGCCCGCCGGACGTCGTAGGCCGTTCGGCGGAGCTGCTGCCGCCTCGGTTGTCCTGGCGAGGCTTTACTGGACAGCGGATTCACCGCTCGTGCAGTTCGATGCCGTGGTCGGCGAACACTTCCGCGACCGCCTCCACGAACGCATCGCCCAAGGTTCGGCGGGATTCCGCCGCGGCGTGCCAGACCACCGGATAGCGCGGACTTGAAGCGGGTTCGCTGCGGAGACAGTCGTCGAGTGCGTCCAAGTTGCTGCCGAAGTAACCGCCCGGCCCGTTCGCCGCCTCGCCGAGGGCGCAATAGAACGAGTCCTCGGAGGACAAGCCCTGCCCGTCGATGACGATGTCGCCCGTGTTGTAGCGCATCGCGCGCTTCCCGGAGAAGAACCACGCGTTTTGCACGACGTGCAGCCAGTCGCCGTGCTGGGCCGCGGGATACCGCGTCCACTCGCCGGGCAGGATCGAGCCGCGGCGCCATCGCGACCAGATCGCCTGCGCGTGCGGATAAGGCCAACCGTCAGGAAACGGAACTTCGAGGTGCACCGATCCATCCGGTGTCCGGACAAGGTTCTTCGGCCGCAATTCCAGGCGGCCGAACCAGTAGTGGCCGATGGCCTTGCCAGCGCCGTCGACCACCTCGATCTCCGCGTCCTCGACAGTCACCGGGATCGCCTCAGCCGCGCCGACCACGTTTTCGATAGTTACCAGCCCAGCAGCCCGGCCCTCGCTGAGGAAGCCGGACATCGATTCGAAGGCCAGCGCAAACCCCGGACGGTCCGCTTCGGACAGAAGCCGATACAACGCTCACAACTCCAGCCACATGATCCGCAACCCCACCCGCCCCTCCACCGGATGCTGAAACGCCCCCGGTGCGATCCCCAATGTCACGAACCCCAAACTCTCATACAACCGAACCGCATGAACATTGGTCTCCACCACCGCGTTGAACTGAATCGCCGCGAACCCCGTCCGCCGGGCCCAAGCGATCAAGTCCACCACCAACGCCCGCCCGACGCCGTGGCCTCGGGCGTCCCTGGACACCATCAAGCTTCCCGAAGCGACGTGGCTGCCCGGGCCCGGCCGGTTGGCGTACATGTTCGCCGTGCCCAGCACCCGGTCCCCGTCGGCCGCGACCACGACCCGCGCCGGGGCTGCGACCAGCCACTGCTGACGGGCTTCGGATTCGCTCATCGCCGGGTCGTAGGGGAACGTCTGCTGCTCGGTCACCACGTCCCGGATGATCGGCCAGATCCCCGGCCAATCGTCGGCGCCGGCGTCCCGGATCGTCAACGGCATCTGCCTACCGTGCTGACCGGCCCCGGCGAACGCAACCTATTTACAGCACAAAGGAATCCGACCAAGGCTGGCTCGACCGGCCCGACAGAGCGTCCAGCAGGGTCACCGCTTGCTTGTCGGTCAGCGAAGCCACGAAGTCCACGACCGCGCGTCCCCGGGCCAGTCCGCGCACCGCGTCCGCGCCCTCGATTCGTTCGCCCGTCGCGCCCACCAGCAGTTCCGGCGCGACCCGGGCGAGGTCCGAGTACTCGCCGTGCGCCAGTTCCATCAGGTCGTGCAGCCGGCGCGGCAAGCGGGACGCCTCGTCGCGGTCCAGGAGCCACGCGTCCAGCGCGTCGACCAGCGTCGTGACCAGACTGGCCTGGCCGCGCTGGTGCAGGGCGAGATCGGGGCGCAGCAACACAAACCGCCGGTGGACGAACTTCAGGACCTGCACCTCGTGCCACTGCGCGGGACGCAGCGACACATGCCCGGACCGGGTCGGGGGCGACGACAGGACGAAGACCCCGTCGACCAGCCGTGCCATCCAGCTCGCCGAGAACGCGGCCGTCGCTTGTTCGGCTTCGGTCGAGCCGTCGAAGCCGTCCGCGAGAAGGCCGTCGACCAGTTCTCGCTGGACTCGGGCGACGGCCGCGGCGAAGGCGTCGTCATCCACGATCCAGCTGTCCTTCAGGTGCATGCGGCGGCGCATCCGCTCCAGGGAACGGCCTGGGCGGCGAATCTCCGCGGTCAGCCGGGCATCGTCCAAAGAGGCCAGCTCGACCGCGTGCGCCAGCCACTCCCCCAGTTCGGCGGCGACGGGGGCGTGCTGCAGGACGCCGATGCGGTGGAAATCCTGCAGATCGTGGATCGCGTACGCGATGTCGTCGGCAGTGTCCATAACGGACGCTTCGACCGTCTGCTGCCACGGCTCGATCCGCCCGGCGAACGGGGCCCGCGACTGCTCGAAGTCGTCCAATTCCGTGACATAGGCGGAAAACTTGCTCGCGCCGGTGCCGGGAGCGTCATCCGGCTCGGCCGCGCCGCGGGGCGGCAGCGGCATCGCGGTCGGATGCGGCTGCGGGTAATGCAGCCGCGCCCACGGGTACTTCAGGACCGCGGCGCGGACCGCGGTCGTCAGGTCCAGCCCGATGGCGGACGGGCCGCGCACGTCGGTCGTCGTGACGATGCGGAACGACTGCGCGTTGCCCTCGAAACCGTCGGCCAGGCCGAACCGGTGCCGGGCGATCCGGTCCAGGATCTGCTCGCCGAGGTGCCCGAACGGCGGGTGCCCGAGGTCGTGCGCCAGCGCGGCGGCCTCGCACGCGTCCGGGTCGCAGCCGCCGAGTTTCGCCGCGAGTTCGGCCGACTCGCTCGATCCGGTGATCCGCTCCGCGATCCCGCGCGCGACCTGCGCGACCTTCAGGCTGTGCGTCAGCCGGTTGTGCAGCAGCCCGGCGCCGCCGGCGCTGACCACCTGGGTGACCCCGCCGAGCCGCGCGAAGAACGGCGACGCGGTGATCCGGTCGCGGTCGACGCGGAACGGGCTGGTCGCCAGATCGGTGAACCCGCCGGTCCCGTCCTGCGGGTCCCGCCGCGCTGCCCTCGGATCGGTCTCGTCCATGCGTCCCACCGTATCCGGCCGTCCGGCAGGATTGCGGGATGACCGACGTGCTGGTGGCGGGCGGCGGCCCCGCCGGACGGGCGCTGGCGGCCGCGTGCGCCCGGCGGGGACTGGAAACGGCCGTGCTCGACCCGGATCCGTACCGAAAGTGGCCGAACACTTACGGACTGTGGGCAGACGAAGTGCCGGAGCTGCCGGGCAAAGCGATCGCCGCGGCTCCGGCGACGACGCTGGCGTTCGGGACCCGCGAGCACCGCGTCGACCGGGCTTACCGGGTGCTCGACAACACCGGGCTGCGTGAGTGGCTCACCGAACCGAAGGTTGAGGTCATCACGGGCAAGGTGACCGGCGCGGAACACGGTCCGCACGGTTCGACGGTCCTGCTCGCCGACGGTCGACGGCTCGCAGCCGCCGTGTTCGTCGACGCGTCCGGTGCGCCCAAGCTCCGGGCTCCGCGCGCCGAGCAGACCGCGTACGGGCTCGTGCTGCCCGCGGACCAGGCCGAGCGACTAGCCCCGCCTGACACTGCTGTCTTCATGGACTGGCGCGACGGCACCGACAGCTTCCGCTACCTCCTGCCCCTCGGCGACGGCTCCGTGCTGGTCGAGGAGACCTCGCTGGCCCGCAAACCCGGGCTCCCGGTGTCCGAACTGGCCCAGCGGCTGCACGCGCGGCTCAAAGCAGCGGGAATCCGTCCGGCGGGCCGGGTCGAACAGGTGCGGATCGTGCTCGACGTCCCGCTGCCGAAGCGCGGCCAGGCGGTGCCGTTCGGGGTCGCGGGCGCGCTCGTGCACCCGGCGACCGGTTTCAGCCTCGCGACCGCACTGCAGCTCGCTCCCCGCGTCGCGGAAGCTCTGGCGGACGCGTTCGACGCAGGTCCGGCGGCCGCGGCCGGCGCTGCCCGGAAGGCATTGTGGCCGCCGGAAGCCCGTGCTGTGCATGCCTTGCGCCGCCACGGACTCCGTGCATTGTGCGGAATGTCACCCGCTCAGTCAGCGCAATTTTTCGACCTGTTCTTCGAGCTCCCGATCCCGGCACAGCGCGCGTTCACCTCGGGCCGCGCCGACCTGCCCGGCACCGCCTCGACCATGGCAAACCTGTTCCGCGCCGCCCCCGCCCGGCTGCGCCGGCGGCTGCTCGGCTGAGTCCGTGCCGGGATTTTTGCCTTGCCCGATCGAGCGAACGGGAAAAGCATTTTGTTACTCCGATCCGGTGGCCGAAGTGCCGCGCCGGTGAACATCAGCTGACAACGGTTTCGCGGCCCCCTTCGGCGGTGCGAGTATCGCGTCCGTGACGACGCTGCGTGCGGTCCGATTCGCCTTCCAGCCGATGTACAGCTTGCACACCGGCGGGGTCGTCGCGTACGAAGCGCTGGCCCGGCCGGGCCGGGGCACGGCGCACGAACTGCTCGCCGAGGCCCGCCGCGCGGGCAAGCTCACCGAGGTCGACCTGGGGCTGGCCGCCGCCGCGGTGCGCCAGGAGGCCGAGCGGCCCAGCGCGCTCCCGCTGCACCTCAACGTCTCCGCCCGCACGCTCGCGTCGCCGCTGGAGGCGTTCGACGAGCTGATCGCCGAACTCGGCGCGGCCGGACGGCGCACCCGCGACGTGGTGCTGGAGGTCGGACCGCCGTTCACGCACCTGCCCACCGGCCGTCTGCTCGACGGCATGCGCGCGCTCACCGAACAGGGCTTCCGGCTCGCGCTCGACGGCCTCGGCCGCGGCGACCTGCCGCTGGCGCTGCTCGCGCAGTCGCCGGTGGACCTGGTGAAACTCGACCGCAGCGTGCTGCGCGGCCTGCCCGGCGACCCGGCGTCGACGGCGGTCGTCGAGGCGCTGCTGCACTTCACGACGCGCACGAACATCCGGCTGGTCGCGACCGGCATCGAAACCGAGTCGCAGCTGGACGCGGCGCAGAGCCTCGGCGTCCGGATCGCGCAGGGCAACCTGCTCGCGCCGCCCGCCGCGCACCGGTCCGCGCCCGCATCCGGCGCGGTCATCCCGGAGGACCGGCGCACGCCCGCGCCGCCGCAGGCCCCGCGCGTCGGAGACTTCCTGCGCCCGGCCACGACCCTGCCGGTCGACGCGACCTGCGACGACGTCCGCGAGGTGCTCGCCGCCGCGGACGCGCCGAGCGGCGTGGTCGGCGTCGACGCGGACAACCGTCCACAGTGGTCAGTCGACCGGACCCGGTTCCTCGTCACCATCACCGGTCCGTACGGACACGCCTTGCACGCGAAGCGGCCCGCCGCCCGGCTGGCGGACAAACCGCACCTGATCGAGGCGGGCGCGAGCGCGCTGGAATTCCTCGAACTGGTCACCGACGCCGACTGGGGCCGCACCGGCGACGACGTCGTAGTGGTCGACGCGTCCGGGCACTGTCTCGGCGTGGTGCTGGTGACCGAGGTCGTGCGCGGGGTCGCCGAGGCGAAGGTCGAGGAGGCGGTCACGCTCAGCCCGCTCACCCGGCTGCCGGGCAGTGAAGCGGCGGCGCGCGACGTGGAACGCCGGATCGCGAGCGGCGAGCAGTTCGTGGCTGCGTGGCTGGACGTCGACGCCTTCAAATCGGTCAACGACAACGCTGGTTTCGCCGCGGGCGACGACCTGATCCGCGCCCTGGGCGAAACGCTCACCGACCTCGCCCGGCGGCTGCCGCGGATGCGCGTGAGCCACGTGGGCGGCGACGACTTCCTGATCGTGTGCGACGTCGACGAGATCGGCACGGTCGCCGCGGCTTTGCTGGACACGCACTGGTCCGCCGAAGGCATGCCGGTCACGGTTTCCCTGGCGACGCTCGTGTGCGGCAGCGGCGCCATTCCGTCCTATCGGGACGCTTCCCGGCTCCTCGCACCGCTGAAGAAACGCGCCAAAGCGGTTCCGGGTTCGAGCTGGGTCCTCAGCCGCCCCGGCAGCGACCGCGTCGAAGTCCTGCGCGGCATCGGCCGGGACGTCGCGATCAGCCGGTCGGCCTGACGAATCCCGACTCGTAGGCCCGGATCACCGCCTGCGTCCGGTCCCGCGCGCCCAGTTTCGACAGCACATTCCCGACGTGCGTTTTCACCGTCTGCAGCCCCAGGAACAGCTCCGCCGCGATCTCCCCATTGGACAGTCCCGCCGCCATCAGCCGCAGCACGTCGCGTTCCCGTTCGGTCAGGAAGTCCAGCGGGGCGGCGGCACCCGGCGCGCGGCGAGCGGCCATGCCCCGGATCGCGGCCGGGAACAACAGCGAATCCCCCGCCAGCACCGTGCGGATCCCGGCGACGATCTCCTCCGGGCGCGCGCGTTTCAGCAGGAATCCGCTCGCCCCGGCGAGCAGCGCGTCGTACACGTAGTCGTCGTTTTCGAAGGTGGTCACCACGATCACCTTCGGCGGATCCTCCACAGTGGACAGAAGATGCTCCGTCGCGCGGATCCCGTCCACCGCGGGCATCCGCACGTCCATCAGCACGACGTCCGGCCGCAGCTGCCCGACGAGACCCGGCACCTCCGCGCCGTCGGACGCCTCGCCGACCACAGTCAGGTCCGGTTCGCTGTCCACGATCGCGCGCAGCCCGGCCCGGATCAGCCGTTCGTCGTCCACCAGCAGGACCCGCACGCTCACCGGTTCCCCCACGGCACCGTCACCACGACCTCCCAGTTATCGCCGACCGGTCCCGCGGACAGCTTGCCACCCACCAGTTCCGCCCGCTCCGCCATGCCCCGCAGACCGCGTCCGCCGCGGGCGCGCGACGGCCGGGCCGAGCCGAGCGGATTCGCCACCGCCGCCCGCAGCTGCCCGTCCGCGACCGCCAGCGCGACGGTGACCGGCACCTTGCCCGCGTACCGCACCGCGTTGGTGAGGCATTCCTGCAGGATCCGGTACACCTCGCGGGAAACCACCGCCGGCACTTTCGCGAGGTCGCCTTCCACTTCGGCATGGCAATCCGTGCCGGACTGCTGTGTCACGGTGATCAGCGCGGGCAGATTGGCGAGACCCGCGTGCGGCGTCCGGTCGCGTGCTTCGTCGCGGAGCAGGCCGAGCACGTGGTCGAGGTCGTCGAGCGCGGTGCGGGCGGATTCCTCGATCGCGGTGAGCGCTTCCTCGGTGAAACCGGGGTCAGTGTGCAACGTCCGCCGCGCGGCCCCGGCTTGCAGCGTGACCACCGAAAGCGCATGCCCGACGGAATCGTGGAGTTCGCGCGCGAGCCGGGTGCGTTCGGCGAGCTGGTCGGTGCGGCGTTCGAGCTGCGCGATGCGTTCGGCGGCGGACCAGCCGAGCAACCGGGCGGCCACGCGGCGCAGCACTCCGCCGAGACCCCACACGACGTAGATCAGCACGACGAAAGCCGCCACGAACGCCGCGGGCAGCCACGCCGAAGCCCAGCCGCGCGGAACCGTCAGGTGGAAATCCGGCGTGTCGACAAGCCGACCGGTGAAGACCGCGTTGATCGCGAAGCCGAACCCGGCAGGCACCGCGAGCGTCGCGAGACCGGTGCACAGACCGGTCACGACGTGCAGCACGAACATCGTCGCGCACCGCAGCCGTCCGCGTCCCGGCGCGGGCTGGGCGAGCAGTTCCCGCACCGCCGCCGCCTCCAGCACGCGCACCGCGGGCAGGAACGCGGTCGCGGCCAGCACCACGAGCATCACGACGAACCCGGCGAGGCTCGCCCACCCCATCATCGTGGCGAACGGCACCAGCGCGGGCATCGCGACCATGGCGAGCAGCAGGTACGGCACGCTGAGCGCGGCGCCGAGGATCAAGTACACCCACCGGCGATAGGTGACCCCGCTGACCAGCGGACGGAAGAAACGCACCCGCCAATCCTGACAGGCGGCGCCAGCGGACGCCTCCCTCCAGGGCGGGACCCGGCGGCCGATTTTCTGGCACCGTGGACCGCATGCCGCCTGAAGAGAGCACCGTCGTCAACGACTACGACCTGCTGGCCGACACCTACACCCGATGGTCGGACACCGAAATCCAGAACGCCTACTACGAGCGGCCCGCCGTGCTGGCGCTGGCCGGGGACGTGGCCGGGCGGCGGATTCTCGACGCGGGCTGCGGCGCCGGGCCGTTGACCGTCGCGCTGCGCGATCGCGGCGCGGAAGTCTCCGGTTTCGACCTCAGCAGCGGCATGCTCGACATCGCCCGCGAGCGGCTAGGACCGGATGTGGACCTGCGCATCGCCGACGTGGCCGAGCCGCTCCCCTACGCGGACAACGCGTTCGATGACGTCGTCGCCTCACTGGTGCTGCACTACCTCGAAGACTGGGGCCCGACGCTCGGCGAGTTCCACCGCATCCTCAAGCCCGGCGGACGGCTGATCGTGGTGGTCGACCATCCGTTTGCCATTCACCTGCTGCAGCGGCAAGCCGGGCAGCAGACCGACTACTCGGCCACCTACGAGTGGACCGAGACCTGGGAAATCGACGGCCGCACCATGCCGATGAGCTTCTGGAACCGGCCGGTGCACGCGATGACCGACGCGTTCACGGCGGCCGGGTTCCGGATTGCGGTGCTCAGCGAGCCGAAACCGGTTCCGGAGGCGGAAAAGCTGTTCCCGGAGGACTACCGGATGCTGTGCGTCAGCCCGAGCTGCCTGTTCTTCGTGCTGCACGCGGAATGAGAGCGCGCAGGCCGGGTCCGCTCCGGCCTGCGCGCAGTCCTCAGTAGACAGTCGACGTAACCCCCGGCCGAGATCGTGCTCCCTGCGCGTGCCTGTTCTTCCGGCAGCAAGCCGAATGAGAGCGCGCAGGCCGGGTCCGCTCCGGCCCGCGCGCAGTCCTCAGTAGACAGTCGTCGTGACCCGCGTGCCCGCGGCGCGGACTCCGTTGGCCCACAACTGCTGCACCTTCGCCGACTCCTGCGCGTCCGGCTTCGCGTTGGTGCACGACGTGCCCGGACCGTGCCCCGACATCAGTTCCGTGCACGGCCCTTCGTAGTGGTCCGGCAGCCCGAGGTTGTGCCCGAGTTCGTGCGCGGCGATGCGGGTCGGGTCGTAGCCCTCCGCGACCTGGCTCGTGTCCAGGTAGACGTCGCCGTTGCCGTGTCCGTCGGTCTGCGTGTACGAGCCGCCGCTGTGCACCTCGTGGATGGTGATCGTCGCCTTGCCCTCGTCCTTGACCAGTTGCACGTCGGTGACCGCGGCGTTCCAGTTCGCCGCGCCCTGGTCGATCTGCGCGAGGTAGTCCGGCGCGCCTGCCGAGCTGTAGTAGACGGTGGTCGCCGCGGCGGCGGACGCGGCGGGTGCGGTCGCCAGGCCGAAGCCGAGCGGCACGGCGGCGACCGTGGCCAGTGCGGCGATCCGCCGGAACCCTCGTGCGTGCATCGTGTCCTCCGTACTCATCGGGGAAAGCAAGCAACCCTTTGTCCGCTCGATGACGTTAGAAGTTCACCACCGGGGCCGACTACGTCCGAAAGTAGGGCGCTCCCCCGCGAGAGGGAGGCCCGTCCCGCCCCGGCTGGATCCGCACGCGCCGCCGTGCTGGTGTGCTCTTCGGCATGCAAACGCTGCTGCTCGGCCTGGTGGCCTACGTCGTCGTGCTGTGGCCGCTCGTCGCCGCGGCCCGCAAAGTGCTCGGGGTGCGCGTCGGTCTCGTCCGCGCGCTCGGCGCCGCGCTGGCCGGCTGGCTCGTCGCGGGCACTGCCGTCCGACTGTTCCCGATCGCCGTGCTCACCAACGCCGGGGTCGCGATCGGACTGCTGATCCCGTTGGCGGGCAGCGCGCTCGCGGTGACCCTGCTGGTCCTGTTCGTCGCCGAACTCGCGGTTCCGTCCGGCGGATCGGGACTGTTCGCCCGGATGCGCTCGCTGCGATCCCGCGCGTCCCGCGCCCGTCGTTACTCGCGGATCATGCGCATCGCCATCCGCCACGGCCTCGGCTCGTTCCTCACCGGCCGCCGCACCGCGGGACCTGACGGCTCGGCGAAACTCGCGCGATCGCTGCGGCTGGCATTGGAAGAAGCGGGCGTGACGTTCGTAAAGCTCGGCCAACTGCTCTCGACCCGCGCCGATCTCCTGCCGCCGGTGTACATCCGCGAACTCAGCAAGCTGCACGATCAGGTCCCGCCCGCGCCCGAAGACGAGGTGCGCGCTTTGCTGCGGGAGGAAATCGACGTCACCGCCTTCGCCCACATCGACGACGAACCCCTTGCCGCAGCGTCGATCGCGCAGGTTTACGGCGCCCGGCTGCGGTCCGGCGCCGAGGTCGTCGTGAAAGTGCAGCGGCCCGGGATCCGCGAGCAGGTGGAACGCGACATCGACATCGTCCGCCGCCTAGCCGCCGTGCTGTACGAACGCGCCGGCTGGGCACGTTCGCTCGGTGTCCGGGAACTGGCCGACGGCTTCGCCGAATCCCTTGAGGACGAACTCGATTTCCGCACCGAAGCCGCGAACATCGAAGCCATCGCCGCACATCCGGTCCCCGGCGTCACGTTGCCGACTGTCCACAAAGCACTGTCCACAGAGCGCGTTCTGGTGATGCGCCGACTGGACGGCAAACCGCTCGCCACAGGTTCCGCGCACTCCCGCGAAGAACTCGCCCGCACTTTCCTGCGCGGCCTGCTAGACCAAGTGCTGCTCGGCGGGGTTTTCCACGCGGATCCCCACCCGGGCAACGTCTTGCTGCTCGAAGACGGCACCCTCGGCCTGCTCGACTTCGGCTCCGTCGGCCGCCTGGACACCGGCCTGCGCGCCGGCCTGCAAGCCCTGCTGCCAGCCATCGACCGCGGCGACCCAGCCGGCGTCCGCGACGGTTTGCTGGAAATCGTCAACCGCCCGGACGATCTCGACGAACAACGCCTGGAACGCGCCCTCGGCGCCCTGCTGGCCCGACACTTCGGCCCCGGCCGGACACCCGGTCTCGACCTGTTCACCGGCCTGTTCCGCGTCATAGCCGACTTCCGCCTCGCCGTCCCGCCGCCGATCGCCGCAGTATTCCGCGCCTTGGCGACCATGGAAGGCACCCTCGCGACGCTAGCCCCGGACTTCGACCTGGTCGCCGAATCCCGCGCATTCGCCACCGAACGCATCGGCCTGCGCCCGGACACCTTGCGCCGCACCGTCACCGACGAATTCACCGCCTTGCTGCCGGTGCTGCGCCGCCTCCCCCGCCGCGTCGACCGAATCGGCGCGGCACTGGAGGAAGGCAGACTGTCGGTGAACATGCGCCTGCTCTCCGACGAACGCGACCGCGACCTGGTGACCGGCTTGGTGCACGAGGTACTGCTGGCCCTGGTCGGCATCGCAACCGGACTTATGGCCGTACTGCTGCTGTCCAGCTCGAGTGGCCCGCAACTGGTGCCCGGACTGACGCTCAACCACGTGTTCGGCTACAACCTGCTGATGATCAGCGCACTGGCGGGGTTGCGACTGCTGTTCGTCGTCTTCCGACGCTCCGGACGGCGGCCCCGAACCCGCTGACCCCCGCCCCAACCCTGCTCGGCGAAGTACGTGAGGGGAACCCTCACGAACCCAGATTCCCCCAGGGTTCCCCTCACGACCAACTCCGGTNTGAGGGGAACCCTCACGAACCCAGATTCCCCCAGGGTTCCCCTCACGACCAACTCCGGTGCGCCCCAATGCGGCATTGGGTGCGTCAGACGCACCGAACGCCACATTGGGTGCATCCCACGCACCCAACGCCACATTGGGGCGCTACCCCACCCACCAACCGCAGCCGACGCACCCACGCACCGAGCACCCAGCCCGACCCGCAGCCGATGCACCCAACCATCGAGGCACCCAGCCCCTCCCCCGCACCCCGATACGAAGCCTCCCTGCGGGCGGTGGGTGCTTGTCAAGGCATCTTTCCCGCCTTGACAAGCACCCACCGCCCGTCAGCACAATCGGGCTTCGGGGTGCCCCACGCAACCAACAGGCGCAATGTCGCCCCCAGGCGACGAGCCGCCCGAAACCGCGACGCCCTCACCACCACAGCAAGTCACGCCAAGCATCACCCGGCCCAGCAGAGTGAAATACCCCTGCGCAACGGCATACGCACCAACACCGCCGAAAACCGGCGAAGCACGCAGAAAACCAGCGGCGGTGCCAGAAACCCATCGATCACCGAGCGAGGATCAACCGGCCCCGCGAATCCGTCACGCAGCCCAGAACCGCGCAGACGACCAACCCCCCTCTATCCACAACGGACACACAACCACCCACCCCCGTATAGGCCGTTATACAACCCCTACTCCCGAAGGATCGAATTAAGCGGCCGCCCAACATCCCCATAAGCAGGCATCAACCCAGGACTAACCGTGAAAGCGACCGTCCCGGCCAGCGCCACCACCACCGTCAGCCCGCCCAGCAGCGCGCCTTTGCGGGCCAGGTCGCCGCCGTAGCGCAGTCCTCCCCCGAGCCGCCCCAGGACCACCGCCAGCACCCCGGCCAGCAGCGCCAGGAACCACAACGCACCGAGCACCAGGACGAACACCTCGGCCACGAGCGGATACACCCCGGCGGTCAGCATCCGGGGCCGGACCAGCAGCCAGGCCAGCCAGGTGAGCACCGCGAGCGAGAAACTCACCGCGGCCACGGACACCGCTCCCACGGCCAGGCCGCGGCTGGGTCTTTGCTCGGAAGAACGCACGGATTCGGAGTCGGGTTCGGTCATTGACCAGTAATAGCACCCACCCCCGACAGAATCCGGCGTTCCGCCCGGCAGCGCCCGAACGCACCAGCCCGGATACGCCGAAAGCCGCCCCCGGCGAACCGGGAGCGGCCTTCTCGAAGCACGAACCGTCAGACAGTGAAACCGAGCGCCCGCAACTGCTCGCGACCGTCGTCGGTGATCTTCTCCGGGCCCCACGGCGGCATCCAGACCCAGTTGATCCGGAAGTCGTTCACGAGACCGCCGGACGTCAGCGCGGCCGACGTCTGGTCCTCGATCACGTCGGTGAGCGGGCACGCCGCGGACGTGAGCGTCATGTCGATCGTCGCGGTGTTGTCGGTCTCGACCCGGATGTCGTAGACCAGGCCGAGGTCCACGACGTTGATGCCGAGCTCCGGGTCGACGACGTCGCGCATCGCTTCCTCGACGTCCTCGATCTTGGCGATGTCGGCGGGGACGGCGGCGGACTGCTCGGGCAGGTCCGCGGCGGTGCGCCCCTCGCGCGGGTCGGTGGCCGTCTCTTCGCTCATGCCTTCTCAGCTCCTGTGGTGGTGCTGGACACCGCGTCCTTGAACGCCATCCAGCCGAGCAGGGCGCACTTCACGCGCGCCGGGTACTTCGCGACGCCGGCGAACGCGACGCCGTCCTCCAGTACGTCCTCGTCCGGTTCGACCTTGCCCTTGCCCTGCATCAGTTCCACGAACGCGTCCATGGTCGTGAACGCCTCGTCGACCGTGTGCCCGACGACCAGGTCGGTGAGCACCGACGCGGACGCCTGGCTGATCGAGCAGCCCTGCCCGTCGTAGGACACGTCCTCGACCTTGCCGTCGCTGACCTTCACCCGCAAGGTGATCTCGTCGCCGCAGGTCGGGTTGACCTGGAACGACTCCGCGTCGAACGGATCGCGCAGGCCGCGCCCGTGCGGGTTCTTGTAGTGGTCCAGGATGATCTCCTGGTACATGCTCTCCAGGTTCACTTCTCGGCCCCGTCCTGGGCCACCCCGAAGAACTTCTGCGCCTCGCGGATCCCGGCGACCAGAGCGTCCACTTCGGACAGCGTGTTGTACAGGTAGAAGCTCGCCCGCACGGTGGCCGGCACCGAGCAGGCCCGGTGCAGCGGCCACGCGCAGTGGTGCCCCACCCGCACGGCGATGCCGAGGCTGTCGAGCACTTGGCCGGCGTCGTGCGGGTGCACGCCGTCGATCACGAACGCGACGGTGGCGCCGCGGTCCTCCAGGTCGGTCGGCCCGACGATGCGCACGCCCGGGATCGCGCTGATGCCCGCGATCGCGGCCGCGGCCAGCTCGTGCTCGTGCGCCGCGACGCGGTCCATCCCGATGGCGGACAGGTAGTCCACCGCCGCGCCGAGGCCGATCGCCTGCGACGTCATCGGCACCCCGGCCTCGAACCGCTGCGGCGGCGCGGCGAACGTGGTGCGCTCCATCGTGACGAGCTCGATCATCGAACCGCCGGTCAAGAACGGCGGCATCGCGGACAGCAGTTCGGTCCGGCCGTACAGCACGCCGATTCCGGACGGGGCCAGCATCTTGTGCCCGGAGAACACCGCGAAGTCGACGTCCAGCGCGTGGAAGTCCACCGGGAAGTGCGGAACGGACTGGCAGGCGTCGAGGACGGTCAGCGCGCCGACCTCTTTCGCCTTGGCCACCAGCTTGGCCACCGGGTTGACCGTGCCGAGCACGTTGGACTGGTGTGCGAACGCGACCACCTTGGTGCGCGGCGTGATCACACTGTCCATGTCGGACAGATCGAGGCGGCCCTCGGCGGTGACCTTGAACCACTTCAGCGTCGCCCCGGTGCGCTGGCACAACTGCTGCCACGGCACGAGGTTCGCGTGGTGCTCCATCTCGGTGATGACGATTTCGTCGCCCTCGCCGATCCGGAAACGCTCCGCTTCCGGTCCGGCGGTGGCGGCGTTGCTCATCGCGTACGCCACGAGGTTGATGCCCTCGGTCGCGTTCTTGGCGAACACCAGCTCTTCCGGGTCCGCGCCGACGAATTCCGCGGTCTTGGCACGCGCGGATTCGTAGGCGTCGGTGGCCTCTTCGGACAGCTGGTGGGCGCCGCGGTGCACGGCCGAGTTCGACGTGAACACGTACCGCCGTTCCGCGTCGAGCACCTGCACCGGCCGTTGCGAGGTCGCTCCGGAGTCCAGGTACACCAAGGGTTTCCCGTCGCGCACGGTGCGCGTCAGGATCGGGAAGTCGGCACGCAGTGCCGCCACGTCAAGGGGAACAGAGTTGGTCGGGCTGTTCGAAGCCGTGGTGGTCATCGAGCCAACTCCTCTCTCTCGGTGTCGTCGGGAACGGGGCGCGGGGAACGTCAGGCCTTGGCCGGCTCGGCGGAGCCGACGTACTTGACGTAGCCGTTCTCCTCCAGCTCGTCGGCCAGTTCGCGGCCGCCGGACTCGACGATGCGGCCGTCGGCGAAGACGTGCACGAAGTCCGGGGTGATGTGCCGCAGGATGCGGGTGTAGTGCGTGATCAGCATGACGCCGACCTCGTTGCCCGCCTTGTACTCGTTGACGCCCTCGGACACGACGCGCAGCGCGTCGACGTCCAGGCCGGAGTCGGTCTCGTCGAGGATCGCGAACTTCGGCTTGAGCAGCGCCAGCTGCAGGATCTCGTGGCGCTTCTTCTCGCCGCCGGAGAAGCCCTCGTTCACCGAGCGCTCGGCGAACTCCTGGGAGATGCCGAGCTTGCCCATCTCCTCCTTGACCTCCTTGACCCAGTGGCGCAGCTTGGGAGCCTCGCCCCGGACCGCGGTGGCCGCGGTGCGCAGGAAGTTCGACATCGAGACGCCGGGCACCTCGACCGGGTACTGCATGGCGAGGAAGAGGCCGGCGCGGGCGCGCTCGTCGACGCTCATCTCCAGCACGTTCTCGCCGTCCAGCAGCACCTCGCCGGAGGTCACCGTGTACTTCGGGTGGCCGGCGATCGCGTAGGACAGGGTGGACTTGCCGGAGCCGTTCGGGCCCATGATCGCGTGCGTCTCGCCCGACCGGATGGTCAGGTTGACGCCCTTGAGGATCTCCTTGGCGCCTTCGTCGGTGGTCACCGACGCGTGCAGGTCCTTGATTTCCAGGGTAGCCATTCTTCGTTTCCTAAAGTCTGCGGTGGAGGGCGTCAGGCGCCGACGGCTTCGAGTTCGGCCTCGATCGCGGCTTCGAGGCGCTCGCGCACCTCGGGGACGTCGATCTTCACCAGGATTTCGTGGAAGAACCCGCGCACGACCAGGCGGCGGGCGGCTTCTTCGGCGATTCCGCGCGACTGCAGGTAGAACAACTGCTCGTCGTCGAACCTTCCCGTCGCGCTCGCGTGGCCGGCGCCTTCGATCTCGCCGGTCTCGATTTCCAGGTTCGGCACCGAGTCCGCGCGCGCCCCGGGCGTGAGCACCAGGTTGCGGTTGAACTCGTAGGAGTCGGTGGACTCGGCCGCGGCCCGGATCAGCACGTCGCCGATCCACACCGCGTGCGCGCCCTCGCCCTGCAGCGCGCCCTTGTAGCCGACCCGCGACTTGCAGTTGGGCACCGCGTGGTCGACGAAGAGCCGGTGCTCCTGGTGCTGGCCGCCGTCGGCGAAGTAGACGCCGAGCATGTCGACGTCGCCGCCCTTGTCGGTGAAGGTCGCGGTCGGCGAGATGCGGACCAGGTCTCCGCCCAGGGTGATCACGGTGTGCCGCAGCGCGGCGTCGCGGCCCAGCTTGAGGTGCTGCTCGGAGACGTGCACCGCGTCGTCGGCCCAGTCCTGGACGCTGACCACGGTGACCTTGGCTCCGTCGCCGATGACGAACTCGACGTTGTCGGCGTAGGTGCCGGACCCGACGTGGTCGAGCACGATCACGGCTTCGGCGAACGCCTCGGCGCGGACCTGCAGGTGCCCGTAGGCGACCTGGCCCTCGCCCGGGCCGTGGATGCGCAGCACCGACGGCGTCGACGCCTTCGTCTCCTTCGGCACCGTCACGACGGTGGCCTTGGCGAAGGAGGAGTACGCCTGCGCGGCGATGCGGTCGCTCGGCACGCCCGCCTGGCCGAGCCGGGAGTCGTCGCGGCCGACGGTCTCGATCTTCAGCTCGGGCGCGGCCTCGGTCTCCAGCGTGATCTCGCCGGAGGCGACGGCGGAACCGTCGTGCAGGCCGCGCAGGCGCTTCATCGGCGTGAAGCGCCAGTTTTCCTCACGCCCGCCGGGGACCTCGAAGGCCTCGACGTCGTAGGAGGTGAAGCGCTCCGCGCGGGAGGCTGCCGGGATGACGGCCCCCTCGCGGATGGCTTCGGAGACGTTGTTCTCTGCCACGGACATTTAGCCGACGGACCCTTCCATCTGCAGCTCGATCAGGCGGTTCAGCTCGAGCGCGTATTCCATCGGCAGCTCGCGCGCGATGGGCTCGACGAACCCGCGCACGATCATCGCCATCGCCTCGGCCTCGTCGAGGCCGCGCGACATCAGGTAGAACAGCTGCTCTTCGCTGACCTTGGACACGGTGGCCTCGTGGCCCATGGACACCTCGTCGTTGCGGATGTCCACGTACGGGTACGTGTCCGACCGCGAGATCGTGTCCACCAGCAGGGCGTCGCAGACCACGCTGGAGCGCGAGTGGTGCGCCCGCTTCGCGACCTTGACCAGGCCGCGGTAGGAGGTCCGGCCGCCGCCGCGCGCGACCGACTTCGACACGATGGTCGAGGACGTGTGCGGCGCGAGGTGCTCCATCTTGGCCCCGGCGTCCTGGTGCTGGCCCTCGCCCGCGAACGCGACCGAGAGGACCTCGCCCTTGGCGTGCTCGCCCATGAGGAAGACCGACGGGTACTTCATGGTCACCTTGGAGCCGATGTTGCCGTCGACCCACTCCATGGTCGCGCCCTCTTCGCACTTGGCGCGCTTGGTGACCAGGTTGTAGACGTTGTTCGACCAGTTCTGGATCGTCGTGTAGCGGCAGCGGGCGCCCTTCTTCACGATGATCTCGACGACCGCGGAGTGCAGCGAGTCCGACTGGTAGATCGGCGCGGTGCAGCCCTCGACGTAGTGGACGTAGGCGTCCTCGTCGACGATGATCAGCGTCCGCTCGAACTGGCCCATGTTCTCGGTGTTGATCCGGAAGTAGGCCTGCAGCGGGATCTCGACGTGCACGCCCTTCGGCACGTAGATGAACGAGCCGCCGGACCACACCGCCGTGTTCAGCGCGGAGAACTTGTTGTCGCCCGCCGGGATCACGGAGCCGAAGTACTCCTGGAAGATCTCCGGGTGCTCGCGGAGCGCGGAGTCGGTGTCCAGGAACAGGACGCCCTGCTCCTCCAGGTCCTCGCGGATCTGGTGGTAGACGACCTCGGACTCGTACTGCGCGGCGACGCCGGCCACGAGGCGCTGCTTCTCCGCCTCGGGGATGCCCAGCTTGTCGTAGGTGTTCTTGATGTCCTCGGGCAGGTCTTCCCAGCTGGCCGCCTGCTTCTCGGTGGACCGCACGAAGTACTTGATGTTGTCGAAGTCGATCCCCGAGAGGTCGGCGCCCCAGTTCGGCATCGGCTTGAGGTCGAACAGCTTGAGCGCCTTCAATCGGGCGTCGCGCATCCACTCGGGCTCGGACTTCTTCGCGGAGATGTCGCGGACGACATCCTCGTTCAGGCCGCGGCGGGCGCTGGCGCCAGCCTCGTCGGAGTCCGCCCAGCCGAAGGCGTAGTTGCCAAGGGACGCGATGGTCTCTTCCTGGCTCAACGGCTCGGTGGTGGGAGTGCGCTGCTCGGCAGCGGCAGTCATGCGGGTTTCCCTCCATTCGGGATCCGTGGTGCGTGCCCTTCGGGCGGCGGGGCCGCTGGTCCGGGCGTCGTGCGGTCCGGCTCGGGATGGGCCGGGATACCCGCCGGTCCGGCGGGTACGTGTGTGGTGCACGCGTTGTCTCCGCGCGCGATGGTCGCCAGCCGCTGGACGTGGGTGCCCAGCAGCTTCGCGAACGCTTCCGTCTCGGCCTCGCACAGCTGCGGGAATTCCGCGGCGACGTGCGCGACCGGGCAGTGGTGCTGGCACAGCTGCGCGCCGACGTTCGCGGCGGGGGCGCCCGCCCCGACCTGACGGGTCGAGGCAGCGTAGCCCTCCCTGCTCAGCGCGGTGGCGAGGGCCTCGGCGCGCTCGACCGGATCAGCCGATCCGGTGATCGCCTGCCGGTGCGGCCCGACGAGCCCCTCGACCCGGCGCTCGGCGAACGCGCGCACCGCGTCCGGGCCGGCGTGCTCGGCGAGGAAGCGGATGGCCGAGACCGCGAGGTCGTCGTAGGCGTGCCCGAACCGGGCGCGGCCCGCTTCGGTGAGCAGGAACAGCTTGGCCGGGCGGCCGCGTCCGCGCGGGCCCTTGCGGGGGGCGTCGCGGGTCTCGGCCTCTCCGTCGGCCTGCAGCGCGTCGAGGTGCCGCCGGATCGCCGTCGGGCTGATCCCGAGCTGCTCGGCGACCACCACGGCGGTCATCGGGCCCTGCTCCAGCAGCAGCCGGGCGACCTCGTGCCGGGTGCGCCCCTCGGCCACGTTCGCGGCGCTGACCTGCACGGGAACGCCGACAGCCGCGGTGCGCGGCTGCTCGCCGCGCCCCTCGCCGGTGGTCCCGTTCTTTTTCACAACACAAGTGTGTCTTATTTCCGGCCGCCGGGCAAAGGCGGGGTGTCGGGCAGTGACCCGACTCACGCAGAATCCGGCTCGCCGCGGCCGCACCCGCCCCAGGTCCGTGAGGGGAACCCTGACGGAATCTGATTCCCTCAGGGTGGCCCTCACGAACAACGAACCCGACCCCGCACCGGGACCGAACGGCTCGATACTCCGCGCGAACCGGACTCGATACGCTTCCGGGCGTGGCAGTCGGCGAGCACCCGGACCAACAGGCACCGGAACCGGACGTATCCGGTGATCCGGGCGGAACCGCGACCGCGCTGCCCGAGCCCGCTCCGTCGCCGGTCGGCCCGCGCCGCACCGATCCGCTGAACGCCGCCGAGACCCGCGGCCTCGACGCGGTCCGCCGCTTCGGCACGGTCGGCTCGCTGTTCCTCGCGCTCGGCTCGCTCGGAGCCGGCGCCGCGCCGGTGATCAACCCGGTGCAGGACCTGCCGGTGCTGCGGCTGTTCATCCGGATCCCGACGGTCTCCCTCGCGATCGCGTTCTCCGGGATGGGCATCCTGGTGCTGAGCTGGCTCATGCTCGCCCGGTTCGCCCGTCCGGCGAGCGCGCGGCTGGCCACCAGCGGGCAGCTCGCCCGCACCGTCGCGATGTGGGTCGCGCCGCTGCTGCTGATCCCGCCGCTGTTCTCCCGCGACGTCTACAGCTATCTCGCGCAGAGCGAGATCGTGCACCGCGGCATGGACCCGTACCAGCTCGGCCCGGCGCAGGCGCTCGGCGTCGCGGACCCGCTCACCGCGGGCGTCACCAACATCTGGCGCGAGACCCCCGCCCCGTACGGCCCGCTGCTGCTGCGGCTCGGCGGGTGGCTGGCCCCGGTCGGCGGCAACAACATCGTCGTCGGCGTGCTCCTGCAGCGCGGCCTCGCGATGGTGGGCGTGCTGCTGATCGTGTGGGCGGTGCCGCGGCTGGCCCGGCGGTTCGGCGTGCAGCCGGCCACCGCGCTGTGGCTCGGCGCGGCGAACCCGTTGCTGATCTTCCATTTCGTCGCGGGCGCGCACAACGATTCGCTGGCCATCGGGCTCATGGTGGCCGGGCTGGAGATCGGCATCCGGCGGCTGCCGGTGCGGGTGAAGGGAGACAGTCCGCCGCCGCTGGCGAAGGGCGAATTGCTCTTCATCGCGCTCGGCGTCGTCATCATCACCGTCGGCGCCACCGTGAAGATCCCGGCGGTGCTGGCGCTGCCGTTCCTGTCGGTGATGGTCGCGCGCAGATGGCACGGGCGGCTGAAGGACCTGGTGTGGGCGGGCGCGCCGATGGCGTTGCTGTTCGGCGTGGTGCTCACCGCGATCTGCGTCGGCACCGGGCTGGGCTTCGGCTGGATCGGCGCGACGGCGAGCACGCCGGGGCTGGTGCGGTCGTTCATCTCCCCCACCGCCGAGATCGCGAACCTCAGCGGCGTCCTCGGCATCACGCTCGGGCTGGGCAACCACACCGACGCGCTGGTGCCGATCCTCGGCACGCTCGGCAACGCGATCACCGCGGCCGTCACGATCAAATTCCTGTGGGCCAGCTTCAAATGGCGGTACCGGCCGATCATCGGGCTCGGCGTTTCGCTGGGCGCGGCGATGATCCTGCAGATCAACCTCCAGCCCTGGTACCTGCTGTGGGCGGTGATCCCGCTCGCCGCCGCGGCCGGGACGTCGCGGTTCCGGGTCGTCGCCACGGTCATCAGCGCCGGGCTGCCGTTCCTGCTGCCGCCCACCGGCGGCACCTTCGACGGCCGCTCCTACGTCCTGCCGTGGGCCTACGGCGCGGCCGCTCTGGTGACGCTGGCCGGCCTCGCGATCGTGCACCGGGTTTCGCCGCTGCTGTTGTCCAGGACACCTCCGGCGTCCCCAGCACCGCGCGCGCCCGCCGACGTCGTATCGTGATTCGTTGTGGACAACCCCGCCGTCGAGATCTCCGGCTTGGCGAAAAGCTACGGCTCCACCACCGCGGTCGACGGCATCGACCTGCGCATGGAGCGTGGCTGCGTGCTGGCCCTGCTCGGGCCGAACGGCGCCGGAAAAACGACCACTGTCGAGATTTGCGAGGGTTTCCGCAGACCTGACGCGGGCCGCGTTCGCGTGCTCGGCCTCGACCCCGTCGCGGACAGCTCCCGGCTCCGCCCCCGCGTCGGCATCATGCCCCAGGGCGGCGGCGCGTACCCAGGCGTGCGCGCGGAGGAAATGCTGCGGCTAGTGGCTTCCTGCGCGGCGAACCCGCACGATCCGGCGTGGCTGCTCGACGTGCTCGGGCTGGCCGGCGCGAAGCGCACCCCGTTCAAACGGCTTTCCGGCGGGCAGCAGCAACGGCTTTCGCTGGCGTGCGCGCTGGTCGGCCGTCCGGAGCTGGTGTTCCTGGACGAGCCCACCGCGGGCATGGACCCGCAGGCGCGGCGGCTGGTCTGGGACCTGCTCGCGGCCCTGCGCGCGGACGGCGTGAGCGTCCTGCTCACCACCCACCTGATGGAGGAAGCGGAAACGCTGGCCGACCAGGTGGTGATCGTGGACCACGGCAAGGTGGTCGTCGAAGGCACGCCGCATGCGCTGACCCTGGAGGCGGGCGAGGCGGCGCAGCTGCGGTTCCGCGCCCGCACGAAACTCGACACGACGCTGCTCGCGGCCGCGCTGCCGGAGGGCTACCGGGTCAGCGAAACCGCGCCCGGTTCGTACCTGGTGGAGGGCGCGGTCGACCCGCAGGTGGTTTCCGCCGTCACCGCCTGGTGCGCGCAACAGGGCGTACTGCCCGAACAACTGCAAGTCGGACGGCGGACGCTCGAAGAAGTGTTCCTCGAACTCACCGGACGGGAGCTGCGCGCATGAGTTCTCCGTTCCCCGCGGGCACTTTCGCCCCCGCGCCCGGCCGCGGTTCGCTCGGCAAGATGCTGCGCACGCACGCGCGCGTCGAGGCCGCGCTGACCCTGCGGCACGGCGAGCAGCTGCTGCTCACCCTGATCATTCCGCTCGCGCTGCTGATCGGCCTGAGCCTGCTGGACATCCTCCCGGCGAGCCAGCTCGGTTCGACGTCCAAAGTGGACTGGATGACGCCGAGGATCCTCGCGCTGGCGGTGATGTCGTCGGCGTTCACCGGCCAGGCGATCGCGCTCGGCTTCGACCGGCGGTACGGCGTGCTGAAGCGGCTTTCGGCGACGGCGCTGCCGCGCTGGCTGCTGGTGGCCGGACGGGTCGTGGCGGCGCTGGTCGTGGTGGCGCTGCAGTCCGTGGTGCTCGGCATCGTGGCGGCTTTCCTGGGCTGGTCCCCGTCGGCCGCCGGGATCGGTTCCGCGGTGGTGCTGCTGGTGCTGGGGACGCTGGCGTTCGGCGCGCTGGGCGTGCTGCTGGGCGGCGCGTTGCGCGCGGAAGCCGTGCTGGCGCTGGCGAACATCGTGTGGTTCGTGCTGCTGCTGGCGGGCGGGATTCTGCTGGCCCCGTCGGCGCTGCCGTCCGGGGTCGGGTTCGTGGTGTCGCTGCTGCCCTCCGGCGCGCTGGCCGAAGGGATGCGCGCGGCGCTGGTGGACGGCCAGTTCCCGCTCGGACCGGCCGCGGTGCTGGTGGTGTGGGCGGCGGTGGCCGGGGTGCTGGCGACGCGAACCACAAAACTCACCTGAATCCCACACCGCGATTTCCGCGCGGAATTTCGCACCGGAATGTGACCGCCGCCGCACCCGATTCCTTGCGCACGCTGGCAAATCCGGGTGGAACAATACCGCCGCGTGCAGGCGGGAAAACGCGCGCGAGTATTCTTTCGGCGTGTCCCTTCGCAGTTTGATCGCCCGCCTGCCGTATCCGTCCGCCGCGGTTCAGCGCGCGGTCGGGATCGCCGCGGTGGTCGCGCAGGCAGGCATCGGCGTCACCGGGTCCGTGGTGCGGGTGACCGGGTCCGGGCTGGGATGCCCGACCTGGCCGCAGTGCGTCGCGGGCAGCCTGGTGCCGGTGCGGCACTCCGGCATCGACGCGGTCACGCAGTGGATCGAGTTCTCGAACCGGATGCTGACCGGCGTCGTGATCGTGGTGGCCGCGCTCGCCGTGCTCACCGCGTGGCGGATCCAGGTCGACCACCCGGAGCGCAAGCGGCTGGTGAAGCTCGCCTGGACGATGCCCGGCGGCGTCGTGCTGCAGGCGGTCATCGGCGGGCTGACGGTGCTGGCGAAACTGGAATGGTGGACGGTCGCGATCCACTTCCTCGCGTCGACGCCGCTCGTGTGGCTGGCGGTCCTGCTGCTGAAGGCGTTCCGCGAAGGAGACGAACCGGCGCGCCCGCTGGTCCCGAAGCTGGGACGGCAGATGCTGGTGCTGCTGACGGTGCTGATGTGGGCGGTGCTCATCGCCGGCACCACGGTCACCGGCGCGGGCCCGCACGGCGGCGACGTCAACACGCATCGCCTCGACGCCCCGATCGAGCAGCTGGCCCGGATCCACAGCGGACTGCTGATCGCGTACCTCGTCGTGCTGGGGGTCTTCGGGCTCACGCTGATGCGCGTCGGCGCGCCGAAGAGCGTGTGGCAGCGGTACGCGTGGGTGTGGATTGTCGCGCTGCTGCAGGGTGTTCTGGGGACCGTGCAGTACGCGCTGGGCGTGCCCGAGGCGATGGTGTCCTTCCACGTGCTGGGCTCGGCGCTCGTGATCGTGGTGACGGCGGTGCTGTGGACCGGCACTCGCGACCGGGGTCCGGTCACGTCGCTGGAGCCCGCCGAGAAGCGGGAACTCGCCACCGCGAACTGACGGTCATCCGGGCGTAACTGCGAGTCGGCCCGACGGACAGGTCGGCGGCTTACCGTCGTCGCCGTCCGGCTTTCCGAAAGCCCGAGGTGCCGCCATGCCGACCGCCCCTGCCCGTGCCGCCAAACCCCTGCTCTCCGGCCGGCGCGGGACCGCCGAGATGCTCGTGCTCAAGACGTTCCTGCTCGTGCCGTTCGCCGCGTTGATCGCCGCCGTGCCGCTGGTGTGGGGATGGGGCATCGGCTGGACCGACCTGATCCTCGCGACCGTTTTCTACGTGCTCGCCACGCTCGGCGTGACTGTCGGGTACCACCGCTACTTCACCCACGGCGCGTTCAAAGCGGGCCGGCCGCTGCGGATCGCGCTAGCCATCGCGGGCAGCATGGCGGTGCAGGGTTCGGTGATCTTCTGGGTCGCGAGCCACCGCCGCCACCACGCGTTCTCCGACCGCGAGGGCGATCCGCATTCGCCGTGGCTGTTCGGCACCTCGCCGACGGCGCTGCTGCGCGGGTTCTGGCACGCGCACATGGGCTGGATGTTCCAGCGCGAGGTCACCAACGCCGACCGCTTCGCGCCCGACCTCGTCGGCGACCGCGACCTGCGCCTGGTGAACCGGTTCTTCTGGCTGTGGATCACGCTCAGCCTCGCCCTGCCCGCCGCCCTCGGCTGGGCGTTCAGCGGCACCTGGCAGGGCGCGCTGACGGCGTTCTTCTGGGCCGGGCTGGTGCGGATCGCGTTCCTGCACCACGTGACCTGGTCGGTGAACTCGGTGTGCCACCTGATCGGCGACCGCCCGTTCGCGAGCCGCGACCGCGCCGCGAACTTCTGGCCGCTGGCGCTGCTGTCCATGGGAGAGTCCTGGCACAACTCCCACCACGCCGACCCGACCTGCGCCCGGCACGGCGTCCTGCGCGGCCAGGTGGACGTGTCGGCGCGGGTGATCTGGGCCTTCGAACGCCTCGGCTGGGCGACGGACGTCCGGTGGCCCCGAGCGGAACGGCTGGCGGCCAAGCGGCGGACGGCTTGAGTTAGGCCAGTTGCTGCCGCATCGCCGACACGAATCGAGCCTGCGTAACGCGCAGCTCAAGCGGGCGACTCACATCCGCTCAGCTTGAGCGCAAAGTCTCCCCGCGAAACGCTGTGCAGCCTGCCCGAGCTAGGCCAACTGCTGCCGCACCGCCGACGCGAACCGCAACGGCGCGCCCGCGTCCGCGTGTCGGAAACCCAGCGACGGCTCGGTCAATTCCAGCTCCAGCACCAGCGGACGCCCGTCGTCCCCGCGGACCAGATCGACCCGTGCGTACAGCAGTTCCGCCCGCAAGATCCCGAGCAGCCCGCAAGCGGCGTCCAGCGCGTCCTCCGCCACCGCGCGCACCTCCGGGGCCGGGACGGCGGCCGCGAGGCGCTCCTCCCGGTACAGCCCGGAACTGTCCATTGAGGACTCCAGCGGGGCGAATTTCGTGAAGGCGTGCGAATAAACGCCGCCGAAATAGGTCACCGCGATCTCGCCCTGAGCGTCCACACTGGACTGATACGGCTGCACCAGACCCGTGCGGCCCTCGTCGTGCAAAGTGCGCAGATGCTGCTCCGCGTCCGCGCCGGCGGCGGAGAACCGGGCGGCGCCGCGGCCTCCCGCGCCCACCGAAGGCTTCACCACGAACGGCTTCTTCGGCCAGCGCGGTTTCTCCCCCGGCGGCACGATCTCGACCGGCACCGTCGGCACCCCGGCGTCGAGCAGTTCGCCGAGATACGTCTTGTCCGTGTTCCACCGCACGACCGCGGCCGGATTGCTCAGCCCGGGCACGTCCTCGCACCAGCTGAGGAATTCCTCGCGCCGCTCCGGGTAGTCCCAGGCGGCGCGCAGCACGACGATGTCCGCCGAGGCGAAGTCCGCGGCCGCGTCCCAGGCCGCCCAGCTCACGGTGAATCCGAGGTCCGCGAGCGCGGGCAGCACCGCGGCCTCGTCGCCGTCGCCCTCGGGCAGCGCGGCGCAGCCGACGAAAATCGCCGAGCTGGTCACCGGCCTGCTCGCGGCCCGGCCATCTTGCGCCGGTGCGCGGCACCGATTTTGACCGTCTTCACGGTTTCGCTGTCCCACTCCGCGGCCTCGAGGTCGTCGACCTGCTCGACCAGCGTGTTCCCGGTTTCGACGCCGGCGACCAGCACGTCGCCCATCGCCCCGTCCGGGCCCACGAGCACGACCCGCGCGCCGGCGAGGCCGATGTTCTCGACCACGGCGCGCGACGGTTTCCCGTGCTTCGCCACGAAGTCGCGGGCGGACGCCAGCTGGCGGGCAGTCGGCGCGGTCGGCGTGTTTTCGGTCTCCTCAGCCACGTCCGGAGCTTAACCCGAGACCCCCGCCCCCGCGGCCCGACCGTGTTCTCGGCCATAGTGGACGCCAGACGCGCCCATCTCGAGGAGGAACGATGCCGACCGCAGTGCAGGTGACCCGGACCGGCGGCCCGGAAGTGCTGGAACTGGCCGAGATCGAGCCCGGCCCGCCCGGCGCGGGCGAGCTGCTGGTCGACCTCGCCGCCGCGGGCGTCAACTACATCGACACCTACCAGCGCCAGGGCATCTACCCGATCGACCTGCCGTTCGTCCTCGGCTCCGAGGGCGCCGGGACCGTCGTGGAGACCGGCGAGGGCGTCACCGAGTTCGCCCCCGGCGACCGTGTGACCTGGCAGGGCGTGCTCGGCAGCTACGCCCAGCGCGCGGTGGTCCCGGCGAGCGCCACGGTGAAGGTGCCGGACGGAGTGTCCGACGAGCTCGCCGCCGCCACGATGCTGCAGGGCATGACGGCGCACTACCTGGTGCGTTCGACCTACGAAGTCCAGGCGGGCGACGACATCCTCGTCCACGCGGCAGCCGGCGGCGTCGGTTTGTTGCTGGTGCAGCTGGCGAAGGCGCGCGGCGCGCGAGTGCTGTGCACCGTGTCCACCGACGAGAAGGCCGAGCTCGCCCGCGGCGCCGGCGCGGACCACGTGATCCGCTACGACCGCGAGGACTTCGCCGCCGTGACCCGCGAGCTGACTGACGGCGAAGGCGTCGCCGCGGTCTACGACGGCGTGGGCAAGAGCACCTTCGATAGCAGCCTCGCGAGCCTGAAGATCCGCGGCACCCTGGCGCTGTTCGGCGCGGCCAGCGGCCCGGTGCCGCCGGTCGACCCGCAACGGCTCAACTCCGGCGGCTCGCTCTTCCTGACCCGCCCGACGCTCGGCCACTACCTGCGCACGCGCGAGGAACTCGACTGGCGCGCCGGCGAACTGTTCGCCGCCGTGCAGGACGGTTCGCTGAACGTCCGCATCGGCGGCCGCTACCCGCTCGCCGACGCCCGCAAGGCCCACGAGGACCTGCAGGGACGCCGGACGACCGGGAAGCTGCTGCTGATTCCCTGACTCGGCCTGGCCCGGAGCGGGGTGGCAGCAGTCCCGGCGCTCACGCCGCCCCGCTCGGGATCACCGTCGGTAATCGATGTCCAGACGCGTGGACAAACGCTGCTCGGGCCAGGTCGCCGGGCGAGGACCGCAAGGTCCGCACAGCATGAGGTAGTGAAAGACGAATTTCAAGTTCGCGGTCCCGTTGTTCTTCACTTTGAAGACACAGGACCCGTAGAGGTCGTAGGGAGTGTTGTCGGATTTGTTTCCCTGGACCGTCGAATGCCAAAAATAGTCGACCGGGATATTGCTGTGGGCATCGTGGTACGGGAGCTGCATATGACCGGCAGTGCAGTTCATCGAGCTCACCGCGATAGCCTGGACGGCGGGCGAGATCCGGAAAGACCACGCCATCGGAACTTCCCTCCCAGGGAATGTCACCGCCTGGCCGGTGAACCGCCCGTTCGCATCCGTCGCGTCGAACGTGGTGTTGTCCTGGGTAAAGGTGTGGTAGTGGTCCGCACTCGCCGTCCCGGCCGCCAGCGCCAGCGCTGCCAGGACGGCGGCGCCGACGGCTACCGCCTCAGCGGCTTTCTTCCGGCCCATTCCCGCGCTCCTTCGTCGACATGATCCACGAAGCCCGCAGGCGAAAATCGTCCTGCTCGGCGTGCTCGACGATCAATCGGACTTCGTCGCCCACGTAGAGCTGGCGAAATCCGCTGTCGAGCACGCCCCAGCTCGCCGGATCGACAACCGAGTAGTGCACCCAAATCGGATCGCTGAAACTGTCGGATTCGACAACTCCCCACCCGTTGTCAATGTCCCACTGCCTGACTCGGCCCACGTAGACCAGACCATCCGAATACGCCATTTCGCGACCTCGCTCCTCAGTGACGGTATGCACTGACGGCGGCGTGGTCAACACTTTCCGTGAGGAACACCCGAAAGCGGACTCTGGCGATTAACCAAGCCCGCCGAGCGCAGCCACCGCCGGACCAGTCCGCACCACGCCGAGCCGCTGCGTCGCCCGGGTCAGCGCCACGTACAGGTCGTTCAGCCCGCGCGCCGAGCCAGCCACGATCTCGTCCGGCGACACCAGCACGACCCCGTCGAACTCCAGTCCCTTGGAACGATCGACGGTCAGCACGCTCAGCCGGTCGTCCTCCGGAAGCAGCTTCCGCACCTCGTCCACGCGCGAACCCGGCACCAGCACCGCGACCGTCCCACCGTCCACAGCGGACAGTTCCGCGGCCACCAGCGACGGCAGTTCCTCGTCCAGCGAAGCGACCTCCACGCCCCACGGCGGCACCCCGGTCTCCCGCACCGACGCGGGCGCGGCCAGGTCCACGTCGAGTTCGGCGAGCACGCCCGCCGCGACCGCCATGATCTCCGCCGGGGTGCGGTAATTCACCGTCAGCTGCTCGAGCCGCCAGCGGTCCGCGACGTAGGGCGACAGCACCTCGTCCCAGGTCCGCGCTCCCCCGGCGGCCCCGGTCTGCGCGACGTCGCCGACCAGCGTCATCGACCGGTTCGGCGTGCGGCGCATCAGCAGGCGCCAGTCCATCGCGGACAGTTCCTGCGCCTCGTCCACGATCACGTGCCCGAACGTCCACGTCCGGTCCTGCGCCGCCCGTTGCGCCGCGGTCAGCTCGCTGCGCGCCTGCTGGCGTTCGGCGAACAGTTCGGCGTCCAGCACGTCGGACACCCGCAGGATCTCCTCGTCCTGGATTTCCTCGTCCTGCTCGAGAATGTCCAGCACGCCTTCGGCATACGCGCGCTCGACGCGTTCCTGGCGCTTCTGCTCGGCCTCTTCCTCGGAGTCGTCGCTGCCGAGCAGTTCAGCCAGTTCGTCGAGCAGCGGCACGTCGGCGGGCGTCCACTTCGCGTCGCGACCGCTCTCCAGGTGCTTGCGGTCCTCTTCGGACAGCAGCTCGCCCGCCGCCCGGTCGAGGTGTTCGCGCTCGGCGAACAGGTCGTCCAGCAGGCCCGCGGGCGTGAGTTTCGGCCACAGCGAGTTCAGCGCGGCGGCCACCGCGGGGCTCGACGCGAGCTCGGCACGGATGTCCTGGACATCCTGCGCGTCCAGCAAGTCCTCGCCCAGCGCACGCGCGGCCTGCCGGGTGAGCGCGTCGAGCACGTCGGAGACGAACAGCCGCCGCGCGAGGTTGTGCGGCCGGCGCGAACGGCGGGCCCGGGTGCGGGCCTGCGCGCAGGTCTTCCGGTCGAGCTTGAGGATCTCGCGTTCGTGCTCGATCTCGATCACCGGATCGGGTACACCTTGCCGGTCGCGGACCGCCTTGGCGAGCACCTCGGCCATCACCAGCCGGCCCTTCACCTCGGCCGCTTCCGGCGACTCGACTCCGTCCGCGTCCAGGCCCGGCCACAGCTGCCCGATGGTCGACAGCAGCACACCCGTCTCGCCGAGCGACGGCAGCACCTGGCCGATGTAGCGGAGGAAGGTCGAGTTCGGGCCGACGACGAGCACGCCGCGCGTGGTCAGCTGCTGGCGGTGCGTGTAGAGCAGGTACGCCGCGCGGTGCAGCGCGACCGCGGTCTTGCCGGTGCCCGGCGCGCCCTGCACCACCATCACCCCGCCGAGCGGCGCGCGGATGATCCGGTCCTGTTCGGCCTGGATGGTGGCGACGATGTCGGCCATCTCGCCGGTCCGGCGGCGCTCCAGCGCGGCCAGCAACGCGGCCTCGCCGGCGAGCCCGAGGTCCTGGCCCTGGTCGGCGGCGGTCAGGTCGAGGATCTCGTCGTCGAACCCGGTGACGCGACGGCTCAGCGACCGCAGGTGGCGACGGCGGCGCACGCCGTCCGGCGAAGCGGCGGTGGCGAGGTAGAAGGGCCGCGCGACCGGCGCGCGCCAGTCGATCAGCAGCGGCCGGTAGTCGTCGTCCTCGTCGAACAGCCCGAGCCGTCCGATGTAGGCGGTTTCCTCGGTGTCTTCGGAGGCGCTGCCGGGCCCGAAGTCCAGCCGGCCGAAGCACAGCCCCTGTTCGACCGAACCGAGCTGGGCGAGCCGGTCGCTGTGCAGGTTCGTGGCGGCTTCGCGTTCGGTCCGCGCCTGCGGCGTCCCGCCGGTCTGGCGCAGGGTCTCGTCGAGGCGGCGCTGGGTCTGGGTGCGTTCGGCGTCGAGCTTCGCGAACAGCGCGTCGACATAAGCCTGCTCGCGGCGCAGCTCGGCTTCGTAGGCCGGTTCCTCGGGCAAGGAAAGGTCCTGCTTTCAGGTCGGGATCGGGGCCGGAAGAGTGCAACCGGCGAGGATCCCGGGCCATTCCTGCCCGGCGCGGATCGGGTGCGAACGGGTCGGGTCAGAAAGGCAGGCCGAGGACCGGCAAGCCGATCGCCGAGTCGACCGCCAGCGCGACGAACACGATCATCAGGTACGTGTTCGACCGGTGGAACAGCGCCATCGGCTTGGTCTCCTCGCCGCGGTGCACGGCGGCCTGCAGCCGGTGCGCGTAGAAGAGGAACCAGCCGCCGGCGAGGATCGCGAAGGTCGCGTACAGCCAGCTGGTGACCGGGAGCAGCAGCAGCGTCCAGGCGACCATCACCCACGAGTAGATGACGATCTGCCGGGCCACGTGCTCGGCGGTCGCGACGACCGGGAGCATCGGCACGCCCGCGCGCTCGTAGTCGTCGCGGTACTTCATGCCCAGCGCCCAGGTGTGCGGCGGCGTCCAGAAGAAGATCACGCCGAACATCACGAACGCAGGCCACTGCACGGTGCCGGTGACCGCGACCCAGCCGATCAGCACCGGCATGCAGCCCGCGGCCCCGCCCCAGACCACGTTCTGCGACGTCCGCCGCTTGAGGCCGAGGGTGTAGACGAAGATGTAGAACAGGATGGTCGCGATCGCGAGGACCGCCGCCAGCAGGTTCACCGTGAAGTACAGGACGGCGAACGAGGCGATGCCCAGGACGAGGCCGAAGATCAGCGCGTTGCGCCTCGGCACCGCGTCCTTGACCAGCGGCCGCCGCTTGGTGCGGTTCATGACCTTGTCGATGTCGCTGTCGATCACGCAGTTGAGCGCGTTCGCGCTGCCGGCGGCCATGGTGCCGCCGACCAGCGTCGCGACCACCAGCCACGGGTTCGGCACCTCGCGCCCGGCGAGGAACATCGCGGGGATCGTGGTGACGAGGAGAAGCTCGATCACGCGCGGCTTCGCCAGCGCGGCGTACGCGCCGGCCACCTGGCGGAAGCTTCGCCGGGCCCCGCTCGGCCGTCCGCCGTCCGGGGGTACGGCGCTGGTGTCTTCACTGCGTCCGTGCGCAGCGTTCACCAACGACATTTCTCTCCCTGAGTCAGTCCTGGGCCGGGCGGCGCGGAAGAAGAGGTGGTGCTCATGGAGAACTTCCGTGCCTGGCCCGCGATCGATGTTAGACGTGACGGACCGGCCCGACGCCCGCGGGTCCGGGACACGCCCGGCGGTGTTCCCTCCGTCACGTCCGCCGCGGCGGGCCGCGATGAGTCGGGACGGCCCGCGGCGGGTAGCCGGAGACAGACAGGCGGGCAGGATCACCTCACCCGCAGGGTGCGCGCCCGCGCTCGCGCGCACGCGTACGCACTAGGGTGACAGCGACGGGCCGCTCGCTCCGCCTGCACAGCGCCGCCAGCAGGAATATCGTCCCTTCGGGATCGATTGAGATAACTGAGGGCGCACACCGCAGCACTTGAGCGGCACGCACGGAATACAGCCACCACTTCACCGACGCAGGAGTTCGAGTTCAGTGTCCGAAACCTCTAGCAGCGAGACCAACCCCTTGCTCCGGCGCAACGTGCCGGCCGACTGGACCGAGACCGACACCCGCGCCGTGGACACCGCCCGCGTGCTGGCCGCGGACGCCGTCGAAAAATGCGGCAGCGGGCACCCGGGCACTGCGATGAGCCTGGCGCCGCTGGCGTACACGCTGTTCCAGCGCACGATGCGGCACGACCCCGCCGACCCGGAGTGGCCCGCCCGCGACCGGTTCGTGCTCTCCGCCGGGCACTCCAGCCTGACCCTCTACATCCAGCTGTACCTGGCCGGGTTCGGCCTGGAGCTGGAAGACCTCGAGCAGCTGCGCCGCTGGGGCTCCAAGACCCCGGGCCACCCGGAGTACCGGCACACCAAGGGCGTCGAGACCACCACCGGCCCGCTGGGCCAGGGCCTCGCGAACGGCGTCGGCATGGCGATGGCGGCGCGGCGCGAGCGCGGCCTGCTGGACCCGGACGCCCCCGCCGGCGAGAGCATCTTCGACCACCACATCTACGTGATCGCCTCCGACGGCGACATCGAAGAGGGCGTCACCTCCGAGGCCTCGTCCATCGCGGGCCGCCAGGAGCTGGGCAACCTGATCGTCTTCTACGACGACAACAAGATCTCCATCGAGGACGACACCAACATCGCGCTGTCCGAGGACGTCGCGAAGCGCTACGAGGCCTACGGCTGGCACGTGCAGACCGTCGAGGGCGGCGAGGACGTCGTCGCGATCGAGGCGGCCATCAAGGCGGCGCAGGCCGAGACCACGCGGCCGTCCTTCATCCAGCTGCGCACGATCATCGGCTACCCGGCCCCGACGAAGATGAACACCGGCAAGGCGCACGGCGCGGCGCTGGGCGCGGAAGAGGTCGCGGGCGTCAAGAAGGCGCTGGGCTTCGACCCGGAGAAGAACTTCGACGTCGACGAGGCCGTGCTCGCGCACACCCGCCAGGCGATCGAACGCGGCGAGAAGCAGCGCGCCGAGTGGCAGGAGCGCTTCGAGGCGTGGGCCGCGGCGAACCCGGAGCGCAAGAAGCTGGCCGACCGGCTGTCGACCCGCACGCTGCCCGAGGGCTTCGCGGACAACCTGCCGTCGTGGGAGCCCGACGCCAAGGGCATCGCCACCCGCAAGGCCTCCGGCGAGGTGCTCAACGCGCTGGCCGAGCCGCTGCCCGAGCTGTGGGGCGGTTCCGCGGACCTCGCGGAGAGCAACAACACCACCATGAAGGGCGCCGACTCGTTCGGCCCGGCCGCGGCCGGCACCGACATGTGGAAGACCAACCCGTACGGCCGCACGCTGCACTTCGGCATCCGCGAGCACGCGATGGGCTCGATCCTCAACGGCATCGCGCTCCACGGCGGCACCCGCCCGTACGGCGCGACCTTCCTCACCTTCTCCGACTACATGCGCCCGCCGGTCCGGCTCGCCGCGCTGATGAAGGCCCCGGTCATCTACGTGTGGACGCACGACTCGATCGGTCTCGGCGAGGACGGCCCGACGCACCAGCCGATCGAGCAGATCGCCGCGCTGCGCGCCATCCCGGGCCTCAACGTCGTCCGCCCGGCGGACGCCAACGAGACCGCGTACGCGTGGAAGGCCGTGCTGGAGGACGTGCACCACCCGTCCGGCTTCGCGCTGACCCGGCAGAACGTGCCGGTGCTGGAGGGCACGAACGCCGAGGGCGTCAAGAAGGGCGGCTACGTGCTGGCCGAGGCGTCCAACGGCGCCCCGGAGGTCGTGCTGATCGCGACCGGTTCCGAGGTCCAGCTGGCCGTCGAGGCGCGCAAGACCCTCGAGGCCGACGGCATCCCCGCCAGCGTGGTCTCGATGCCGTGCGTCGAGTGGTTCGACGCGCAGGACCAGGACTACAAGGACGCCGTCCTGCCGCCGACGGTCAAGGCCCGCGTTTCGGTCGAAGCCGGGATCGCGATGCCGTGGCAGCGCTTCACCGGCGACGCCGGCGAGAACGTGTCGATCGAGCACTACGGCGCCTCGGCCGACGCCGCGACGCTCTTCCGCGAGTTCGGCTTCACCGCCGAAGCCGTGGTCGACGCCGCCCGCCGCTCGATCGCCAACACCAAGAACTGAAGGGAGTGCAATCATGACTGACCGACTCGCGCAGCTGTCCGAAGCAGGCGTCTCGATCTGGCTGGACGACCTCTCGCGGGAGCGCCTGAACTCGGGCAACCTCGCCGGGCTCATCCGCGACAAGCACGTCGTCGGCGTGACCACCAACCCGACGATCTTCGCGAACGCGCTGTCGAAGGGCGCCGCCTACGACGAGCAGGTCAACGACCTCGCCGCGCGCGGCGCGGACCTCGACGGCACCGTCCGGGAGCTGACCACCACCGACGTGCGCAACGCCGCGGACCTGTTCCGCGACGTGTACAACGCCACGAACGGCGTCGACGGACGCGTGTCCATCGAGGTGGACCCGCGCCTGGCGAAGGACACCGACAAGACGGTGGCCGAGGCCAAGGACCTGTGGAAGACCGTCGACCGGCCGAACGTGATGATCAAGATCCCGGCGACCGAAGAGGGCCTTCCCGCGATCACCGCGGTGCTCGCCGAGGGCATCAGCGTCAACGTCACGCTGATCTTCTCCGTCGAGCGCTACGAGGCCGTCATCAAGGCCTTCTTCGCCGGTCTCGAGCAGGCGAAGGCCAACGGCCACGACCTCAAGGGCATCCACTCGGTCGCGTCGTTCTTCGTGTCCCGCGTGGACAGCGAGGTCGACAAGCGGCTGAATGCGATCGGCACCGACGAGGCCAAGGCGCTGCTGGGCGAGGCGGCCATCGCCAACGCGCGGCTCGCGTACGCGGCCTTCGAGAAGCTGTTCGCCACGGACCAGTGGAAGGCGCTCGCCGAGGCGGGCGCGAACGCGCAGCGTCCGCTGTGGGCCTCCACCGGCGTGAAGGACCCGGCCTACTCCGACACCCGGTACGTCGACCAGCTCGTGGTCAAGGACGTCGTGAACACGATGCCCGAGAAGACCATGGACTCGGTCGCCGACCACGCCGAGATCACCGGCGACACGGTTTCCGGAAAGGGCGAGCAGGCGCAGGCGATCTTCGACAAGCTGTCGGCGGCCGGCATCGACGTGCCGGACGTGTTCGTGACGCTGGAGACCGAAGGCGTCGAGAAGTTCGAGAAGTCCTGGCAGGAACTGCTGGACACGGTGACCGGGCAGCTGAACAAAGCGAGGGGCTGAACCAGAGACCATGAGCGGGGACGAAACCGGCGTCGTGATCGTCGACGCCGAACTGGCAGAAAAGGCAGCGCCGCTGGCGCAGCGGCTGGCCGCCGACGGCGCCGCTGCCAAGCTCGCCGCCAAGGACTCCACCCTGTGGGGTCCGGACGCCGAGTCCGAAGCGTCGATCCGATTGTCCTGGACGACGTTGCACAAGTCGTCGCGTCCGTTGATCGGGGAAATCGAAGCGCTGCGCGCGGAACTGCGCAGCGAGGGCGTGGACCGCGTGGTGCTCGCCGGCATGGGCGGTTCGTCGCTCGCGCCGGAGGTCATCACCGCCACCGCCGGCGTCCCGCTCACGGTTCTCGACACGACCGACCCCGGCCAGGTGGCCGACGCGCTCGCGGGCGACCTCGAGCGCACCGTCATCGTGGTGTCGTCGAAATCCGGCGGCACCGTCGAGACCGACAGCCACCGCCGGATCTTCGCCAAGGCGTTCGCGGACGCCGGGATCGACGCGGCGCGGCGCATCGTCGTCGTCACCGATCCCGGCTCCCCGTTCTCCGAGCTGGCGGAGAAAGAGGGCTACCGCAAGACCTTCCTGGCCGACCCGCACGTCGGCGGCCGCTACTCCGCGCTGACCGCGTTCGGCCTCGTGCCGGCCGGTCTCGCGGGCGCGGACGTCGCGCGGCTGCTCGACCAGGCGGCGTCGGTGGCGGAAACGCTCGCCGAGGACGCGCCCGAGAACCCGGCCGTGCAGCTGGCGGCGGCGTGGGGCGCGGCGCACGAAGCCGGTGCGGAGAAGGTCGTGCTGGCCGACACCGGTTCGGGCATCAAGGGTTTCCCGGACTGGGCGGAGCAGCTGATCGCCGAGTCCACCGGCAAGCTCGGCACCGGCCTGCTGCCGGTGGCCGTCGAGGGCCCGGACGCACCCGGGTTCGCCGACCACGGCAAGGACGCGACCGCGGTCGCGATCGGCGCCCCGGAAGGCGCGGCGCAGATCTCAGTGACCGGCCCGCTCGGCGCGCAGTTCCTCTTGTGGGAGTTCGCGACCGCGCTCGTCGGACGGCTGATCGGGATCAACCCGTTCGACCAGCCGGACGTCGAGGCGGCCAAGAAGGCGGCGCGTGCGCTGCTGGACGACCCGGAGAAGCTGAAGGGCGGCGAGGAACCGGCCACTGTGGACGGTGCCGTCGAAGTCTTTGGCAGCGAAGGAGTTTCGACGGACGGCAAGCTCGCCGACGTCCTGCGCGCGTTCTTCGGTTCGGTGGCCGACGGCGGGTACATCGCCGTGCAGGCCTACCTCGACCGGCTGGACGACGCGTCGACTTCGTTGCTGCGCGGCGAAATCGCCAAGCGGACCGGCGTGCAGACCACGTTCGGCTGGGGCCCGCGGTTCCTGCACTCCACCGGGCAGTACCACAAGGGCGGCCACCAGAACGGCAGCTTCCTGCAGATCACCGGAGCCGTCGAGGACGACCTGTCGGTGCCGGACCGCCCGTACACGCTGGGGCAGCTCCAGCACGCGCAGGCGCTCGGCGACGGGCAGGTGCTCGCCGAGCACGGGCGCCCGGTGCTGCGGCTGCACCTGACCGACCGCGCCGCCGGGCTCGCCGAGCTCGTGCGGGCAGTGCAGGAGGCCGCTCAGTGACCACCTGGCGCAACCCGCTGCGGGACCCCCGCGACAAGCGGCTGCCGCGGATCGCCGGGCCGTCGAGCCTGGTGATCTTCGGCGTCACCGGCGACCTGGCGCGCAAGAAGCTCATGCCCGCCATCTACGACCTCGCGCACCGCGGGCTGCTGCCCGCCGGGTTCTCGCTGGTCGGCTTCGCCCGCCGGGACTGGGAACACCAGGACTTCGGCGAGCTGGTGCACGATTCGGTGCGCGAGCACGCGCGGACGCCGTTCAAGGAGTCGGTGTGGAACCGGCTCGCCGAAGGAATCCGGTTCGTCCAGGGCACTTTCGACGACGACGACGCCTTCGACCGGCTCGCGAAGACCGTGCGCGAACTGGACGAGGAACGCGGCACCGGCGGCAACACCGCGTTCTACCTGTCGATCCCGCCGGGCGCGTTCCCCGTGGTGACCAAGCAGCTGGCGCGGTCGGGCCTCGCGCAGGCCGACGAGAACACCTGGCGGCGCGTGGTCATCGAGAAGCCGTTCGGGCACGATCTCAAGAGCGCCAAGGAGCTCAACGCGATCGTGAACGACGTCTTCCCCGAGGAGTCGGTGTTCCGCATCGACCACTACCTCGGCAAGGAGACGGTGCAGAACATCCTGGCGCTGCGGTTCGCGAACCAGCTGTTCGAGCCGATCTGGAATGCGAACTTCATCGACCACGTGCAGATCACCATGGCCGAGGACATCGGCCTCGGCGGCCGCGCGGGGTACTACGACGGGATCGGCGCCGCGCGCGACGTCATCCAGAACCACCTGCTGCAATTGCTCGCCTTCACCGCGATGGACGAGCCGCTGTCGTTCGAGCCGAAGGCGCTGCGGTCGGAGAAGGCCAAGGTGCTGGCGGCGACCAAGCCGATGCTGCCGCTCGACCAGACCACCGCGCGCGGGCAGTACGCGGGCGGCTGGCAGGGCGGCACGAAGGTGCCGGGGCTGCTGCAGGAAGCCGGGTTCGCGAAGGACTCGAAGACCGAGACGTACGCCGCGGTGACGCTGGAGGTGCAGAACCGCCGTTGGGCGGGTGTGCCGTTCTACCTGCGCACCGGCAAGCGGCTCGGCCGCCGCGTCACCGAGATCGCGGTCGTGTTCAAGCGCGCGCCGCACCTGCCGTTCGACTCCACCTCCACCGAGGAACTGGGGCAGAACGCGCTGGTCATCCGCGTGCAGCCGGACGAGGGCATCACGCTGCGGTTCGGGTCGAAGGTGCCGGGGACCACGATGGAGGTCCGCGACGTCACGATGGACTTCGGCTACGGCCACGCGTTCACCGAATCGTCGCCGGAGGCTTACGAGCGGCTGATCCTGGACGTGCTGCTGGGCGAGCCGTCGCTGTTCCCGGTGAACGAGGAAGTCGAGCTGTCGTGGGAGATCCTCGACCCGGTGCTGTCGCACTGGGCGAAGCTCGGCACCGCGCCGGAGCAGTACCCGCCGGGCAGCTGGGGACCGAAGTCGGCTGACGAAATGCTGGAGCGTACCGGCAGGCACTGGAGGCGTCCGTGATCATCGACCTGCCGTCGACCACGACGTCGGCGCTGAACAAGAAACTGGTGGAGATCCGCGAGCAGGGCGGCCAGGTCGCGCTCGGCCGGGTGCTGACGCTGGTGATCGTCGCGGACGACGACGCCAAGCTCGAGGACGCCATCGAGGCCGCGAACGACGCCAGCCGCGAGCACCCGTCGCGGGTGATCGTCGTGGCGAAGGGCGCGCGCACGGCCGCGGCGCGGATAGACGGCCAGATCCGCGTGGGCGGCGACGCCGGCGCGAGCGAGGTCATCGTGCTGCGGCTGTACGGTCCGCTGGCCGCGCAGGGGCAGAGCGCCGTGGTGCCTCTGCTGCTGCCGGACGCGCCGATCGTCACCTGGTGGCCGGGCGCCGGTCCGAAGGCTCCCGCGGAGGACCCGCTCGGGCAGCTGGCACAGCGGCGGATCACCGACTCGGCCGCGGAAAAGAGCCCGATAAGGTCTCTCACCACGCGCGCGAAGTCCTATGTGGAGGGTGACACCGACCTGGCGTGGACTCGGCTGACCCGCTGGCGGGCGCAGCTGGTGTCGGCGCTGGACCTGCCGCCGTACGAGAAGATCACGAGCGCGACGGTCACCGGCGAGGCCGATTCGCCGTCCACCGAACTGCTCGCGGGCTGGCTCGCCGAGTACCTCAAGGCTCCGGTGCACCGGGTCAAGAGCTCGAGCGCGCAGGGCATCATCTCGGTGAAGCTGGAGCGGAAGTCGGGCGCGGTGGAGCTGACGCGGCCGGACGGGCGGGTCGGCACGCTGACCCAGCCGGGCCAGCCGACGCGGCGGATCGCGTTGCAGCGGCGCAGCAACCCGGAATGCCTCGTCGAGGAACTTCGGCGGCTCGACCCGGACGAGATCTACGAGGCGGCGCTGCACGGGCTGCACAAGATCGCCGCTTCCAACGGGTCGAAGCCCGCTGCCGCCAAGCCCGCCGCCGCCGCTAAGCCCGCTGCGGCCGCGAAGCCGAAGACGGCCCGCAAGACGGCGGAAAAGAGCAGCTCATGAGCCGGACCGAGGTCGTCGTCTACGAAAACCCGGACCTGCTCGCCGCGGCCGCCGCGGCCCGCCTGGTGACCCGGATCGTCGACGTGCAGGCGGCCCGCGGCACCGCGTCGGTGGTGCTCACCGGCGGCGGCACCGGCATCGCCGTGCTGCGCGAACTGCGGGAGTCGAGCGCGCGGGACGCGATCGACTGGTCGCGGCTGGACATCTACTGGGGCGACGAACGGTTCGTCCCGGCGGATTCGGACGAGCGCAACGAGAAGGGCGCCCGCGAGGCCCTGCTCGACCACGTGCCGCTGGCTCCGGAGCGGGTGCACGCGATGGCCCCGTCGGACGGCGAATTCGGCGACGACGTCGACGCTGCCGCCGAGGCCTACGCGAAGGTCCTCTCCGACGCGGCGGGCCCCGGCGCGGATGTCCCGGAGTTCGACATCATGCTGCTGGGCCTTGGCGGCGAGGGCCACACGGCGTCGCTGTTCCCGGAAACCGCCGAGGTGCGCGAAACGCAGCGCTCGGTAGTGCCGGTCCGCGACTGCCCGAAGCCCCCGCCGACGCGCGTATCGCTGACGCTGCCCGCCATCCGCCGCGCCCGCGAGGTGTGGCTGATGACGGCAGGAACCGCCAAGGCGGACGCGGTCGCGCAGGCACTGGCCGGTGCGCCGGAAACGCAGATCCCCGTCTCGGGCGCCCGCGGCTACCGGCGGACGCTGTGGCTCCTCGACCGCGAGGCAGCCGGGAAGCTGACGAAGGTGTATCAGCCGCCTGCCGAGTAAGACGGTTTGCCGGGAAGGGCTCCTCGCGCGTGTGGCGCGGGGAGCCTTTTTCGTTGCGGTGCAAGGCGGTTGCTGAATGGCTCGCCAGCGACTCCTCGCGCATTGCCGCTGAGTTCTTCTCCGCCGCGCGGCAACGAATCCGCTACTCTCCCGCCGCGCAGCATCGCCGCCGAATGGTTCGCCAGCAACTCCCGCACATTCCTGCCGCGCCCGAATCCGTTGCGCGGCAACGAATCCGCCGACTGCCCTCCGATCAGCAGCGCCTGCCAGCAACTCCCGCCGGACCCATCTCCCTCGCGCCGCAAGGAATCCCCTACTCCCCCGCCGCCTCCGCCCCCGTCAGCAGCGCCGCCGTCGCCCCGAGGTGGTCCGTCAGCAGTCCCGCCGCCTCCTCCGGATCCCGGCTCAGCGCGGCCCGTTCCAAGGCCTCGTGCTGGGCGAGCACGTCCTCCACCGGCAGCCGGTACGCCGGGTGCACCGTCCAGCGCCGGGCCAGTTCGCTCGCCATCCACATCCGGTCGAAATTCTCCAGCAGCACCGCGTTCCCGCAGCCGTCGAGCAGCGTGCGGTGGAACAACCGGTGCGCCTCCGCCCAAGCGGCGGAGTAGTAGCTGCCTTCGTCCGGCACATACATCGGCGTCCGGGCGAGCCGATGCCCCGCCGCGCGCACCCGCGTCTCCCACTCCAGGTCTCCGCGCGCGACCGACAACCGCAGCATCGCGGGCTCGACCGTCTGGCGCGCTTCGACGATCTCCTGCCACCGCCGATCCGCCAGCGAGGGCACCGCGAACCCGCGGTTCGTCAGCCGTTCCGCCAGGCCCTCCCCGACCAGCCGCACCAGCGCTTCCCGCACCACGGCCAGGCTGACCTCGTACCGCGCCGCCAGTTCCTGCGGTTTCAGCGCCTGCCCCGGCTCGACCTCGCCGCGCATGATCGCGTCGCGGACCTGGTCGTAGATCTGCTCGGACAGCATCTGCTTCATGCCCTCAGGATAGACGATCCCTCAAATCATCGATTATTAGTGTTATAGTCGATGACGTACCGCTTCCCTTGAGAGGAACCCATGTCCGCCAACTCCCCGTTCGCGCACCTTCCCGAGGTGCCGAGCTTCACCGTCACCAGCACGACCGTCGCCGACGGCGCGGCCTGGTCCGCCGAGCAGTTCTCCGGGATCTTCGGCGTGCCCGGCGGCAAGGACACGTCGCCGCAACTGTCCTGGTCCGGCGCTCCGGAAGGCACGAAGAGCTACGCCGTCACGGTGTACGACGCCGACGCTCCGACCGGTTCCGGCTTCTGGCACTGGGCCGTCGCCGACATCCCCGCCACCGTCGCCGACCTGCCGGAAGGCGCGGGCGACGACACCGGCTCCGGACTCCCCGAGGGCGCGTTCCAGTTGCGCGGCGACGCGGGTGCCGCCCGTTTCATCGGCGCGGCCCCGCCCGCCGGTCACGGCGAACACCGCTACTTCGTCGTCGTGCACGCCCTGGATGTCGCGTCGATCGGCGTCCCGGCCGACGCGACGCCCGCCGTCCTCGGGTTCACCATGTTCGGCCACGTGCTCGGCCGCGCGGTTCTCGTCGCGACCGCGGAGACGCCCGCGTAAGCCTCAGCCCGCCCGCTTACCCGGCCGCCGCGTCCGTGCTCGCCACGACGCGGCGGCCTTCGATTGCGCAGCGACACGTCCCACCCACCCGCACGGGTGATCTCTCCCCTGTACGCGTGGCACGGACCCGGCGTCGACCTGGGCGGCAAACGGAGTAACTGACACTGCGCCAAAAAGCGGCTCACCAGTATGTGGGAACCGCCGTATGGTGAACATAAGGTGATGTGATCGACACAAGGTGATGTCGACCGCGCTATGTTCATCCTGTTGGAGCAGTTGTGGAGATTACAACACCACAAGAACCACTCTGGGTGAAACTTACTGGCAACACACACGTTCCCGTTAGCATCCGCACATTTGTTCACCGCCGCGCGTCCCGATCGGGTGGCCGGAGCATCTCATCACTAAGTCCACAAGACGAATGGGGTCGCCGCGATGAGCACTGAGGGACTCTCGATTCCTGGCATCTCGATGAGCAGCTCCGCCGCGGGAGCCGCCCGGCGGGACAGGCGAGTCAGCCTGACCGGGGCGTTCGCCGTGTTCCGGAAGCCCCTCGTCGCGACGATCGCCGTCGAAGCGGTGGTCGTGCTGCTGGCGGTGCTCGACGTCTGGCTCGTCGTGCCGCCGAAAGCACAGCCCTATTCGCTCTACCTGTCGGCCGCCGCGTGCCTCGCGGTCGTGGTGCGGCGGCGGTTCCCGTTCCTCGCGGTGCTCGCCGCGGCACCGGGGTTCTTCGCCGGATGGGCGCAGCTCGCGTCGATGCTCAACCTCGGCATGCTCGCGACCCGGCGGCAGCTGCACTGGCAGACCTGGGTCGGCGCGGGACTGGTGTTCACCTGCCGGTTCGTGCGGTGGCCGCTGTCGGAGTTCGCGGAACTGAGCTGGCGCGAACACGTCCTCGACGGGATCTACGGCGTGCTGGTGGCCGGGATGCCGATCGCGATCGGCCTGCTGATCGGGGCGCGCGCGGAGATCTCGGCGAAACTGCGCGAGCTGGCCAAGAGCCGCGACCGCGAACGCCGCTTCCACGCCGACGCGGTGCGCGCCGAGGAACGCGCCCGGCTGGCCCGCGAGATGCACGACGTGGTTTCGCACCAGATCACGCTGATCGCCATGCAGGCCGGCGCGCTGCAGGCACAGGCGAAGGACGGTCCGGCGCTGGAAACGGCGCAGGTCATCCGCCAGCTGTCGACGCGGACGCTCGAGGAACTGCGCTCGCTGGTGAGCGTGCTGCGCTCCGGCTCCGGCGACGACGGCCCGCGGCCCGGCATCGGCGAGCTGGACCACCTGATCCGCGAGTGCGACGTCCCGGTGCAGCTGACCGTCGAGCAGCTCCCGGACACCCTGCCGAGCCAGGTCTCGGCGGCGGCGTACCGGACGGTGCAGGAATGCCTGACGAACGTCCACAAGCACGCCCCCGGCGCGACGGCCACCATCCGCATCCACGCGGCGAGCGGCGCGCTGGACATCGAGGTGGAGAACGCCCGCGCCTGCCGTGCGGGCGAGGCCTTCCCGTCGGGCGGCCACGGACTCACCGGACTCGCCGAACGCGCCCGCCTGCTGGGCGGAAGCTTCGAAACGTCCGGGACGGAGGACGGCGGATTCCGGGTGCGGGCACGGTATCCGCTGGACCGCTGAACCTGGCGAGGATTGGTCTGGACCGGTCAAGAGCCTTGGCCGCGCCGGGTCTTGCTGGCGACAGGGCGGGAATCGGGCCTTTCCGGAGGTCTAGACCTACCCCTGGGCGGTCTGGACCACTTGGGCGGCATCCAGTCCCGGCGGTCCGAGCGGGAGCTTCTCCGCCGGGCTGAGCCGCCCGGGCGACAGCCACTCCCCCGGCGCAAACCGGTTGCCTCCGGGCCTGCGGAGGTCCTGAAGGTCCGGACCACGCAGGCGACGCCCCGCGCTCCGGACCGCACCACAGGTCCCCGCCCGTCTTCTCGCCCGGCTGGACCGCCCGGACGACAGCCAATCCCCACCGAACCGAACGGCCGGACCCGGCCGCGGTCCAGACCGCCGAGGCATCCCCACCGCACGGGAGCGCCCCGGGGATGGTCTGGACCTGCCTCGGTCCAGACCACCCCCGGGAACTAAAAAACCACCGGCCCTCGCCCTCGCGGACGGGAAGCCGGTGGTCCCGGAGAAACCGTGCCTCAGATCAATTCGCGGCGTTGGCGGAGGCGCTCGAGCGCTTCGGCGAGGATGGCCTCGCCGTCGGCGTCGCTGCGGCGTTCCTTCACGTAAGCCAGATGTGTCTTGTACGGCTCGGTACGAGGCGCGGCGGGCGGATTCTGCTCGTCCTGACCGCCCGGGAGCCCGCAGCGCGGGCAGTCCCATTCGTCGGGGATTTCCGCGTCCATCGCGAACGACGGGCGAGCCTCGTGCCCGTTCGCGCACCAATACGACACCCGGCGCCGTGGCGCCGATTCACCCCGCTCCGATTCGCCCGAAGGACCGGCACCCACGCGGGTGCCGCGAATCGCGTTACCGCCAACCATGAATCCTCACCCGTTGGAATCGGCGGCGCGCCCCCCAATAGGCACGCCGATCGCAAGTCCCCTTCCGGGGACCCGGTCATACCTTGAGCAGGAGGCCGAGACCCACGATGCTGATCAGCCAGATGGCCCCGAGCAGCAGCGTGATCCGGTCGAGGTTCTTCTCGGCGACGCTGGACCCCGCGAGGCTCGACTGCATCCCGCCGCCGAACAGGGACGACAGGCCGCCGCCCCGGCCGCGGTGCAGCAGCACGGCCACCACCAGCAGGACGCTGGAGGCGATCAACAGGATTTGCAGGAACAGCTTCATGTCATCCTCTGTGCTTGTCGGAGCATGCAGGGGTACGGCCGAACCCGCACAGCGTGCGGATCTTCACCGTACCCCTGGACTCGTCCACTGCTCTAGTGACGGACCGAACACACAGGCTACCCGGTAGTGCCCACGATCAGGGCAGCGGGCCACCGGCGGCGAGCGCGCAGAGCTTGGTGAACTCCTCGCCGTCGAGGCTCGCGCCGCCGACCAGCGCCCCGTCGATGTTGTCCGCGGCCACCAGCTCGGAGACGTTCCCGGACTTCACCGAGCCGCCGTAGAGCACGCGGACCGCGGTGGCGACCTCGTCGCCGTACTTCTCCGAGAGCGTCCCGCGCAGGGACTTGCAGACCTCTTCGGCGTCGGCGGCGGTCGCGACCTTGCCGGTGCCGATGGCCCACACCGGCTCGTACGCGATCACCACGGCCTGCACCTGCTCGGCCTTGAGCCCCTTGAGGCCCTCGATCAGCTGGTTGCGGGTGTGCTCGAGGTGCTCGCCCGCCTCGCGGATCTCGAGCTCCTCGCCCACGCACAGGATCGGCGTGATGCCGTGCTTGAGCGCGGCCTTGACCTTCTTGTTGACCAGCTCGTCGGTCTCGCCGTGGATCGCGCGCCGCTCCGAGTGCCCGACGGTGACGAAGCTGCAGCCCAGCTTCGCCAGCATCGGGCCGGAGATGTCGCCGGTGAACGCGCCCGAGTCCTGCGGCGACAGGTCCTGCGCACCGTAGGTGAGGGAGAGCTTGTCGGCGTCGACGAGCGTCTGCACGCTGCGGATGTCGGTGAACGGCGGCAGCACGGCCACGTCCACCTTCGCGTAGTACTTCTCCGGCAGCGCGAAGGCGATCTTCTGCACCAGGGCGATGGCCTCGAGGTGGTTGAGGTTCATCTTCCAGTTGCCTGCCACCAGGGGCTTGCGTGCCACTTAGTTCTTCCCCTCCAGCGCCGCCACGCCGGGCAGCTCCTTGCCTTCCAGGTACTCCAGCGAGGCGCCGCCGCCGGTGGAGATGTGCGAGAAGCCGTCCTCGGGCAGGCCCAGCTGCCGCACCGCGGCGGCCGAATCGCCGCCGCCGACCACGGTGAACGCGTCGCTCTTGACGAGCGCCTCGGCCACCGCGCGGGTGCCGCCGGCGAACGCCTCGAATTCGAAGACGCCCATCGGGCCGTTCCAGAAGACGGTCGCCGCGTCGGCGAGCTTCCGCGCGAACAGCTCGGCGCTGCGCGGGCCGATGTCGAGGCCCATGCGGTCGGCCGGGATCGCGGTGACGTCGACGGCCTCGTGCGCCGCGTCGGCGGCGAACCCGTCGGCCGCGAGCACGTCGACCGGCAGCACCAGTTCGACGCCGCGCTTCTCGGCCTCGGCGAGGAAGCCCTTGACCTGGTCGAGCTGGTCCTCCTGGAGCAGCGACGTGCCGACCTCGCAGCCCTTGGCCTTGAGGAACGTGTACGCCATGCCGCCGCCGATGAGCAGCCGGTCGACCTTGGTGAGCAGGTTCGCGATGACGCCGAGCTTGTCGGACACCTTCGAGCCGCCGAGCGCGACCACGTACGGCCGCTTGACGTCGTCGGTGAGCTTCTTCAGCACGTCCAGCTCGGCCAGCACGAGGCCGCCCGCGTACGCCGGGAGCACCGCGGCGATCTCGTAGACCGAGGCCTGCTTGCGGTGCACGACGCCGAAGCCGTCGGAGACGAACGCTCCGCCCGGGGTCAGCGCGGCCAGCTCGGCCGCCAGCTCGGACCGGTCGACGGCGTCCTTGCTGGTCTCGCGGGCGTCGAAACGCACGTTCTCCAGCAGGACGACGCTGCCGTCGGCCAGACCGGCGGTCAGCGCCTTCGCCGACTCGCCGACGAGGTCGCCGGCCAGCGGGACCTCGGCGCCGAGCAGCTCGCTGAGCCGCTTCGCGACCGGGGCGAGCGTGAACTTCGGGTCCGGCTCGCCCTTGGGGCGGCCGAGGTGCGCGGTGACGACGACCTTCGCGCCCGCGTCGGCGAGCTTCTTGATCGTCGGCAGCGCGGCGCGGACCCGGCCGTCGTCGGTGATGGCCGACCCGTCGAGCGGGACGTTCAGGTCGCTGCGCACCAGCACGTAGCGGCCCTGAACGCCCTCGCCCAGCAGGTCGTCGAGGTTCTTGACGCTCATCAGGTTCAGAGCTTCGAGCCGACGAGCTTGATCAGGTCGGCGAGGCGGTTGGAGTAGCCCCACTCGTTGTCGTACCAGCCGACGACCTTGACCTGGTCGCCGATCACCTTGGTGAGCGGCGAGTCGTAGATGCAGGACGCCGGGTCGGTGACGATGTCCGAGGACACGATCGGGTCGACCGAGTACTTCAGGATGCCGGCCAGCGGGCCCTCGGCGGCGGCCTTGTAGGCGGCGTTGATCTCCTCGACCGTGGCGGACTTCTTGAGGGTGACGGTGAGGTCGGTGGCCGAGCCGGTCGGGACCGGGACGCGCAGCGCGTAGCCGTCCAGCTTGCCGAGCAGCTCCGGCAGCACGAGGCCGATCGCCTTGGCCGCGCCGGTGGAGGCCGGGACGACGTTCAGGGCGGCGGCGCGGGCGCGGCGCAGGTCCTTGTGCGGGCCGTCCTGCAGGTTCTGGTCCTGCGTGTAGGCGTGGATCGTGGTCATCAGGCCCTGCTCGATGCCGAAGGCGTCGTTGAGGACCTTGGCCAGCGGGCCGAGGCAGTTGGTGGTGCAGGACGCGTTCGAGATGATCGTCTGCGAGCCGTCGTACTTGTCGTCGTTGACGCCGAGGACGACGGTCAGGTCCTCGCCCTTGGCGGGCGCGGAGATGATGACCTTCTTCGCGCCGCCGGCGATGTGCGCCTTGGCGGCGTCGGCGTTGGTGAAGAAGCCGGTCGACTCGACGACGACGTCCACGCCCAGGTCGCCCCAGGGCAGGTTGGCCGGGTCGCGCTCGGCGAGGGCCTTGATGGTCTTGCCGTCGACGACGATGCCCTCGTCGGAGACGCTGACCTCGCCCGGGAAGCGGCCGAGGATCGAGTCGTACTTGAGCAGGTGGGCCATGGTGGCGACGTCGCCGAGGTCGTTGAACGCGACGACCTCGATGTCGTGACCGCTCGCCTTCACGGCACGGAAGAAGTTGCGGCCGATCCGGCCGAAGCCGTTGACACCTACGCGAACGGTCACTGCTGCCACTCCTCTGGTGTTGATCACGGCGGCGGCGCGCCGGCCGCCGACCGCTGAAGTTGGTCACTGCGGAAGTTCCCCGGGGCGCCCGCCCCGGACGACTTCTGCGACTTCCGGAATCGGTGCAACCCTAGCGTGCGGGCCCCGTTGCCCCGGACTGCCCTGACGAGACTTCCACCACTGCCGGGAGACGTCAAGAATCGATTAAGAACCCAGCTCAGCCGGGTGAGGACCGGAAACGGGGCGCGGGCTCCCGCGGTGCCAGGGGGCGGGAGCGGACCAGTGGCTTGATCGGTCTTGGTGCCCCGGTTCACGCTGTCGGGCGGGTGGCCGGGACGGTCCCCGACGGACCGCGGCCTTCCGGACTCCCCGTGGCCGCCGGTCCGTGGCGCCCGGCGCGGACCGCCCCCGGTTGCCTCCGGCCCGGGCGGCGCCGACTATCGCCGAACGCGGTACAGCCGCTCCCGGACCTCATAAGCTTCCTTGATCAACACGCACTTCCGCGATGCGCCGGAAGGCGGCCAGGGGAGGAATCGCGCAATGCAGCCAAGCGGGTATCCGCCGTATCAGAACCCTCAAGGGCAAGCCGGCCGTCCGGGTTATCCGGAGCATTCCGGGCATCCCGGGTATCCCGGTCAGGGGCAGGGCGGGTATCCGGGACAACCGCCGACGCGGCCGCACTTTCCCCAGGGACCTCCCGGGCCAGCAGCGGAACAGTGGAATCCCGTCGGCGTTTCTTCGCCGCACACCGGTCCGGAGGGCGACGAGACCGGCAAGAAGCCGCGGAAGAAGTGGAGCCGCAAGAAGAAGCTGTTGGTGTTCATCCCGTCCGGCCTCGTATTCGCTCTCGGCGCGGCTTTTCTCGCACTCGTCGTCGTGGTCAACTGGACGCACATCACCGGAGTCCAGCCGGTCGCGGACGACGCGGCCGGCCTTCAGTACGAGGTCAGCGACGAGTGGACCCCCTTCTCCGCCCGGCTGACCATGGGCGGCGGCGAATGGAAGATGCTGCAGTACGGCATCGGCGACTGCCACGGCACGAAGGACGGGAAACCCTCCCAGGCCCAGGTCACCAAGGCGTCCATCTTCACCGCCGCGTACCCGGCCAGCGCCAGTGCCGGCAAGGACGCGGCGCTGAAGCTGTTCCAGCAGATCATCCCGTCGTTCTACGAGATGACCACCGGCTTCAAATTCCAAGACGTCAACAACGGCGAGCACGGCCGATGGGGAGAGGTGAACATCGATGGGGTCCAGGGGTACAAGTATTCCGTCCGTCCCGCGCACCACGGAGTCGCCGACTGCGACGGCGGTGTCAACACCGATCCCGATTTCGACAACGGCATGGTCTTCGTGGCGCTGCCCGCCAAGGATTCCAGCGGGAAACCGGTGACCGCCGTGATCTGCTACTACCTGATGGATCCGACCTTGACCATCGACGGGTACCGGAACCTGACCGCGGCGGACAAGGACGAGATCCTGAAATCGTTCAAGGTGAATAAATAAGCGGCTGTTCCGGCAGGGTCTGGCTGGCCGGATTTCGGTGGGGCGGCGCGGGCTGGTCGGCCGGGCCGGTTGATCGGAAGGCAGATCGAAGTGCCGGGCGAGCCCGGGCAGCTGGCGAGCCTGGGCGACTGCGGGCCTGGGCGACTGGGCTAGGCAGCTGGCGGGCCCGGGCGGCCGCGGCCCGGGCGACTGGACTAGGCAGCTGGCGGGCCCGGGCGGCCGCGGCCCGGGCGACTGGACTAGGCAGCTGGCAGGCCCGGGCGACCGCGGACCTCGGCGACCGGACTAGGCAACTGGCAGGCCCAGTTGACTGCGGACCTCGGCGACCGGACTAGGCAGCTGGCATGCCCGGGCGGCCGCGGCCCGGGCGACTGGACTAGGCAGCTGGCAGGCCCGGGCGACCGCGGACCTCGGCGACCGGACTAGGCAACTGGCAGGCCCAGTTGACTGCGGACCTCGGCGACCGGACTAGGCAGCTGGCATGCCCGGGCGGCCGCGGCCCGGGCGACTGGACTAGGCAGCTGGCAGGCCCAGGCGACCGCGGACCTCGGCGACCGGACTAGTGTCCTGCGTCAGAAATTCGTCGGCAGAAGTTGGC
>NZ_SDLS01000044.1:0-64895 GCF_004522315.1 Amycolatopsis sp. CFH S0740 | reverse complement strand
CCAACTTCTGCCGACGAATTTCTGACGCAGGACACTAGAGTGTTGGCCTATAAACTAGGCCCCTGGGCTTTCCCATTGCGCCCTGTTCACCCCGTCCGAGTCCGGCATCACGGCGCACCAATCGCCCATCAATCTGTCCGCCAGCATGAGGGAGAAACCCTCACCCGTAACCTCAGAGAGCGTATCGGCACCACCGGGGTAGGCCCGATAGCGCAGCTCACCGGGCAGCAGTGGGGCTGCGAAGGCCGTGAAGTCGTCCTCCAATAGCTCATTCCGGGGTTGCAACGCCGGATCGCTTATCACGCAAACCAGTGAACGTGGCCGCATGAGCCGGGTCACCTCGGCTGCGTTCTCCCGACTTACGCGGAACCATCGGCACCCGGAGGTACCGTACGCCCAGCGCTCACACACTAAGGTGAGGCGTTCGGATATCTTCGCCACCGTCTCCCAAAAACTCTCGTCCGCGACGGCACCAACAGGATTCGAGATCGCGGTGGGCTCAGGAGCTGCGTCGCGCCACTGGAGAATCGCGTCCTGGGAACGGAGTCTCGCGAGATCGGCGGCCACCGCTCGCGTCAGGTAGAGGTGTACAGCCCCGTCCCATCCCGACTCGATCTGAAGCCGCTCCGGGATGGAAAGCTGGCAATACGGCCCGCGCCCCGCTGCCATTCCCTCGACAAGGTCAATCGCCTGCGGGAACTGGACCTCCGCGCCGTTGCGAAGGCCGCGGTGCCTGTCAGGAAGGGGGTCATTCACCAGTAGCTCGCCGACCTCTAGAAAGTCAATGCCGCTCTTCGCGATCACCGCAGTGAGCACCTGGCGCAGTGCTGCCGCATACGAACTCCAGGCATCTGCGTCTGCCAACTCCTCTCTCACTCGCTCACTGCGAGGGCTGATGATCAACTCCTTGCTCATTTCGCCAGCCATGTCAGCCCTCACAGCTCTCCATCAGGCCCGATGTCCAGTCCGCAGGTTCCATCTCGAGCTGAGTCCTTAGTCGGCTGGAAGGGATTTCGGAAATTCGCACCCTTGAAAACGGCATCCATGTTCTCCCAGATCGCTGTATTACCTGCGGACACCTGCTCGGTCTTCGTGTATCCCAAGTACTTTGGTCCGACAGGCGCTCGGCGCGGCAGATCGGACGTCCCCACCACGTTGCCTCGACCAGAACCCGCCGGGTGGTGACGGTGTAGCGGCCGCGCGTGAGAGTCGCCTTCGTCCACTGCCGATCGGCCAGCGTCAAGGTCAACGTCGTAAGGCCCGCCTGGATGGCGACACCCCAACGCCAGGCAAACCCGAGCACCGCGAGTCCGGTCACGTATCCGAGCAACAACACCCACGGCCACCGGGGCCGCTTCCGGAACGGGGAATGGCCGGTCCACAGGACCGTTTCGCCGGGTTCCAGCTCCTCTGGTCTTCGTCCTCCCATACTGAATGCATACCCCGTCGGCACTCCCCTGACTCGTGACTTCCTCGCCGCCCGCGAAGGCGTCGTCGCATAGGCTCAAGCAACGCCACCTTGCTCAGAATGCTTCCATGAAACGCGATAATTTGCACCTCAATATCGATGCAAAACGTATTTGTTTCCTTTTCCAGCCGAGGTTTCCGCAGTTTTCGAAGACGTCCAGGAGCCGCTGCGCTCGTGATCGACCAGTCGGCACGATCAGCATGACGCATCGCGGTCCAGGTTCGAGCGGCTGTCGTCCGCGAGCGGGGTTCCGGCTCAGTCACGATCACGGTGCCGCCCGACGCTTCTGCCTCGGGCGTGCCGGGATACTTCGGCTTTCCGCCCGCGGCCGGACGAGGCACTGATCAGGGTCGAGGTCACGCAGCCGCGGCGGTGCGCGCCAGGCAGTGGCCGTCTCGGTTCAGCCCGCGTCCAGATACGCCGCCGCCACCTTCTTGGGCACGCACATCATCCAAGCGTTGACCACCAGCTCGGCGAGTTCGTCAGCGTCGAGTTCGCTCAGCACCGCACGGACCCAATTGAAGCGCAGGTCCGACTCACGGGGAAGCTGGAACTTGTGCGGCTCGGCAGCGACGAGTCCGGCGCGATGCTCCTTCGGATACGCGAACCCCATCGTCGATTCGTCCGGTGACAACGCGAGGTAGACGAGCCGTCCGACGCGGAACTTCACCTGGTCTCGCACGACTCCTTCCTCGCTTCGCGGCAACGACGCGGTGAGCGCGCGGATGTCCTCGGCAGTGACCACTGTTCCTCCTCGCGAGCCCTTTGCGATCGAACCTTGCCGTTATCCGCGTCGTCTCATGACCGGCCGATCAACCGGTCGACTGTCTGCCGCGGCATTGGCAACACTGAAGTATGGCAGTCGGCGACCATGTCCGGGTCTCCTTTTCCGGCAACGAAAAGCAACCGCCGGCTCCGGATGCCCCAGTCCCGGGTCAAGCCCGGGATAGGTCCATGGTCCAGTTCGTCTCCCAGGTCTCGCCGCCGTCGCGGGAGAACCGCTGCTCCCAGCGCGGAGTGTCCGTCGTGGTGCCGGACCAGACGAAGTGGACCCGGACCGGCGCGCCGTCGTGAACGTCGTCGCCGTAGAAGTCGCCGCGTCCGTGCCGGAAGACCCCCTCGACCGCCGGGAACAGCACGCCGGTGCGGGTGTCCGACCAGTAAATGCGCCACACTTTTTTCTCCAGGTCGAACAGGCGCAGGGTGACGCCGCCGAACCCGTGCGTCGGGAAGGTCACCTCATCGATATTGCCGACTCCGTCGAGTACTCGAGGAGGGCAGCCAGTCGTCGATTGGCCACGTTCCAGGAGCCGAAGAGAAAGTCGAAGTCATGCATGCGCCCACTATCGAGGGAGCGATCGCGCCGGTCAAGGGCGATTCCGGGAACTTCGGACATACCCAACACGTTCCGCGCGGATGATTTCGCTCGCCAGCTCAGGCACTTGTCCGTGCCTCGGACCATCAACACCCGAATCGAGCAGTTGATCATGCACTGTCAACGTGAAATCCGCATTGCGCAAAGGGTTTTATGCGTTCTTCGCGTCCCGGCCGCGAGACGCGAGCAGCCGCGGTCATCGGGCGGAACTGCTGAATTCGTAGGCCCTCAGGGGGAAGTGGTTGGCGTCCCACATGGTTTCCAATGTGGACGCCGGGCGGAGAGGCGCGTCGCCGTGTTCGTCGAAGTAGTAGCTGTTCGCCGAGGAGCACTGGCCTTGGAAGAAAATCTGCTTGTCGCGTCGTCCGAGCATCGCTTGGAAGTACTCGGCGTTCGCTTCCTGGGTGACCTCGATCCGGGTCGCGTTGCGTTTTCTGGCTGCTTTGAGCAGGCGGATGATGTGTTGGCTCTGGGTTTCGATCAGGGTGAAGTAGGACGATCCGTTGTATCCGTAGGGGCCGAGAATCGAAAAGAAGTTGGGGAAGCCGGGCACGCTGACGCCGTGGTAGGCCTGGAAGCGGTTCTCGGTCCAGAACGTCTCCAGGTCGGTTCCGCCGGAGCCGCGCACCGGGTACGCCGGCATGTTGCCTTTCTCGAAGACCTTGAAGCCGGTGGCCAGGATCAGGACGTCGGCCTCGTGCGTGTGGCCGTCGGTCGTGCGCACGCCGGTCGGGGCGATCGCCTCGATGGAGGTTGTCTCGAGGCGGACGTTCGAGCGGTTGAACGTCTTGAGGTAGCTGTTGGAGAAGCTGGGACGCTTGCACCCCAGGGAGTACGCGGGGGTGAGCTTTCGGCGCACCTCCGGATCCTTGACCGAGCGCTTGAGGTGGAGGCGGCCGAGTTTTTCCCCGAAGCTGGCCGTCGGGACATAGCCGTGAAAGTGCGCGGCGAGCGGGAACGTGACTTCCACATAGGACTGGCTGATCAGCCTGGCGACGGCCTTGCTGCCCGGGACGAGTCCGAGTGCGGTCCGGAGCGGTCCGGCGATGCTGGCGTCGGGCTTGGGCAGGCACCAGATCGGGGTGCGCTGGAAAACCGCGAGGTGCTCGACGTCCGGCGCGATGGACGGGATGATCTGCACCGCCGAGGCGCCGGTGCCGATGATCGCGACGCGTTTGCCTGTCAGATCCGCGCCGTGGTCCCAGCGGGCGGTGTGCATGAGCGTGCCCGCGAAGTCGTCGACGCCGGGGATGTCGGGCTTCTTGGGTTTCGTGAGCACGCCAGTGGCATTGACGACGTACCGGGCGGTGAGGGTTTCGCCGTCGCCTAGCCGGACGCGCCACAGCGAGGTCGCGTCGTCGTACTCGGCTCCGGCGACTGTCGTGCGCAGGCGGCTGCGGCGGCGGATGTCGTACTTGTCGACGCAGTGCTCGGCGTAGGCCTTCAGCTCGGCGCCGGGCGCGTAGACGCGGGACCAGCCGGAGAGCTGCTCGAACGAAAACTGGTAGGAGAACGACGGGATGTCGACGCCGACCCCGGGGTAGGTGTTCCAGTGCCAGGCGCCGCCGAAGCCGTCGCCCTCCTCGAGGACGAGGTAGTCGCCGAAGCCGGCGCGGTCGAGCAAGATGGCGGCGCCGATGCCGGACAGTCCGCCCCCGACGATGAGCACCTCGTGGTCGGGACGGATGTTCATGCGGACTCCTTGCTGGCCTGGATCCGCGCGGCGGCGAATCGGGAGGTGGCGCCGACGACGACGGTGTCGGCGCGGTACTCGACGCCGTCCGCGGCGCGGACGCCCTGGTCGACGATTGCGTACGCCGGCCAGTGCACCAGCCGGGTCCGCGGGTCCTGCAACGCCGCGTAGTAGCTCGGGCTCACCTGGGTGCGGCCGGAGTCGTAAGCGCGGTGCGGGGTGAGCTGGCGCCGGGTCCAGGCATCGCGGACCGCCAGCCGCAGCCAGGTTTTCGCCGCGACCCGGCGCAGTGGACGGGGCACGCCGACGGGCGTGACCCACGCGGGACTTTCCTCGAACACGACGACCGAGGAAGCCGTGTGGAGCAACTCCGGCAGGATCGACGCGGCCTCGGCGCCGGTGGCCAGCAGCGCCACCCGTTCGTCGATGTAGGAATGCTCGAACCAGTCGGTTCCGGTCAGGAGACGGGCCATCAGGCGACCGCCTCGGGAGACAGGCCCTTGACCCAGGACTGGGGCTTGCCCAGGAGCCTCGCCGGCAGCTTCCCGGTGAGCTTGACCATCGGGTCGGCCAGGAGCCGGTGGTAGGGGTGCTCGCGGTCGGTGATCATCCCCGCCAGCACGCGGAAGATGTGGTACGTCGGCACGTACCGGGTGTGCTCGCCGCGTCCGCCGATCTTCGCGAACCGGCGGACCGCGTTCATCAGCTTGCGCTCGTCCAGGCCCATTCCCACGACGTTGTCGCGGATCTTGTTGATCAGCGGCACGAACACCACGATCAGCCCGACGAGCACGCGCGGGTCCAGGAGCCCGACCCCCTTGACGAGGTTCTCGACCGGGCCGCGGGCTCCGATCAGGTCGAGGACCTCGAAGTCGGTGGTGATGTGCCGTGCCTCGTCGGAGTTGATGTGCCGGAAAACCTCGTGGCACACCGGGTCCTTGACCTCGTCGGTGAGGAACTTGACGAGCGCTCCGTCGAGCGCGACCTCGAGCATCGGGATCAGCGCCGCCAGACCGGTCAGCGGGAGCTGGTCGCCGTAGGTGTCGAGGACCTTGATCGCGAGCTTGACGTTGATGTTCGGCTCGGGGACGCGGCCGTCCTCGAGCATGCCCCAGCGGCGCATGAGGGCGAGTTCCGCGTTGGCGTGCTTCTGCTCCTCGGCGTGGAAGTAGCGGTAGATCTCGCGGATGGCGGGCGTGGGCGCCTTCTTCGCCAACGCGGCGAAGCCACGCGCGCCGATGTGCTCGATCCAGACCAGATCGGCCATGAACGGCTTCATCCTGGCCCGCGTCTCGTCCGACATCGTCTCCGCGCCCGGCGCGTCCCAGTCGATGTCGGCCAGCGACCACTGCTTTTCGATGATCTTCGCCAGCATGGCGTCGAAGTCATAGGTCACAGGTCTGCTCCTTCGGGATCCGCCTCGGTGCTGAACGGCGCTACTCGCGCGAGCAAGCCGCCGATCCGTGCGTGCGCGGCCGGGGTGAGGCGCTTGCTGAGCCAGATCGCGCGGGCGTCGAGCTGGGGAACGACGTACAACCGGCCCTTGTCGTGCCCGTCGAGCGTCATCCGGGCGACCTTCTCCGGCGACATCCCGACCACGTCGGCGATGCGGGCCGCGGCGCCCGATGCCGCGCGGTCGATCAGCTCGCCGCTGAAGATGTTCGTCCGCACGAACGTCGGGCAGAGCACCGTCACCCGCACCCCGGTGCCGGCGAGCTCGGCGGCGAGGGTCTCCGACAGGCTCATCACGCCCGCCTTGCTCACGTTGTACGCCGCCATCCTCGGCCCAGCCGCGAACCCCGCGGCCGATGCCACGTTGACGACACCGCCGCGGCCCGCGTTTTTCATCGCGGGCAGGAAGTGGTGGCACCCGTGGATGACGCCCCACAGGTTGATTCGCAGCGTGCGTTCCCACTCTTCGAGCGGCGTGTGTCCGACGGTGTGGCCCCCGGCGCCGATGCCCGCGTTGTTGATGAGCAGCGTCGGGGCTCCGTCGAACCACTCGATGCAGCGGTCCCGCAGACTCGCGACTTCCTCGGAGCCAGCGACATCGCACCGTACGGCGAGGCCGATGCTCCCGGCTGCTTCGACGAGAGCAACCGTTTCCTTGGCGCTGGCTTCGTCGATGTCGGAGCAGACGACCCGGGCGCCGCGCTTCGCCAGCTCGATCGCGAACGCGCGCCCGATTCCGCTGCCTGCTCCCGTGACGACGGCTGAAGCGCCCTTCGTCACGGGCTTGGTGAATCCGATCATGCCGTAGCCACCTCCGCGGGGACTGGCCGCGCCGAACCGCGCGGCAGATGGGTCTCGATGAAGTCCGCGATCGCGGCCAGTCCGGCCTCGCTCTCCGGCAGCACGGCGGTCATCGCCTGGAAGACGTGCATCAGCCCCGGCCAGATCCGGTGGTCCACGGTGAAGCCCGCTGCTTCGATCCGGCGGGCCAGCTCGGTGGCGTCGGCGGCGAGCATTTCCCGGGAACCGGCGTGCACCAGCGCGGGCGGGAAATGCTCCAGGTCGTCGAAGGCCACGCGCAGCGCATCGCTGCGGAGGGCCTCCTCGTCGGCGTACCGGCGCAGGACGCGCCGCGCGACCGCGGCGGCGGCGAACGGGTCGCGCTCGATCCGGTCGCGGACCATGCCGCGGGCGAGGTCGAGCTCCACGACGGGCGAGAGGGCGACGAGCGCGGCGGGGAACGGCCGGCGCGCGCGGACGAGTTCGAGCACCAGCAGAAGGGCCAGATGACCGCCCGCGGAATCGCCGGCGACCACGATGCCGGCGGGGTCGTGGCCCTGCGCGACGAGCCAGTCCCAGGCGGCGCGCACGTCGTCCGACGCGGCGGGATAGGCGTGGGACGGCGCGAGACGGTAGTCGACCGAGAAGACCGGGAGACCGGTGCGTTCGGCGATTTGCGAGGTCAGGCCGCGGTGGGTGCGGCTGGAGCACACGACGTACCCGCTGCCGTGGATGTACAGCACGACGCCGTCCGAGCGGTCCGCGGCAGGCGTGCGCACCCACTCGCCGCGCACGACCGGACCCGCGCCCTCCTCGACCCGCTCGAACGTCGCGCCCCGCACCGGGCGGGATCCGAACCGGAGCCCCGCGGCGATGAGCGACCGGCTCACGAGCGTGCCGGCCCGTCCGTTCGGGATGAGCCGGGTCAGCGGCCGCCAGGTCGCGCCGAGCAACCCCATCGCCGCGCGGCTGCGCAGCGAGAGTCCCGGGGCCGGGTAATTCTGAAGGCGCATGCCCTCAGATTGGAGGTTCGCGCCTTCGGCTGTCAAGATCGGGCCATGGCGCGAGTCGAGAAGGGACGGCCCTACGGCGGGAAATCAGCTGACGAGCGGCGCGCGGAGCGCCGGGCCGCACTGCTGCTCGCCGGACGCGAACTGTGGTGCGAGAGCGGCTGGGCTTCGGTGACGATGCGCGGTGTCTGCACCCGCGCCGGCCTCACCGACCGGTACTTCTACGAGTCGTTCACCGGCCGGGACGCCCTGCTCGTGGCGGTCGCCGAGAGCGTGCGCGACGAAATCCTGGCCCTCATTCTCGAGGCGGTGCTGCCGCGTCGCGACGCACCGCTGCGCGTACAGCTTCGAGCCGCCCTCGAGGTCGTGGTCAGCCAGATCGCCGACAACTTCGGCACCACCCAGATCTTCTTCGGCGAGCACGGCGGCAGCGACGTCCTCGAGTCGATGCGGCGCGACACCGTGCACGCCGTCGTCGACATGTTCATGACGTACGCCGAACCGAAACTCGCCCCGGACGCGTCCGCCGCTGAATTCCGGGTGGCACTGCTGGTAGGCATCGGCGGCTTCGTCGAAGCGGCAACGGCATGGCGCTCCAAAGCCGTGCCGATGACCGCGCCGGAACTGGTCGACACACTGATGCGGATGGCCGAACGCCTCGCGGTCGGTTTCGTGGATTTGTCCTGAGGGGCGACCGCGCGCCGCCTCAACGGTGCTCGATGCGCCCGAGCTTCGCGTGGCCCAGGATCGGGTAGCCGGGCAATCCGATGGCCACAACGCCTTTCTTCGGCTGGCCTCCTACCCACAGGACCCCGGTCGCCCGAACGATCGGGACGACGGGCGAATCGCCGATGGACACCGTGCGGGATCCTTCCGGTGAGGTGACCCGGCAGGTGCGTTTCCGGCGACTGCCGCCGTTTCTCAGCGAGTCGGGGACGATCCGCAGTGGCGTCCAGTGGGTTGCCCGAATTGCCCGCGGTGCACGGATCAGCCACTGGTGCAGGGATGTCGCTGACGTCCAGACCAGAGCGGCGGCCAGATAGAGCCCGAGGAACGTGGCGAGCCCGAGGAGTTCGTCGGATTGCTGGTACGTGTGCAGCAGCAGGGGCGCGTAGGTGGCGACCAGCCAGGCCGCCAGTGCGAGCTTCGTGATGGCGGCCGCGATTCTCCGGGGCCGGTAGAGCCTGATGATGAGGCCGAGTTGCTCGTTGTGCGTCGGAGGCAGCACCGGAGCCGACACCGGATGCGCCGAGCTCGGCAGTTCGCGGGCGCGGAGGACGGCCGTGCTCACGGTGCCTGGGACCACGAGCCCTGCCCGGCCCGAAGGTTCGGGGCCTAGCGCCCAGACGTAGCCCCTGCTGTTGATCAAGCCGTTGACCACTGGCGGGCCGATGCGGAACCACTGGTCGTCGGCCAGCCTCAGGTACAGCGCGCGCTTCGTGGCCCGGAGCATGCTGCCGTCCACGGGCACTTTGCGGAACGGCAGGTCGAGCAATCGTTCCCGCACTTTGTGCGGGGCACGGAAGGCGGCCCGGACGAGCAGCCAGAGCCTGGCAGCCACCAAAGCAGTCGCGACGGCGGGAAGTGCGAGGTAGATCTTCGACCGGGCGAACACGATCAGCGCCACGCCCGCCGCCACGAGGGCGAACAGGAGCACGGCACGTCTGCGCAATTTGCCCCGGTTCCAGCGCAAGCTCGGCGCGAACGACCGGTCCTGACTCGCCGGACGGCCCTCCTCCGGCTCGAGGATTACGACGCGGTCCGCGGGCGGCGTGTCGGCATCGGGGACTGCGCTCATCGGCGGATCCGTCCTGACCAGGCGGCTCCTGATCGGACCCGGGTGAGCAAGAGATTAGTACGCGAGCCGCCAAGCGTCGCCAGCCCTCGCGATCCGCGGCGGCCGCTAACGATCGCGCGGGAAGCGCGTGGCACAACTGCGCATCCCGAAATTCGCCCCTAAAACACTTTGCCCATAAGTCTAGTATTCAGGTATGCCTCTTTTCAGCAGGTTCAGCGCCCTCCCCGCCGCAGTCACAGTTCTCACGGGAACAACAGCCCTGCAGATGACACTTGTCGCAGTCGGAAACATCACGGACTTCGGCACCAATCAAGATTTCGTCCGCCACGTTCTGGCGATGGACACTACATTTCAATCGCCCAACATGATGTGGCGCGCCATAACCAGCCCCGGGCTTGCCGATGCCGCCTATCTTGCCATCATCGCGTGGGAGGTTCTCACCGCACTGGTGCTCATTTGCGGATTTATCGGCTGCATACGAAACCACATATCCGGACACGCTCCGTCGACGGCCTACAAGCTGTCCGGTCTGGGCTGGGTAATGCAGTTGATGCTTTTCGGGATCGGTTTCCTGGCGATAGGCGGAGAGTGGTTTCAGATGTGGCAATCGAGCAAGTGGAACGGTCTCCAGGCAGCGCTTCCGCACATCATCATCGCCTCGTTCGGTCTCGTGCTCGCTCACCTCGCCGCGAAAGATTCACCGCAGCGCTAGGACGCAAGCGAGTCGAAGCATCCGGTCCGTGGTCAGCGGATGCGCAGGCCGTCGAAGAGGACTGACACGATTTGCCGCGCCTCGTCCTGCCATCCGTCGGCGACCTGCAACGCGCAGATGCCGCCGAGTGCGTGCAGGAGGGTGGTGCCGGTGATGTCGTCCCGCACGAGGCCCGCCGAGGCGCCCGCGGCGAGCAGCCGGGCGAGGGCGTCCGCCATCTGGGCGCGGGCCTCGCCGAATACCGGCGAGTTCGTCGTCATGATGTGCTGCAGGGCCACCGCCATCCCCTTGCCCACGGCCGCGTGGTTGACCAGCAGCATCAGGAAATGCCGCAGCGCCTCGTCCGGGGACCGCGTCTCCAGCAGGGCGGCCGGTGCGTCACACAGCTCGTCGACTTCCTTGCGGTAGACCGCTTCAATCAGGGCTTCGCGCGTCTCGAAGTGGCGGTAGAGCGTCCCGATCGCGACGCCCGCGTTGCGAGCGATGTCCTCGACATGCGCATCAGCGTCTCCCGTGAGGAAGGCTTGCCGAGCTGCGGCCAGCAGGGCTTCGCGGTTGCGCCGGGCATCAGCGCGCAGCGGACGGGACGACGGCACCAGAACCTCCATAAGGTGAGTCCGACTCCGCTTGTGTACTGTTAACGGAGTCAGACTCACCTTACTGAAGCGAGGCCTGGATGAAGCCGCCAGGAGAAGAACTGCACGGGTTGCGGGTCCTAGTGACCGGCGGCAGCCGCGGCATCGGCGAAGCGACCGTGCGCCGGTTCGCGGCAGCCGGGGCGACCGTGCTGGCCGTCTCCCGCACCGCACCCGCGGACGATCTGCCTGCCACGTTCATCGCCGCTGACCTGTCGAGCGCGGAAGGAGCCGCCGAGCTCGGACGGCGCGTCACCGAAGCCGTCGGAGGGGTGGATGTCCTGGTCAACAACGCCGCCGCGGCCAGTTCCGCGGCTCCGACGCTGAGCCGCACCGACGAATCGTGGTTGGCGGACCTGGACATGAACCTCCTCAGCGCCGTCCGTCTCGACCGCGCTCTCGTGCCCGGCATGGTGGAGCGCGGGTCCGGCGTAGTCGTGCACGTTTCGTCGATCGCGAGCCGGCTGCCGCAGCGCACCGAAGCGTCCTACGCCGCCGCCAAAGCAGCGCTCAACGCCTACAGCCGCGAATTGGCGACTGAGGTCGGTCCGCACGGGGTGCGGGTCGTGTGCGTGCTTCCGGGATTCGTGGTCACCGACGGCGCGCTCGCCCATCTGCAGCGCATCGCCGATCAGCGGGGCGTCGGCCTCGACCAGGTGAAACAGCAGATCGTCGACCACCTCGACATCCCGATGGGACGGCCGGGAGAACCGGAGGACGTCGCGGAGATGATCGCGTTCCTCGCCTCGGACCGGGCCGGCTGGCTCACCGGGGCGCAATTCCGGGTCGACGGCGGGATCATCCCCGCCCTCTGACGAGAGGAAACCCATGCGCACCACCCTTCTTTCCCTGGTGATCGACGCCGCCGACATCGACGCCGAAAGCGCGTTCTGGCAACGGGTGCTGGGCGCCTCGGTCACGAAGACCGCGAGCCACCACTTCCTCCAGGCCGACGGATTCCCCGCGCTGGTCGTGCAGGCCGTGCCCGGCCACGTGCCGCCGACCTGGCCGGACGGAAACGACCAGCAGCTGCACTTCGACCTGCGCACCGACGACCCGGCCGAAACGCACCGGCTGGTCCTCGAAGCAGGCGGACGGTGCCTGGAGCCCGGTCAGCGGTCCGGCGTCCGGGTCTACGCCAGCCCTGCGGGACATCCCTTCTGCGTTCGGTCGACCTGACCGCCGGATGCGGGCAGCTCAGCTGTCCGCGCGCGGCACCATGCCGAACCGCTTCATCAAGAAGGCGAGCCAGTGCGTCGTGTGGGCGACGCCTTCGGACCGGCTCGTGGCGGTTCCGTGCCCGACGTTTTCCCACACCCGCAACAGGATCGGCGCGGCAGCTCCCGCCGCGGCTTGCGTCCGGGCGATGAACTTGCGGGTCGGACCCGGCGGGCACGCGACGTCGGCGCCCCCGGCGTGCACGTAGAGGGCGGGATACGCGACATCGGGCCGGACGAGTTGGTACGGCGACATCTGGGCTAGCCGGGCGATGTCGTCCGGGTCGGCCAAGTCGCCGAATTCGGCGGTGACGGCGAACCGGCCGTACGGGTGCCGGTGGCATCCGATGAGGTCGGCGACCGGGCATTGGGCCACTACCGCCGCCCACAGCTCCGGCCGTTGCGTGAACGCGGTCGCGGCCATGACCCCGCCGTTGCTCCAGCCGGTCACCGCGAGCTTGTCCGGAGAGGTCACGCCGCTGGCGACAAGATGTTCGGCGATGGCGTAGAGGTCGTCGTAGCTGTTCTGTTTGTTCTTGACCCGCCCGGCGTCGGCCCAGTCGGACCCGAGATCGCTGCCACCGCGCTGGTGGGAGATCACCAGGGCGCCACCGGCCTCGACGAAGGCCGCCACCGGGCCTGGGAACTGCGCCGGCCACGAGACCCGGCCGCCGCCGTACGCGGTGATGAGAGTCGGCAAGGTTCCGTCCGCGCCGTCCGGGAGGACGAGGTGGTACGGCACGCGGGTGCCGTCCCGGGACTCCGCCCAGCGGAGCGAGACAGTCGCGCCCGCGAGGTGCACGCGCGGCGGGCACAGCGTCTCGACCTGGGGCGAGCCCAGGCGGTAGCGGTAGAGGCCGGGCGAGGAAACGGGAGTGGAGAACAGGAACACGAACTCGTCCGGATGGCCGTCGGGGGCCAAGCCGGCCGTCGGGAGGACCTCCAGCGGCAGCGCGCCCCGGCCGGGAAGCGGGACTTCCGCCAACTCCCGCCCGTCGCGGTCGAAAACCCAGGCGCGCGCCTCGGCGTCGACCGACCCGGTCACCACCACGCGGTCGCCGACCAGCCTGAGGTGGCTGAGCACGCGACCGGATTCCGGGACCAGTTCCGTCCAGGTCGCCGGATCGGACGGAACGGCCGCGTCGAACGGGATCGCGACGATCCTCCCCCGCGGTGCTCCGTGGTTCGTGACGGCGACATACCGGTCACCGTCGATGACGCCTGCCACCGACGAGTCGAGCCCTCGGACGAACGGCCGCCACGTCCGCTGCGGCAACTCGCAGACATACTCCGGAAGAGGCCACACAGCGGTCACCACGGCGCGCTTTCCGTCCGCGGACACCTGCACTGTCGGCGCGTGCACGACATCGACCGGTTCGGGTTCACTGGCCGGTTCGTCGCCGACGGCGTGGAAATAGGCCCGGAAGGCGAAGGCCTCGGAGGTCAGGTCGCCTGCTGTGTAGAAGAATCCCGAGCTGTCCGGCAGCCACTGCGGGACGACCGTCGGCCCCATCGTCGGCTGCGGGATCCGGTCCGGCAGCCGTTCGCCGGTTTCCGTGTCCAGCAACCAGATCTCGGCGAGTTCCGAGCCGCCCTCGCACACGCCCAGCGCGGCGATCCGGCCGTCCGGGGAGGGCACGAACCACGAGATCTGCCGGGTCCCGTCGGCATTGGGGTCGTACAGCACCCGGCCGGCGCCGTCCGGGAGGTCGGATACGACGAGCACCGCACGGTCGGGGTAGTCCGGCCCGGGGCCGCGATCGAGGCGGAACCAGCGGCCGCCGGCGAAACGCGGGGCCGGCTCCACCATCCAGTTGGCCGATCCGGTGCCGTCCGCGACACAGCGGTCGACCGAGGCGCGGAGCGCGGCCAGATGGGGCCAGTCATCGACGAACGCGTCGGTGAGCGAGTTCTGCGCCTGCTGCCACGCTTCGGTCTCCTCGCTGTCGTCTTCCAGCCAGCGGTAGGGATCACGGAAGCTGAGGCCCACGACTGTGTCCTGCGCGTCGACAGTCCGCGCAACCGGGTAGTCCAGCTGTTCGTCGGCCATCGCTCGATCCTTCCGCCTCGCCGGTGTCCGTTGTGGACGGATCCACTGTGCCCCGCCGCCGCCCGGATTCCGAACGACAGGTGGCGCGCAAGCAGCTTGATCGCCGCGACACATGTCGATCGCGGAACGGGGTTCTCCCGCGCCAGAATCGGCGGCACTGAGCACCTGAACTGCGGAGAGGCCACGATGAATGCGGATGCCGTTGTCGTCGGAGCGGGGGTGATCGGGTCGGCGGTCGCGCTGGAGCTGGCCCGGGCCGGGCGCCGGGTGGTGGTGGTCGACCGGGCCGCGGCGGCGGGCCAAGGCTCCACCAGCGCGTCCAGTGCCGTGATCCGGTACAACTTCTCCACCCTGGCCGGCGTGACGACGGCGTGGGAATCGCACTTCTGCTGGTCGTCCTGGGCCGATCACCTCGGCCACGACGTCGGGGACCTGGCCCGGTTCACCCGCAGCGGCATGGTCATGCTCGACGTGGACGCCGCTCCGCGCGCGGGTTGGCTGCCGCTGTTCGACGAGGTCGGCGTTCCGTACGAGGAGTGGGACAGCGCGACGCTGGCGCGGCGGTTGCCCGGAATCGACAACGGTCGCTACTGGCCCCCGAAGCGCATCGAAGACGACCAGTTCTGGTCCGACGCGGCCACGACACTCGGCGGGGTCTACACCCCGGACGCTGGTTACGTCAGCGATCCGCAGCTGGCCGCGCAGAACCTGGCAGCGGCCGCGGCGAAGGAGGGCGCGGAGTTCCGGTTCCGCGCGACGGTCGCCGGGGTGGAGTCGGAAAACGGCCGGGTCGGCGCGGTCGTGCTGGCGGACGGAACGCGGATTGCGGCCCCGGTGGTGGTGAACGCGGCGGGGCCCTGGTCGGGCAAGCTCAACCGGATGGCCGGGGTCGGGTCGGACTTCGCCGTCTCAGTGCGGCCGATGCGCCAGGAGGTCGCCCACGTGCTCGCGCCCGAGGGCTATCACCCGAGCGGCGGGGTCGGGCCGTCGGTCGCGGACATGGATCTGGGCACGTACTTCCGCGGCGAAGTCGGCGGCGGGCTGCTCGTCGGCGGGACCGAGCCGGAATGCGATCCGTTCCAGTGGCTCGACGACCCGGACGACGCCGATCCGAACCCGACGATGGCCGTGTTCGAAGCGCAGGTGACGCGCGCGGCCCGGCGATTGCCGGCGCTGCGCGTGCCGAACCGGGCGCGCGGAGTGGTCGGCGTCTACGACGTGGCCGACGACTGGACGCCGATCTACGACCGGACCGAGCTGCCCGGGTTCTACGTCGCGATCGGCACCAGCGGGAACCAGTTCAAGAACGCGCCGGTCGTCGGCCGCCTGATGAACACCCTGATCGAGCAGGTCGAAGCCGGAGCCGACCACGACACCCACCCGATCCAGTACACCGGCACCCACACCGGCCTCCCCATCGACCTCGGCGCGTTCTCCCGCAAACGGAAACACCACCAGAACAACTCCGGAACCGTGCTCGGCTGACCGCGCTCCTCTGTGGACGGTGGTAGCGTCGGTGCTCGGCACGGAAGAGCGCGCGAAGCGAAATGGACGCCCATGTCCGACGGTGACCTCCAGTCCATTGTGGACGATCTGGCCGAGCGCCTGCACCGCTCGGTGGCCATCGACGACCCCGCGATCCGACTTCTCGCGGCCAGCCGCCACTTCGGCGACGAGGACGCCGTCCGGGTCGGCTCGGTGCTCAACCGGGCCGTGCGGCCTGAGATCACCACCGGTCTCTTCGCGCTGGGCATCGCCGGCTGGACCGAACCCGGCATCGTCCGCGTCGAGGGGGCCAAGCCGAGATTGTGCGCGCCGGTGCGGTGCAACGGCATGCTGCTCGGCTACCTGTGGCTCATCGACGAGGACGGCTCGTTCAGCGAGTCCGAACTGTCGGCAGCCGCAGCCGCCGCGGAGGCCGCCGGCTCCGTGCTTTACCGCAGGCTGCTGCTGCACGAGCGGTCGAAGGCACGGCACGAGGGCATCCTGCGCGAACTCGTTTCGCCCGACGCCGACATGCGCGCGCAGGCGATCGCCGACCTGCGGGCCGAGCAGTTGTTCGGCGAGGACCGTACCTGCTTCACCGTCCTCGCGGTGCAATGCCGCGTGTCCGGAGCAGCCGCGCCGCCGCAGGAAGTCGCCTTTGAAGCGGCGATCGAGGAGGGCGTGCGCACCGTCGTGGACGACGTCGCGCTGATGGTGGCCAACCGCTCACGGGGCTGGCTTCTCCTCATCCAACGGCAACCGCCGGCGCGCGCTCTCGTCGACGCGATCGCCGAGCGGATCACCAGCCGGTTCCAGCGGCTGACCGACGGCGCCGCGCGGCCCGTCGCCGGTCTCGGCGGAACCGTCACCGAACTCGACGCTGTTCTCGAGTCGTATCAGCAGGCGTCGCTGGCGGTGCGGGCCGCGTTGCTGCTGCCCAGCGTCGGCGACCTGGCCCGCTGGGGCGAACTGGGGCCCTACGAACTGCTGCTGAAGCTGCCGCCGGACGACCTGCGCAGCAGTGCCCGGGTTCCGGCACTCCAGGCCCTGGATCGAGAGGACCGGCACCACGTCCTGCTCGACACGCTGACCGCCTTCTTCGACCACGGCGGCAACATCCAGCGCACCGCCGACACGCTGCGCGTGCACCGGGCCACGCTTTACCAACGGCTCAAACGGATCGAGCAGATCACCGGATGCAGCCTCGACGACGGCGACGACCGGCTCATGCTGCACCTTGGCCTCAAACTGCGCCTGCTCGCCTCCGCGTACGACGACCGGCTCGGCGGCTGACCGGCTCCGGCGCCCGCGACAAACGCGCAGCATCTCCCCGCGCAAGACGCGACCGTTGTTGATTCCGGGCCCGCCACGCCCGGCGATACGTTCGCTGGCATGGCAGAACCGAGCGATCCGACTCGTCACCTGGCCGACGAGCTGTGGGCACATCTCCAGCGCACCCAGCCGCACTTCGCGCTGCACGCCGGCGAACCGGTCACGCAGCTTCCCCGCGGCACGTACGAGGAAGCGAGCGAAGCCGCTGCGCTGGGCCGACGGATTCTGGCCGGACTCAACCGGGCTCCGGAGTCCGATGTGGACACTTCCCTCGCCGCTGTCGTCCGTGCGCTGGCCACCCAGCTGGCCGGAGCCGACGAGGACTACTGGTGGAGCTTCCCGGTCGCGCCCTACCAGAGTTTCGGCTGGACCCTGTACGGCCAGCAGGTGTTCCGCCCGTTCGCCTTCACCGCCGGCGACGAGGCGAAGCGCTACCTGTCCCTCGTCAACGACTTCACGCACATGATCAAGGCCGCGCACGCCAAGCTCATCGGCCAGGCCGAACAGGGCATCGTGCTGCCGCGCCCCGCGTTGCCCGGCTTCCTGGCCGCTGTCCGCGCGCATCGGGCCGCCGCGGCCGAATTCCTGCGGCCTGCGGAGTCCCGCCTGGCTGACCTCGATCCCGCGACGCGCACGATGCTGGCCGACGGCGTCGACCGGCTTGTCGTCGACGACCTCTTGCCCGCCTTCGACGCCGTCCTCGCGCACCTGGACGGACCGGGCGCGCAGAGCGCCGTCGACGGCATCGGCCTCGGCCAGTACCCGGGCGGGCACGAGGCTTACCGCCGGTTGGTGCGCCACTACGCCACCTACCCCATCGAGCCTGAAGAGGTCCACGAACTGGGGCTGAAGGCCGTTGCGGAGCTCACCGAGCAGCTGGCCGAAATCCGCCGCGAAGTCGGCTTCGACGGCGACGAGACCTCGTACCGAGCCGTTCTCGAAGCCGATCCCCGTTTCCACGCCCCCTCCCCCGAACACGTCGCCGACACCTACGGCAGGCACATCGCCGCCATCGAACCGCTGCTCGACCAGTGGTTCAGCGTCCGCCCGCGGGCCGCCTTCGGCGTTCAGCGGCTCGACCCGGAGCTGGAAGCGGGCATGACCTTCGGCTACTACGAGCAGCCGATCGCCGCGAATCCGGTCGGCCGCTATCGGTTCAACGGATCCGGCCTCGACGGACGCGCACAGATCTCGGCCGCGGCGCTGATCTTCCACGAGCTCGTGCCCGGCCACCACTTCCATCTGGCCCGCCAGGCCGATGACGCCACCCTGCACCCGCTGCAGGCGCAAGCCGCCGCGGAATCGCTCGGTGCCTACTGCGAAGGCTGGGCCGAGTACGCCGCCTCGCTCGGCTTCGAAATGGGCCTGTTCAGCGACCCGTGGGACCGTTACGGCGCCTGCCTGCACCAACGGTTCGTGGCGCAGCGGCTGGTCGTGGACACCGGCCTCAACACACTCGGCTGGTCCGAGGACAAGGGCCGCGCGTACCTGTCCTCGACGACTATGGAGTCGCCGGCCCAGGTGTCCACCGAAATCCTGCGGTACGGCACCGATCTGCCTGCCCAGTCCCTGTCCTACCGGCTGGGTTTCGAGAAGTTCTGGGAGCTGCGCCGCACCGCTGAACGCGCGCTCGGCAGCCGGTTCGACGTGCGGGAGTTCCACGAAACCGTGCTGGGACAAGGCACTCTTCCGCTCACCGCCGTCGAGCTCAATGTGCGGGCTTACGCAAACCGCTGACCCGACCGTGCCAAGAAGCCGCCCCGAATCAGGAGGTCCCGTGCCTGCCTCGATGTTCATGTCCCCCGAACACGTCGCCCGGATGAACGAACTGCTCGCTGCTTCCGCCGAAGTCCGGGCCGCATGCGCGGATCTGGACCGGGATTGCGAAATCGCCTACGAATTGAGCGACGGCCCGTCCGGCACCGTGCATTGGGTGCTGCGCTTCGACCGCGGTCTCGGCGCGCGCTTCTCCCTCGAACCGTCGCCGCGGGCCGACATCACGTACTTCGGCGACTGGGCGGACGTCATCCGGACCAGCCGGGCCGCGCACGCCGGCGAACCGGTCGAGGAGAACCTGACGGAATCCGGTGACGCGTCCGTCCTCGAACGAGTCGCCCACGCCTACGCCACCGCCCGCCGGGTCGCCACTGTGCCGGTCGAATTCCCCGACGTGGGCCCGGCCGAGGCGCGATGAACGCACCCCGGCCGGAACTGACGTCGCGTTACCGGTCCGCGGTCCGCGCCCCGGTGAGGTCGCCGAGAGCGTGGAGCAGCACGTGCGCGAGGTTGTAGATCACCGCCCCGGGCGGTGCCTGCCGAGCCTGGTCCACAGTTCCCACGATGCTGGTCATCGGCTTGCCCGCGCTCTTCGCCGCTGCCGCGACCGCGTCCAGTGCGCGCCCGACGGCCGGTTCGGCGGCACCGCCGGGCAAACCGAGCGATACCGCCAAATCGGCTGGCCCGACCAGCACCGAATCGACTCCGGGGACCCCAAGGATTTCCCCGGCCGCCGCGCACGCTTCGGGCGTTTCCAGCATCGGCACGACGACAGTGGTTTCCGCCGCCGTCTCCAGATGCTCAGCACTGGTGCGGGCACCGAACCGGCCGGCTCGGCTGTAGGTCGCGAAACCCCGCTGCCCGAGCGGCGGGTAATGCGCGGCGGCGACCGCGGCGCGGGCCTGGTCCACGGTGTCGACGTGCGGCACGATCACGCCGTCCGCGCCCAGGTCGAGCACCCGCAGGACCTGCGCCGGTTCCGCCGCCCCCACCCGGACCAGCGCGCCCATTCCGTGTGCTTGCGCGGCGACCAGATGCTGCTGCAAGGGGACCAGGTCGGCCGGGCCGTGTTCGCAGTCGAGCACGACGAAATCCAGCCCGGCCACCCCGGCCATCTCGACCAGTGTTTCCGAGGGCAGCCGCAGCAGCCCGCCGAGCAGCCGTTCCCCGGACCGCAGGCGCTGTTTGAGCGTGGTCACCGCGCCACCATCCCCGCCGACAGGTCGATGTCCGCCGCGCACAGGCCGGGCATCGCCAGCATCGCGAGCACCGCAGCGGCCACCTCGGACTCGGTGACCATCCGGCCCAGTGCGGCGCGGCCCGTGAACGCGCGTTCGGCCTCGGCGTAACTGACGCCGGTGCGTTCCGCCTCCAACCGGAAGTTCCGTTCCATCCGCGGGCCCTCGACCGGCCCGGGCGACAGGGAGTTCACCGCCACCCCGTACGGCCCGACCTCGCCCGCGAGCGTGGCCGTCAAGCCGAGCACAGCCATTTTCGAAGCACAGTAAGGCGTACGGCGCAGGAGCGGCCGTTTCCCGCTCACGGAAGCGATGTTGACGACGTCGCCCGCGCCACGCGCCGTCATCGCCGGCAGAAAAGCGCGGCACACCAAGTAAACCCCGCGCACATTGACGCCGAACACCTCGTCCCACTCCTGCGGTTCGACCTCGACGAGCGGCTTCACCGGCCCCGCGACCCCGGCGTTGTTGACCAGCACCGAGATCTCCTCGTCCGCGAGTTCCTCGGCAAGGGCGGTGACCGAACGCGGATCGGCGACGTCGCACACCGCTGCCCGGCCCGGTCCGGACAGCGCCGCGACCGTGGTCTCGAGGGCGTCCCGCCGACGTCCGGTCACGACAACCCGCGCGCCCGCCGCCGACAACGCGCACGCGATCGCGCGGCCGAGCCCGTTCCCGCCGCCGGTGACGAGCGCGGTCCGTGCCGAAAGCGACGCGGTCACGCCGGGTTCCAGGAAAGCTCGCTCCGCCGGAACTCCGCCGCGCGCACATCGCCCGACCGCGCGTGGCCTTCGAACAACTCCACCCGCGCCGCGCGTCCGCAGACTTCGCCGAGCCGCACACTCGACTCGCTGCTCGTGACCTCCTGATAGGTCACGGTCTTCAAGTACTTCCCTACCCACAGCCCGCCGGTGTAGCGGGCGGCGCCGCGCGTGGGCAGGACGTGGTTGGTGCCGATCACCTTGTCGCCGTAGGACACGCAGGTGCCCGGGCCGAGGAAAAGCGCACCGTAGTCCCGCATCTTCGTCAGCGCCTGACGCGGCTGCTCGGTGAGCACCTGGACGTGCTCGAACGCGTAGGAGTCCGCCAGCGCGAACGCCTCGTCGAGGTCGTCCACGACGTGGATCTCGCCGTGGTCGCGCCAGGCCGGCCCGGCGAAGTCGCGGGTCGGCATGCCCGGCAGCAGCGCCTCGACGTGCTCCAGCACCTCCCGTGCGAGGTCCTCGGACGTGGTGATCAGCACGGCCGGAGAGTCCGGGCCGTGTTCGGCCTGGGACAGCAGGTCCACCGCGACGACGAACGGGTCGGCCGTGTGGTCGGCGACGATCAGCACCTCGGTCGGGCCGGCGAACAGGTCGATCCCGACCTCGCCGAACAGTTGCCGCTTCGCTTCGGCGACATAAGCGTTGCCCGGCCCGGCGATCAGGTCGACGCGCCCGACGGTTTCGGTCCCGACCGCCAGCGCGGCGACCGCCTGCACGCCGCCGAGGAGGTAGATCTCGTCGGCTCCGGCCAAATGCATGGCGGCGACGGTCGCCTCCGGCACCTCCCCGCGGATCGGCGGCGTGCACGCGGCCACTCGCGGCACCCCGGCGACCTTCGCGGTCACGATGGTCATGTGCGCGGAGGCGGTCAGCGGGTAGCGACCGCCGGGCACGTAAGCGCCCGCGGCAGCGACCGGAACGTGTTTCTGTCCCAAGTGGACACCCGGAAGCGTTTCGATTTCGAACTCCTGCAACGAGTCCCGCTGCCGCTGCGCGAAAGCGCGCACCTGGTCCTGGACGAACCGGATGTCATCGAGCACCTGGCCGGGCACCCGGGCGACGATCTTCTCGATCTCCTCGGGCGAGAGCCGGAACGATTCGGGCGACCACGAGTCGAATTTCTCCGAGCACTCGCGGACCGCGGCGTCCCCGCGTTCGCGGATGTCGGCGATGATCGCGCGGACCCGGTCGCCGACGTCGGTGCGGTCGGCCGCGACCTGCTCGGCGGGGACAGCGGATTTCAGGGTCTTGGGCATTCAGGACTCCTTCGAGAATGGGGAAAGACAGCACAGCCACTCGGTCAAGGCCGAGGCCGCGGCACCGGGCGTCTCGAGCGTCAGCAGGTGTCCGGCTTCGGGAAGCACGCGCAGCACGGAATTTCGCGCCCGCGCGGCGATCGAACGGTGGAATTCGGGCGGGCACAAGCGATCCTGTGCCCCGGAGACGACGAGCACCGGACAGGAGAGGCCCGCCACCGCGGCGTGCGCGTCCCGCCGGGTCGCCTGGGCGGCGAGCTGGGCGCGGAACACACCGGGCCCGACCCGCCGCGCCATGGCGAGGAAACGCTGTTCCAGCACCGGATCCGGGGCGGAGAACATCGTCGGCAGGATCTCGTCCGCGACCACGTCGTCGAATTCCCCGGCGAGCGTGCGGCGGTCGAACGCGGCCCAGGCGGCGAGTTGCTCCGCGGTCGGCGCGCCGGCATTGGTCGAGACGGCACAGAATCCGGCGAGCCGCTCCGGCGCCCGGCGCGCGACCTCGAACCCGGCGATCGCACCGAGACTCAACCCGGCGAGCACGAACCGGCTCTCGACCGCGGCCAGGATCTGCTCGGCCATGCCGCCGATGTCCGGCGCGGTGATCTCCGCGTGGACCACCCGCCCGGGCAGCCGCGGCCAGATCTCGGCGTCGCACAGCATTCCGGGGACCAGCACCACCGGCAGGTCAGTCACCGGCCGGCCGCGCGAGGCAGCAGATGCCACGGCGCGAGGTAACCGTTGTGGTCCAGGCCGACGCCCGCGTCGGCAGCCGCCTTCACGACCTCGTCGTCCCAGTCGAGACGCACGCGGCCGTCTCCGCCGTTGACCACCAGCAGCGTCGCCCGCTCGTCCGACACGTTGCGGACACTGCGCCACGCGCCGCGCGGCACGGAAACCATGTCCCACGGGCCGAGGCGCACGCTCGTCTCGTCGTGCCGGTTGAGCGTGACCTCCCATTCGCCGTCCTTGACCAGCAGCACCTGCGTTTCGTCGTGCCGGTGCAGCGGGATGCCTTCGCCGGGCTCGGCGCGCAGCCACGCGACATTGTGGCCGTGCGGGTTGTAGATGGGCGGTTCCTGGTCGCGGTCTTCGGTCATGCCGAAGCCGATGACCGGGGCCAGTTCGGCGCGCCCGCCGGGCACGGCACCGCCCAGCAAGGCGTGCGCGGACCACTGCAGATCATCGGCCGTGGCCACGCGGCGGCGCAGCTTCGCCGCGTCGTAGGACGGCAGGGCGGCGATGTCGGCCGGAGCCATCGGCTGGACCAGTTCCGCGGCGTCGGGCGGTTCGTCGCCGGCGAGAGTGTCGATCAACCGGTTGTCCGCGGTCAGGTGCAAGCCGTGCCTGCCCGCCTCCCGCAGCACCGACGGGCCCCAGATGATGCCTCCGGTGTCGTCGTGGCCCAGCACGGTGAACAGCCAGCCGTCGTCCGGGCCGATGTTGGTGAACCCGCGGAAGATCCACGTCGGGATCGAGGCGATGTCGCCCTCGCGCAGCACCAGTTCGCCTTCGTCGCCGTCCGCGCCCCAGCGGAGCAGGAACTCGCCGCGGAAGCACAGGAACACCTCCGCGGTGAAATGCAGGTGCAGGTTGTTGGTGATCCCGTGCGGCATCGCCGCCGCCCCGATGCTGAACCCGTGCGGCTCGCGCAGGTTCACCACCTGGTCCGCGTTCTGGGTCACCCCCGGGCCGATCATCGAGTAGTTCTCCTTGCGGTCCGACCCCGGCGTCCGGCAGTCGATGAACGCCTGATCGCAGGACACGAAATCGGTCCGCCGGATCGTCCGGCGGGCCAGCTCGCCCGCCGTCACCGGCCCTTCGTCGGTACGCATGGCACCCCTCCGAAACCTGGTTGTTTATACGTATGCATACGACCATCGCGTGCGGGTTCTGTCAAGACGCTCCAGCGTCAGGCCTTCGCGCGGGCGGTCCGGAATTTCCGCTAGGATCCGTATGCACGCCCGTTGCGCGGAAGAGGAGCGGATGTCGATCACGAGTCATGACGTGGCCCGGCTCGCCGGGGTCTCGCAGCCGACCGTTTCCCGGGCGCTGCGCGGGGACCACCGGGTTTCGGAGGCCACCCGCACCCGCGTGCGCGAGGCGGCGGACGCGCTCGGCTACGTGCCGAGCGAAGCCGGCCGGAGCCTGGCGACCCGGTCGACGCACTGCGTCGGCGTGGTCGTCACGGATCTGACCAACCCGTTCTACCCGCATCTGATCGGGCCGCTGCACGACACGCTCGAACAGCACGGCTACCGGATGATGCTCTTCGCCGAGCGCAGCGAGGCCGCGCTGGAGACCGAGCGGCTGCTCGACCGGTCGATCGACGGGGTGGTGCTCACCACCGCGGTGATCGGCTCCGGCCTTCCGGCCGAACTCACCCGGCGCGGGCTGCCGTTCGTCTTCCTCAACCGGGAGACCGGCGCCGGCAACGCGGACGCCGCGGTGGTGGACAACGAGGCGGGCGGGCGGCTGGTCGCCGAGGAACTGCTGCGGCTGGGCCACACCGACATCGCGCTGATCGGCGGCCCGTCCGAGACGACGACCGGACGCGACCGCGAGCTCGGCTTCCGGATCGGGCTGTCCGAGGCGGGCGTCGGCCTGCCGCGCCGCCGCGTCCGGCAAGGCCCGTTCGACCACGGCACCGGGTACGAGGGACTGCTCGACCTGATGGCGGAAAGCCCCCGGCCCACCGCGGTGTTCTGCGGCAACGACGTCATCGCGATCGGCGCGATCAACGCGGCCCGGCGCCTCGGCATCGACATCCCGGGCGACCTCACCGTGATCGGGTTCGACGACCTGCCGATGGCCTCCTGGGAGACCTTCGATCTGACGACCGTGCGCCACGACTTGGACGGCATGGCCAAGGCCGCGGCGGCCCTGCTGGTCGACCGCCTCGCCGGAAACAGCGAAGCACCGCGGCGCACCGTGTTCGCCCCGTCGCTGGTGCCCCGGGGAACGCACGCGCCGCGGTGAACCCCGCGCCCGCCGCGGCGGCGGACGCGGGGCCCCGGCAGGTCACCGGGCGTATTTGTCCGCCGAGAGGTCGCTGCGGTAGGTCTCCTTCATGAACACCGTGATCACCACGAGTGCGAGCACCGCCGCGGCGGCCAGGTACATCCACACCGCGTAGATCGTGCCGGACTCCGCCACCAGCAGCGTGGCGACGAACGGCGTGATGCCCATGAAGATCGAGAACGAGCAGTTGTAGGCGATCGAACTCGCGCTGAACCGGGTCCGGGTCGCGAACATCTCCGCCGCGCACACGGTGACGATGCCGGTCAGGAAGAACTCCGGGACCAGGTAGATCAGCTGGCTCGCCACGGCGGCCCCGAACGTGCCCGCCTCGCCCACCTTGAACGCCAGCGGCACCAGCACGATGCAGCACACCGCCCCGGCGATGAGCATCGGCTTGCGCCCGATCCGGTCGGAGATCGCGCCGGCGAGCGGCAGCAGCGGGATCAGCACCGCGACCGAGATCATGTTCGACAGCCACGCCGCGGACTTCGGCAGGTGCAGCGTTTCGGACAGGTACTCCGGGTAGAAGGTGACCCAGGTGTAGGACAGGATCGCGAGCATGATCGACGCGCCGCAGAACACCAGGATCGGCCGCCACTGGGAACGCAGCGCCTCGCGCAGCGGCGCCGCGACGACGTTCGTGCCGTGTTCGGTGGCGGCGACGAATTCCGGGGTCTCGTCGAGCCGGCTGCGCAGCCAGACTCCGATCGCGCACAGCGGAAGCACTGCCAGGAACGGGATCCGCCAGCCCCAGCTGTGCAATGCCGCGTCGCTGAACAAGGCGCTCATCAGCGCTGCCGTGCCTGCCCCGGCGAGGATGCCGAGGAAGCAGCTGTTCGACGCGAACGACGTGTAGAACCCGCGCCGGCGCGGCTCGGCCCACTCGACCACGAACGCGACCGCGCCGACGTACTCCCCTCCCGCGACCATGCCTTGCACCACCCGCAGCACGAGCAGGATCAGCGGAGCCGCCAGCCCGATCTGGCCGTACGTGGGAAGCACGCCGATCGCCGCCGTGGACACGCCCATGAACAGGACCGTCCACAACAGCACCCGCTTGCGCCCCAGCCGGTCTCCCCACCGGCCGAGGAGGGTGCCGCCGAGCGGGCGCACCAGGCAGGCGATCGCGATCACCGCGTACGCGCTGAGCACGCTGGCGGTGTGGTCGCTGGCCGGGAAGAAGGACCCGGCGAGCACCGGGGCCATGTAGCCGTAGAGCCCGTAGTCGAACTGCTCGACGAAGTTCCCGATGCTGCCGGCGAGGACGACCTTGCGGATCGCCTTCCGACGTCCGGTCGCCTCGGCCGTCGCGGCCGCGGTCGGCGTGACGGTGGACATGACACCTCCAGTGGCGTCTCACAACGGCTCAGCCGTCTGCATACGTATGGATGGCAACTTAAGTGGCCCGGGTCACCGGGTCAAGACCGCCACTGCCGCGAATTTTGCCGAGGTCACGCGCGGAAGATCAGCCGCGGCCACGGTTCGGCGGCTGCTCTTGCCCGGAGCAATGCATACGGATACAGTGCCCAGCGCACGTTGCCAGCCGAGAAAGGAACCCGCCATGCCGCTCGACCCGGTCGCCTACCAGCCCTACGCGGACCCGGACGATTTCATCCGCGAGGTCACCGACCGGATCTGGGTGCAGCGCGACATCTCCTACATCGTCGACAACTACGAACCCGACTCGATTGTGCACGGCGGCCTCGGCACCGTGACCGGGCGGGACGGCGTGATCGAGGGCAGCCTGATGCGGATCGCGCAGGTGCCGCAGCACGTGGGCCAGGCCGAGGACGTCGTCTGGGAGGCCCGCGGCGACGACGCCTTCCTCAGTTCGCACCTCGTCTTCTCCGCCGACACGCACCTCGTGGCGGGCCGGCCGGTGCCGATCCGCAAGCGCACCATCGCGAACTGCCTGTACCGGCGTGGCCGCATGGTCGAGGAATGGGTCGTCCGCGACGACCTCGCGGACTGCCTGCAACTCGGCCTCGACCCGGCCGAGGTCGCGCGCGGGCTGCGGTTCCGCGGTTACGAGGGATCGATGACGAAACCGGCGCCCGCCGACGTCCTGGCCGTCGGCGACAGCGGCCCGCGCGCGGACGACTACCGGCCCGAATGCGAAATGGTGCTGGAATTCGTCGAAGAGGTCTGGAACGCGCGGTGCCTGCACAAGGTCACCGACTTCATGCACCGGGACCTCTTCCTGCACACCGTCGGCGACCGCACGGTCCTCCGCCCGGACGGCTACCAGAAGGACCTGCTCGCCCAGATCGCGCCGTTCCCGGACGCCCGCTTCGAGATCCGCGACGTGCAGGCCAACTACGCCGAGCGGTACGCGGGACTGCGCGTCGCCGTGCTCTGGGTCATGCGGGGCGAGTACCGCGGGGTCGCCGATTTCGGGCCGTTGACCGGCAAACCGGTCGACCTGCTCGGCGTTTCGCAGTTCCTCGTCCAGAACGGCCGGATCGTCCGCGAGGTCCGGGTCTTCGACCAGATCTCGCTGCGGGCGCAGATCAACGGCCACGAAAGCTCGTTCGCCGACACCAACATCTACTGAGCGCGGCGGGACGTCCGTCCGCTTAGGATCGGCCGATGGAGCAGGAGTCCCGCGACGGCGACCGGGTGACCCTGAACCAGCTCCGGGCGTTCGTCGCGGCCGAAAGCCAGGGCTCGTTCACCCGGGGCGCGGCCCAGCTCGAGGTCTCCCAGGCCTCGATGTCGGAGATGATCCGCAGGCTGGAGGAAGAACTCGACGCGGTGCTCTTCCATCGCGGCGCCCGGCGGCTGACGCTGACCGCGGCCGGCGAGGAACTGCTGCCGTTCGCGCGGCGCGCGGTCCACGCGGCCGACGAAGGGGTCCGCGCGGTGCAGTCGCTGGGCTCGCTCGGCGGCGGCACCGCCACCTTCGGCGTCCTGCGCAACGCGGACTACTACCTGCTCGGCAATCTCGCGCAGACCTTCCACCGCCGGTATCCGTCGGTCAAGGTCCGGCTGGTCGGGCAGAATTCCGCGGAGACCGCGGACGCGATCCGGGCGGGCGACATCGAAGCCGGGCTCATCGTGCTCCCGGTCGACGACGAGGGACTGGACATCACCCCGCTGATGCGGGACGAGGTGCTCTACGTGAGCGCCGATCCGGCCGCGGCCGCGGAACCGGTGAGCATCCGGCGTTTCGCGGCCGCGCGACTGGTCCTCTACGACGCCCGCTACGGCTGGCGCGATCCCACCCGCCGCCAGCTCGCCGACCGGGCGCAGCTGGCCGGCGTGCGCATCGAACCGGTCTTCGAGATCGAGCACGTGGAAGCGGCCCTGAAACTGGTCGCCGACGGGGCGGGCGACACCATCGCCAGCACCGCGGTGGTCCGCAGCGCCGCCTTCCCGCCGGGTCTGCACACGGCTCCGTTCGAGGAGCCGCTGTTCGACACGATCGCCATCGCCCGCAAACGCGGCCGTCCGCTGTCGCGCGCCACCCGGGAGCTGGCCCGGCTGGCCGAGGACGCGGTCAGCGACGCGCGCGGCCCGGCTGCCGCCCGGCCCAAGCAGACCCGAGGCTGACCCGGGTCCGGTGTGGACAGTTCCGCTTTTGTCCATAGTGGACATTTTGCCCTCGCTGGCATAGGGCAAACCGATGGTTCGCCCAGGATCGCACCCTCTAGTCCGGGGGCCGGATCGCGCTTACCGTCTCGTGCCATGCAAATCACTCCCTCCGAGGCAGCCCAGCTCGGCCCGCTGACCTGGCTCAAGAAGCCCGCCGTGGACGGACCGCCCGCCCAGCGCGACCCGCGCGTCGTCGAACGCGTCAGCGAAATGCTGCGCGACATCGAACGCGGCGGTCTCACCGCGGTGCGGCGCTACTCCGAGGACCTCGACGGCTGGACCGGCGCGCTCGAACTCGGCCGCGACGAACTGCGCCGCTCCGGCGACCAGCTCCCCGCCGACCTGCGCGCGGCGCTCGAACTCGGCCACGAACGCACCCACCGCTTCGCGGCCGCCCAGCGCGAGCACCTGACGGACTTCGAACTCGAACTGGCCGACGGGGTCGTCTGCGGACAGCGCTACGTGCCGGTCAGCCGGGTCGGCGCGTACCTGCCCGCTGGCCGATTCCCGTTGCTGGCCAGTGCGTTCATGACGGTCGGGGTCGCCAAGACGGCCGGCGTGCCGTCCGTTCTCGCGTGCACTCCCCCGTCGGGCGAGCACGGCGCGCACCCGGCGGTCCTGTACGGCGCCTACCTGTCCGGCGCGGACCGGGTCTTCGCGCTCGGCGGCGTCCAGGCGCTGGGCGCGATGGCGTTCGGACTGCTGGACGAGGCCCCGGTGGACATGCTCGTCGGCGCGGGAAACGCCTACGTGACCGAAGCGAAGCGGCAGCTGTTCGGCCGGGTCGGCATCGATCTGCTGGCCGGACCGTCCGAAGTGGCCGTGCTCGCGGACGAGACCGCCGACCCCGACTGGGTCGCCGCCGACCTCCTCGGGCAGGCCGAGCACGGCCCCAACTCGCCCGCCGCGCTCGTGACGACCTCCGAGGAACTCGGCCGCCAGGTCGTCGCCGCGATCGAACGCAGGCTGGCGACGCTGGCCACCCGCGAGGTCGCCGGCCCGGCGTGGCGCGACTTCGGGTCGGTCGTCGTCGCGCGCGACAGCGCCCAGGCCGCCGCGGTCAGCGACGTCTGGGGTCCCGAGCACCTGGAAATCCAGACCGCCGACGACGACTATTACCTCAAGACGCTCACCAACTACGGCTCGCTGTTCCTCGGCCGGTGGAGCACGGTCGCCTACTCCGACAAGGGAATCGCGGGCACCAACCACGTCCTGCCGACCGGCAAGACGTCGCGCTACAACGCCGGGCTGTCGGTGTCGCGGTTCCTCAAGCCGCTCACCTACCAGCGCGCCGCGAAGGAAGGCACCGCGGCGCTGGCCCCTGCCGTGGAACGGATCTCCGCGTTCGAGGGCCTGGCCGCGCACGAGGCCACCGCCACCGTCCGCATCGAACACCTCGGCAGGCATTCCGGTGCGTTCGACGGCACTCCCGCCGTCGACCGGGCCTGAGCCCGCTTCCCGGGCCGGACCGCGTCCGCCGGTCCGGCCCGCCGCCCCCTGCCGCTCCCCGGCACCGAAAACCAGACAGAGGCTGAGGACATGTCCGCACCCGCCAACGGAAACCAAGCCGCGGCCGCACCGGAAAAACTGCGGCGAGAACTCAAAGTCACGGACGCGGCCGCGTTCTCCGTGGGTCTCATCGGCCCGGTCGGCGCGATGGCGCTGCTCGGCGTGGGAGCGGCCGGGCTGCTCGGCGAAGGAGCCACCTGGGCCTTCGTCTTCGCCATCCTCGGAGTTTCGCTTGTCGGCTACGGATTCGTGAAGCTGTCTCAGCACATCTCGCACACCGGATCCGTCTACGCACTGGTCGGCCGCACGCTCGGCCCGCGCGCCGGGTTCGTCGCCGGCACCGCGCTGTTCACCGCGTACGCGACCATCGGCACCGGCTCGACCGCCGAAATCGCCTTGTTCTTCAACAAAGTCCTCAGCCAGCTGGGCCTGGCCAGTGCCGGGTCGGCCGAATGGATCTGGACCGCGCTGGTGGCGCTGGTCCTGGTCGTCGCGCTGTCGCTGAGCGAAATCCGGGTCATCACGCGGATCCTGCTGATCTGCGAACTGGCCGGGGCCGCACTGGTCGGCCTGCTCAGCATCGTGATCATCGCGCGGGTCGCGACGGGCCACGGCCCGCACGGGCAGACGTTCAGCTGGAATTTCCTGCACCTGCCCGCCGGAACCGGAGTGGGCACGATCGCCGGCGCCGCGGTGTTCGGATTCCTCGCGTTCGCCGGGTTCGAGGGCGCCGCGTCGCTCGGCGAGGAGACGATGAACCCCAAGCGGGAAATCCCCCGGGCGCTGAAGATCACCATCGCGGTGGTGGGCGTGTTCTTCCTGCTCGCCATCGCCGGGCAGGCGCTCGGCTACGGCACCGGGCCGGACGGGGTGAAAGCCTTCGCCGCGGCCGAAGACCCGTACGGCGATCTGGCTGGTCAGTATCTCGGCAGTGCGATGGGCGTCCTGCTGAACCTGGTCGCCAGCGTCAGCCTGTTCGCGATCACCCTCGGCACCGTCAACGGCGCCGCGCGGGTCGGCTACGCGCTGCTCCGCGACGCCGGAGTCCCCGGACCGGTCGCGCGGCTGACCAAACGCGGGGCCCCGGTCGGCACGATCGTCGTGACCAGCGTCCTGATCCTCTGCTTCGCCGTCGGGCAGCGGCTGGCCGGCACCGGGGTCCTGGACGCGACTTTCTACTGGCTCACCATCGGAACCATCGCCCTGCTCGTGGCTTATGCCATGGCCACCGTCGGCGCGTTCCGCTTTCTTTTCCTCAGCGGGAAGCCGAAAGCGCCCCGCTGGCAGGCGGTCGTCCCGGTGCTCGCGCTCGCCTTCATCGCCTACACCATTTTCAAGAACGTGGTGGGCGTGTCGGGCCCGTACCGGTTCTTCCCGTACATCATTCTCGGAGTCCTCGTCGTCGCGACCGTCGTCGTGGCCGCGGTGCCCGGCTTAGCCGAGCGGGTCCGGACGCAGATCGCCGAGCCGGGAGACAGCGAATGACCAGGATCGTCTGCGCGCAACTCGCCCCGCAGGTCGGCCGCCTCGCCGAAAACCACCGGCAGATCGTCCGCACGATCAGCGAAAACACGACCGCCGACATCCTCGTGCTGCCGGAACTGGCGACGAGCGGATACGTCTTCGAGTCGCCCGCCGAGGCGCGGGAGTGCGCGATCCCGTCTGATGACCCGATGATCGCCGAGTGGGCGGCCGCGATCGACGGCGACTCGGTAGTCGTGTGCGGATACGCAGAACGCGGCCCGGACGGTGCTCTTTACAACAGCGCGGTGCTGTTCGATGCCACCGGTGTCCTGGCCCGCTATCGCAAAACCCATTTGTGGGACCGGGAAAAGCTGTTCTTCACCCCCGGAAGCCAGCCGCCGCCAGTCACCACCACCCGCTTCGGCCGGATCGCGGTGATGATCTGCTACGACCTCGAGTTCCCGGAGTACACCCGCCGGTCCGCTCTCGAGGGCGCCGATGTGATCGCGGTCCCGACCAACTGGCCCGAAGTCCCCCGTCCCGAGGGTGAGCGACCGCCGGAGGTAGTCATCGCCCAGGCGGCCGCGCGAGTCAACCGAGTCGCCATCGCGTGCTGCGACCGCTCCGGGCTTGAACGCGGTCAGCGGTGGACGGAGGGAACGGCAATCGTCGACCACGACGGCTGGGTCGCCGCCGTCGCGGGAGAGGACGGGCGGGCTTGCTGGGAGACCGAGCTTTCCGCGGGGCGGGACAAGAACATCAGTACCCGCAACCATCTATTCGGGGACCGGAGGACCGATTTGTACGGGCCGCCGCACTGATTTCCGGGGGGTTCTCCGGCGCGGGCGTCACGATCACCTGAGTTTCTGGCAGCCTGGTCGCATGACCACCGCTGACGACCTCGCCGCGCCGCTGCAACTCCTCGTAGGCCGCGAGATCAGCGCGGTCTGCTTCGTCCGCGACTACGTCGAACTGCACTTCGACGGACCCGTCCTGCGGGCTCTCACCAACCCGTTCGGTCTGTATGGCTGCCGCGGGTGGCGCTTTCCGGAAGGACAGTCGCCGGTCGTCATGCTTTCCTACATCGGCACAGTGATCGACCACTGCGAACTGGTCCCCGATCGCTACCTCGCGGTGGACTCCGGCGAACACCGCTTCGCCATCCCGCTGGACGAAGACTCGCGCACCGGCCCCGAGGCCGCCCACCTCGTCGGCATCGACGAAAGCGGCTGGACGGACTCACGACAGCTATGGATTTGGTAGCCCGAACTCCGAAAATAGTTCAAGACCTATGCCGATCAGGCGTCGCCCAGAAAGCCGGGGCGGCCAACTCCAGCCAGCACGCGCGGCAAGCCGGAAATCGCACACGGCCCCCTGATCACGCGAAACCACCCCTATCCTCGCCCCCTCCCGCGGCAGTGAACGCGATCCTAGACGGCGTTCACCGCCACCCTTTGGAGGGAAACGTGCACAGATACCGGTTACTAGGCAGCGCCTTGCTGATCGCGGCGGCCTTGCTCGTCCCGACCTCGACCGCGTCCGCGGCGGCTTGCAGTTGGCGGGCGACGGCGCTTCCCGTGCCGGGCCAGGGCGGGATGCCGACCGCGACCGATCACCAGGGCGGCTTTTCCGGCGTCGCCGACATCGGCGGGCGGCAGCGGCCGGTTGCTTGGAAGAACGGTGCGTACTCCGTCTTCACCGTGATGAACGACGTGCTCAGCTACGAGGTGGCCGACGAAAACCGCGCGGGCACGATCGTCGGTACTGCCCGGGTCAGTTTCCCGGGGGTCTCGGTGAGCACGGCGTTCCGCTCCCGGGGCGACGTGCTGGAGGAGTTGCCGAAGCTGGGGAACAACACCAAGGCCGCGGCGCTCGGCATCAACGACGCGGGCGACATCACCGGCTACGTCTGGGGCGACAGCAGCGGCCTGACCACGGTGGTGCGCTGGCCCGCCGCGCAACCGGGCACCGTCACCGCGCTTCCCGGGCTGGCTCCGGACCGCACCCAGCCCCAGGCGGTCGACGAGGACGGCTCGGTCCTGCTGCTGCGCGACTCCGGTCTCGCGATCTGGCGGGTGGGCACGATCACCCCGCTCGGTACCCTGCCGGGCCTGCAGTTCCCCGACGGCACGGCGTTCTCCAACGGGCGCGTGGTCGGCAACGCCAGCTACAACAACAAGCCGGTCGGCGTCTATTGGGACCAGCAGGGCGCCGCGCACGTGCTGCCCGGCTCGAGCTACAACCTGTCCAACGGCAACCCGCAGCTCACCCTCAACCGGGACGGTCTGATCACCGGCCGGATCGACGTGGCGCACGGCGGCAACGACTCCAAGGGCACCGGCTACGGCGTGTGGCGGCAGGGCGCGTGGGTGTCGAACTTCGGCGACATTACGCGCGACCTCCCGTCCCGGATCGGCGACGACGGCACGGTGGCCGGGGCGCGCATGGACGCCGACGGGATCTACCACCCGTATGTCTGGCGCTGTTCCTGATCGAGGTCCTCAGGCAGTGGTTCCGCAGCACACCGACGCCCGGTCGCCTTCCCCAGGCGGCCGGGGCCGGACGGCTCGCATAGCCCGGCCGCGAACGGGTACCCCTCCCGAGTACCGCGGTTTCCCGGCGACGGTCAGGAGGGCTCCATGCTGGCACTGCTCGGTCTGCTTCTGGTGATCTGGCTGGTGTGCATCGTGCTCGGGGTGGTGATCAAAGGCCTGTTCTGGCTCGTCGTCGTGGGCGCGGTCCTGTTCCTGGCGACCGCCGCGGTCGGCTTCGTGAAGCGGGCCGCGCTCGGCCGGGGTCGGTAACCCGTCCGCGGGCGGTTCAAACCTGGGCCCGGAGAGACGATCGCAACACCGCTCGGGGCGTCGGTCGGCTTAGGCTGAGGGCATGGCCGACACGACACCGCCGACTCCGCAGGAAGCGTTCGACCTGCTGATGGCAGGCAACCACCGCTTCGTCACCAGCGCCCCGGAGCACCCCAACCAGGACGCTGCCCGCCGCGCGGCGATCGCGCCGAACCAGCATCCGTTCGCGGTCCTGTTCGGGTGTTCCGATTCGCGCCTCGCCGCCGAGATCATCTTCGACCGCGGCCTCGGCGACCTGTTCGTCGTGCGCACCGCGGGCCAGGTGATCGGCGGGGAGGTGCTCGGCAGCATCGAGTACGGCGTCGACCTGCTGGACTGCCCGCTCGTCGTCGTGCTCGGCCACGATTCGTGCGGTGCTGTCGGCGCGGCCCGGGCCGCCCTCGAAGACGGGCTCGCGCCGGTCGGCTACGTCCGCGACGTCGTCGAGAAGGTGACGCCCAGCGTCCTCGCCGCGCGGGCCGCGGGCCGGGTCGAGCCGCACGAGATTCTGGCCGAGCACGTCAAGCACACCGTCGACCTGCTGCTGGACCGCTCCCGCGTGCTCGCCGACCGGGTCGCGGACGGCCGGGCCGCGGTCGTCGGCCTGCGTTACCGGCTGGCCGACGGCAGCGCCGAGGTCGTGGCCGCGCACGGCGTCGACGTCTCCGCCGCCAAAGCGGTGTCCTAGCCCCGCGCACTTCGGCCGCGGAACCGGAACAGCGTTCCGGGGCTACCGTGGCCGAAGCGCACGGTGAGGACACCAGGAGGCAGTGCATGCCCGGGCAACCCTTCGCAGGACTCCAGCTCGACGGCACACTGACCACCGACCCACCCGAAATCGCCTACGCCGCTGCCGACTTCGGCGGCATCGTCTCCCGTCCCCCGCTGGCGGTCGCCCGGGTCAGCTCGTGCCGAGATGTCAGCGCGGTCCTCCGCTTCGCCGCGGAGCACGGCCTTTCCGTCACGCCACGAGGACAAGGCCACACCGGCATGGGCCAGGCTCAGGCCGCTTCCGGGATCGTGCTCGACCTCAGTGGCCTCAGTACCGTGCACGACATCAGCGAGGACCGCGTAGTCGTCGACGCCGGTACGACCTGGGCCGAACTCCTGGCGGCCACGCTCCAGCACGGGTTGGCTCCCCGCGTCCTCACGGACTACCTCCACCTCTCCGTCGGCGGGACGTTGTCCGTCGGCGGAATCGGCGGCACGAGCCACCGGTACGGGGTGCAGACCGACAACGTGCTGTCCCTCGACGTCGTCACCCGCGACGGGGCACTCCGGACCTGTTCCCCGACCCAAGCGCCGGACCTCTTCGCAGCGGTGCTCGCCGGGTTCGGCCGAGACGGGGTGATCGTGCGCGCGACCATTCCGCTCATTCCCGCGCCGGCGCGGGTGCGGCGAGTCAAGATCTACTACCCGACTGCGGCCGAACTTCGCGCGCAGCAACGAAAACTCCTCCGCGAGCGCCGGTTCGACTTTCTCCAAGGACAGATCATCCCGGGCGACGCGGGCTGGCTCCATCTGCTCGACGTCGCCGCTTTCTCCACTCCGTCCGCGGAACCGGACGACGCCTTGCTCGACGGCCTCGGTTTCGACGCGGCTAGGGACAAAATCGAAGACCTCAGTTATGCGGAGTTCGCCACCCGGCTTGACGAAACCGTCGTTTATCTCGAATCCACCGGCGAATGGCGTTCGCCGCATCCGTGGGCGAACCTGTTTCTGCCCGGCCACGCCGTCGACACTTTCGTCGACGGGATCATGTCCGACCTCACGCACGCCGACCTGGGAGATTCCGGGCTGATCCTGACCTACCCCGTTCCCGCGGACGTGCTCACCACGCCCCTCTTCCGGGTGCCGGACGCGCCGACGATCTTCCTCGTCGCGGCACTCCGCTACGCAAGGACCGAAGCGATCGCCGAGCAGATGGTGGAGAGCAATCGCCGCTGGTACGACGCGGCGGTGAAACTCGGCGGCACTAGTTATCCAGTCGGCGCAATTCCCTTCACGGAGAACGATTGGCGGAATCATCTCGGTGAAGCGGAGTAGCAGCAAGCCGGAAACCGGGACTCATCGGGCAATGAATCGGCCCGTTCCTCCGTCGCTCACGAGTCCCTGACACTCGCTCGGCACCCTCTCGCGCATGACTTTCCTTCGCACGGCCCTCGCCGCATTGGTGCTGGCCACGGTGACCATCGCGGCACCGCAAGCAGGAGCAGAAACCGGACAGGGCGTCGGCGTCGTCGAGTACAACCTCGGCGATCAGGCCTTCCACGATCCGACCGTGTCGGTGCCGATGGAACTGGCCGCCGTCGTGCACTATCCGCGCGATCTCGGCGGACGGCCGCATCCGTTGATCGTGCAGGAGCACGGCAGCTGGTGGAGTTGCGTGGACCCGGTCGCGAAGACCCCGGGAGGCGACTGGCCCTGTCCGCCGGGACAGCGGTCGCTGCCGAGTTTCCGCGGCTACGACTACCTCGGCGAGAAGCTGGCCGAGCGGGGCTTCATCGTGGTGTCGATCAGCGCCAACGCCATCAACGCGCATCTGCTCGGCGACGAGGGCTACTACTCGCGCGCGCATCTGGTCAACAGGCATCTGGAGCTGTGGCGCGACCTCGCCCGCGGCGAGGGACCGCTGGCCCGCACGCTCGGCCGGTTCCGCGGGCACGTCGACCTCTCCCGGGTCGGGACGATGGGGCATTCCCGCGGCGGAAAGGGCGTCATGTGGCAGGCTTCCGACAAGCACACGCCCGAATGGCCCGCCGGGGTCCGGATCCGCGCGGTCGTCCCGCTCGCGCCGGTCTATTTCAATTCCACTGAGGACGACAACAGCGACGTGCTGGTCACCCGGGTGCCGTTCAAGGTGGTCGTCGGCACCTGCGACGGCGCGGTCCGCACCGTGGGCCTGCAGTACGTCAAGGACGCCGAAGGACGCAACCCCGACATCAGTTCGGTGACGCTGACCGGGGCCAACCACAACTTCTTCAACACCGAATGGTCCCCCGGCAAGATCGGCGGCGAGGACGACGCGCCCGCGGACTGCGTCGGCAAACTGTCTCCGGGACAGCAGCGCGGCGACGCCATCCGCGAAATCGTGTCGTTCTTCGCCAGCCGCCTGCGGTGATTGACGCGAAACCGGGTTACCGGGCGGTCAGAGCAGGCCCGCCTCGTCCGGCGTGACCTCGCAGGTGCGTTCGCGGCCCAGCGGTGCCGACACCGACGTGACCGTGCCGGTGCCGCAGCCGCGCCAGGCCACGGTGACGCCTTGCGGCTCGTCGCGGCTCGACCCGATCTGTCCCTGCGCCGCGGTTTCGGCGGGACCGACGTGATACGTGCGGATGTCGTCCTGGTCGGTGCCGTCGACCCTGGTGACTTCGTAGGCGAAGATCGCGACGCGCTGTCCGGCGGCCGGGAAATCCGGCGGCCACGGATTGTCGAAGAGTCCGCCGCTCGGGGTGCCGAGGGTTTTCGCGGTGATCTGGTTCATCGTCAGTTCCTTTGAGAGTGGGCTTGAGTGTCGACGCGCAGCGCTTGCATCGCGGTGACCAGTTCGGCCACGTCGCGCGGGTCGGTCAGCGACCGGTTGGTGAGTTCCCGGATCCGCCGCAGCCGATAGCGGACGGTGTTGGCGTGACAGTGCAAGATCTGCCCGGCGCGTTCAGAAGAGCCGCCGCCGGAGAAGTAGGCCTCGAGGGTCTCCAGGAGGAGATCTCGTTCGTCGGCGGGCAAATCCAGGACCGGGCCGAAGACCTGGTCGCCGAGCCGACGGCCCTCGTCGGGGTCGTAGGCGACGAGCGCGGCCAGCGGACTGGGATCGAACGCGCGGACCTCGACGCGTTCGGGCGGTCCGCTGGCAAGTGCGGTCCGCGCCAGGTGCAGCGCGCGCGGAGTGTCGGCGAGCGATGTGTACAGCGGGCTGACGCCGGTGCGGGTCAGCGCCACCTCATTGAGCACCGCCAGCACCGCGCGGTATTGCTCGTCGCGCAACGAAACCAGCCCGGCTTGCCAGGCCGGAGTGAGCTGCCACGCCGACACGATGCCGAGCTGCCCGAGCCGCCGTTCGATGCCGACCAGGCTCTCCTCGGCCAGCCCGCGCGTCTCGGCCGCGACGACGGCGAGTTTGCCGTCGGGAGGCAGGCCGAGCAGGCGCCCGGCTTCCCACGGTCCGGCGCCGGAGAGACGCTGGCCGGTGAACAACGCCTCGGCCAACGCGGAGCGACGCCGTTGCTGGGCAACGAGAAGCTCCGCGCTCGCCGTCCGGTAAGCCTCGGTCACGTGCACCGCGTGCTCGTCGGTGACCTGCCAGAGCAGGCTGGCCGCGTCGATCAGCACGTCGGTGCTGCCGGTCTCGCGAGCGTGCCCGGCCAGCAGGTCCCACAGCATCGCGGTGCCGATCCGGTACACCTGCAGCACCTCCGGCAGCGGCGCGCCCTGGTGCGCGCGCCTGCTGCCGGTCTCCTGCGGTGCGCCCTGGTCCGGGTCCTCGATCCCGCCGAGCGCGTCGACCAGGAACCGCACGTTGACCGCGACCGAACGGTGCAGGTCCGCGCGCGGCACGATCTTCTCGTCGCGGTAGAGGTCGATCCGCTCGCACACCGTCGCGCAGATGTCCTCGATCAGCCGCGGCAGCCGTTGCCGGACCCACGCGACGAGCTCGCCGGCGGTCATCGGATCACGCCGCTGCCGCGTGGTCCCGGCACGTCACGGTGAGCACGCCGTTGTCGAGGCTGACGTCGATGACCGTGTTGTCGTGCGCTTCGCCGCCGAGCAGCGCGCGCCCGATCCGGGTCTCGACCTCGCGGGCGAGGAACCGGCGCAGCGGCCGGGCGCCGTACACCGGGTCGAAGCCCTGTTCCGCGATGAAACGCAGCGCCTTGTCGGACACCTCCAGCGTCATGTTCTGCTCGGCGAGCCGCTTGCGCAGTTCGCCCAGCATCAGTTCGACAACCCGTTCGATCTCCGGCAGCGTCAGCGGTTTGAACAGCACGATGTCATCGATGCGGTTGAGGAACTCCGGCCGGAAGTGGCCGCGCAGCGCCGCCATCACCTCGTCGCGCGCGGACTCGGTGATCTCGCCCTCGGCATTGACGCCGTCGAGCAGGAAATGCGCGCCGATGTTGGAGGTCATGATGATCACCGTGTTGCGGAAATCGACCGTGCGGCCCTGCGAATCGGTCAGCCGTCCGTCATCGAGCACCTGCAGCAGCGTGTTGAACACGTCCGCGTGCGCCTTCTCGATCTCGTCGAACAGCACCACCGAATACGGCTTGCGCCGCACGGCCTCGGTGAGCTGGCCGCCCTCGTCGTAGCCGACGTACCCGGGCGGCGCGCCGACGAGCCGCGAGACCGTGTGCCGTTCCTGGTACTCGCTCATGTCGATCCGGACGATGTTGTCCTCGGTGTCGAACAGATCCGCGGCGAGCGCCTTCGCCAGTTCGGTCTTGCCGACCCCGGTCGGGCCCAGGAACAGGAACGACCCGATCGGACGGCGCGGGTCCTTGATCCGCGACCGTGCCCGGATGATCGCGTCCGCGACCAGCTGCACCGCCTCGTCCTGCCCGATCACGCGCTCGTGCAGCAGTTCGTCCAGGCGCAGCAGCTTCTCCCGCTCGCCCTCCTGCAGCCGGCTGACCGGAATGCCGGTCCAGCGCGACACGACCGCCGCGATCTCCTCCTCCGTCACGACCTCGCGCAGCAACCGGGTGCCCGCCTGCCGCGTGGCGAGCAGTTCTTCCTCGCCCACCAGGCGACGCTCCAGCTCGGGAAGCTTGCCGTGGCGCAGTTCGGCGGCCTTGTTCAGGTCGTAGGCCCGCTCGGCCGCGTCGGCGTCCCGGCTGACCTGCTCGATCTCCTCCCGCAGCGCCTGCACCTTGTGCAGCGCGGAGCGTTCCGCCTCCCACTGCGTCCGCATCCCGCCCGCCTCGGCGCGCAGATCGACCAGTTCGCGACGCAGTTCTTCCAGCCGGGCGTGACTCGCCGCGTCGGTCTCCTTGGCCAGCGCGGCTTCCTCGATCTCGGTGCGGGTCAGCCGCCGGCTCAGCTCGTCCAGTTCGGCGGGCATCGAGTCGATCTCCGTGCGCAGCATCGCGCACGCCTCGTCCACCAGGTCGATCGCCTTGTCCGGCAGGAACCGGTCCGAGATGTACCGATGGCTCAGCACGACGGCCGCGACCAACGCGCTGTCCTGGATCTTCACGCCGTGGAACACTTCGAGCCGCTCGCGCAGCCCGCGCATGATCGAGATCGCGTCCTCGACCGACGGCTCGTCCACCAGCACCGGCTGGAACCGTCGTTCGAGCGCGGCGTCCTTCTCGATGTACTTGCGGTACTCGTCCGCCGTGGTCGCGCCGATCAGGTGCAGTTCGCCGCGGGCGAGCATCGGCTTGAGCATGTTGCCCGCGTCCATCGCGCCCTCGGTGGCACCCGCGCCGACGACGGTGTGCAGTTCGTCGACGAACAACAGGATCCGTCCCTCGGCCGCGGTCACCTCGTTGAGCACCGCTTTCAGCCGCTCTTCGAACTCGCCCCGGTACTTCGCGCCCGCGACGAGCGCGCCGAGGTCGAGCGAGAAGACCGTCTTGCCTTTGAGGCCTTCCGGCACGTCGCCGCGGTCGATGCGCTGCGCGAGCCCTTCGACGATCGCGGTCTTGCCGACGCCCGGATCGCCGGTGAGCACCGGGTTGTTCTTCGTCTTGCGCGACAGGATCTGGATCACCCGCCGGATCTCCGCGTCGCGTCCGATGACCGGGTCCAGCTTGCCCGCCGCCGCGTCGGCGACGAGGTCGCGACCGTACTTTTCCAAGGCCTCGTAAGCGGATTCCGGCGTCGCCGAGGTAACCCGCTGGTTTCCGCGCACCTTCCGCAGCACCTCCAGGAACTTGTCCCGGGTCAGGCCCGCGCCGCGCAACAGCCGTCCGGCCGCGCTCGAACTCCCCTCCTCCAGCAACGCCGCGACGAGGTGTTCGACGGACACGTAATCGTCCTTCAACCGCCCCGCTTCGCGATCGGCCGCGTCGAGCACGCGGGCCAGCCGGGCGGTCACGCGGGTTTCGCCGGGCGCGACGCCGGGGCCGCTCACCTTGGGACGGCGGCCGAGTTCCGCTTCCAGCTCTTGCCTGAGCCGCGCCGGGTCCGCGCCCGCCTCTTCGAGGAGCCGGGACGCGAGCCCGTCGGGCTGGTCGAGCAGTGCGAGCAGCAGGTGTTCGCCGTCGACCTCCGGCTGGCCGTACTTCAGCGCGGCGGTTTGGGCGGCGTGCAGCGCTTCCTGGGATTTCTGCGTGAGCCGGTTGGGATCCATGGTCAGTCTCCGCTGCGTCGGGGTCGGGTACGGAGGTCCGCTTCGAGGTCCGCGATGCGGTCGAGCAGATCGGCGACCAGGCCGACCGCGGCGTAGTTCAGCGAGAACCCGGCGCGCAGCCGCTGAATCCGGGCCGCCGCGGACACCTGCGCGACCGGGAACCACCATTCGCCGCGCGCGTCCTCGACCGGTTCCAGCAGGCCCAGCACGGTGAACCGGCGGACCAGCTCCGGATGCAGGCCGGTCGCGTGGGCGAACGTCGGCAGGTCCAGATGCGCCGCGCCGGGGCTGCGGCGCACGAGCGCGTAGGTCATCCCGGCCTCCTCGGGTTGTCGTCGGTGGCCGCGGCCAGCTCCTCGTAGAGCTTCCGCTGCTCGTCGGTCAGGTGCTGGGGGACGACGATCTTGACCGCGGCGTACAGGTCGCCGGGGTTGCCGCGGTTGTTCGGGATGCCGCGGCCGCGCAACCGCAGCTTTCGTCCGCTGGACGTTCCCGCCGCGATCTTCAGTTTCGCTTCGCCGCCGCCGGGAAGGTCCATGGCGACGGTCGCGCCCAGCGCTGCTTCCGAAGGCAGCAAAGGAAGATCGACGGTCACGTCCCGGCCTTCTACCCGGTAGCGCTTGTCGTGCACCAGGTGCACCACCAGGTACAGGTCGCCGCGCGGCGCGCCTTCGCCGCTGCCGTAACCGCCCTGCCCGGCCAGCCGGATGCGTTTGCCGTCGGTCACTCCGGCCGGGATGTTGAGGTCGACCGTGCGCGAACCCTCCGGACCGTCGAGGGTGAACGATCGCCGTCCGCCGTGGAAGGCCTCCTCCAGGCGGATCTCGACGCCAGCTTCCTGATCGGCGCCGGGGATCGGACCGCGCTGACGGCCTTTGGAGCCGCCGAACATGCCGCCGAAGAGGTCCTCGAAGTTGACTCCTTCGGCGCTCTGGAAACCGCTGCTCTGGAAGCCGCCTTGGAAACCGCCGCCTGCCTTGGCGCGCGCGTAGGTGTCCGGGTCCATGTCCGGGGGAACCTGGCGGAAGTCCTTGCCGAACGCGTCGTAACGCTTGCGTTTCTCCGGTTCGGAAAGCACGTCGTACGCCTCGGAGACGGCTTTGAACTTCTCCTCCGCCCCCGGGTCCTTGTTGACGTCCGGGTGGTACTTGCGGGCGAGTTTGCGGTACGCCTTCTGGATCTCGTCCTGGCTGGCTGACCGGGAGACGCCGAGCAGTTCGTAGAAGTCCTCGCTGTCGCTCATCAATCCGCCTTCGCGACCACGACCGCCGCGGGCCGCAACTGATTCTCGGCGCCGCCGTAGCCGGGGCGCACGACCTGGACCACCGTGCCCGGCTCGACGCCCACCGCCGGAACGACCGACACCGCCTCGTGCACCTGCGGATCGAACGGTTCCCCCTGGTCGTCCGCGTGCCGCGGGAACCCGAGGTTGGACATCGCCAGGTCAGCCTGCGCACGCACCGCTTGCACCCCGGCAACAATGGTTGCGGGGTCCGCCTCGGCGTGCCCGATGGCCAGGTCCAAGTTGTCCAGCACGGTCAGGAGTTCTTTGGCCGCCCGCTTGCGCTCCTGCTGCCGCACCTGCACGGTGTCCCGGACGGTGCGCTTGCGGAGGTTGTCCAGATCGGCCAGCGCCGTGCGCCAGTTGTTCTCCAACTCGGCGACTCTGGCCTGGAGTTCGGTGCTGCTTTCCGGTTGCGCGGCGTCTTGCTGCTGGTTCTCCATGGCGGTCAGGAGGTGGTGAATTCGGCGTCGACCACGTCGTCGCCGTCGTCTGGGGATTGCGCACCGGGCGCGTCGCCCGCGGTGGACGCGACCGCGGACAGACCGTGGAACAACTGCTGGAGTTCCGAGGTCATCGACCGCAGCTTCGCCAGGCTCGGCTCGTCCTGCTTGAGGAGGTCCCGGGCGTCCACGGCAAGGTTCTCCGCGCGGGCCTTCTCGTTGACCGGCACCGCGTCGCCCAGCTCGGAGACACTTTTCTCCACCTGGTAGACGGCGCTGTCCAAGGTGTTTCGCGCGTCGACGATCTCGCGCAGCTTCGCGTCCTCGGCCCGGTGCGCCTCGGCGTCGGCGACCATGCGGTCGACGTCCGCGGAGTCCAAATTGGAGCTTTCGGAGATGGTGATGGTTTGCTCCCGGCCGGAGTTGGTGTCCTTGGCCGAGACGTTGAGAATACCGTTGGCGTCGATGTCGTAGGTGACCTCGATCTGCGGCACGCCGCGCGGGGCGGGCGGGATGTTCTCGAGCCGGAACCGGCCGAGCACCCGGTTGTCCGCCGCCTTCTCGCGTTCGCCCTGCAGGACCACGATGTCCACTGCGGACTGATTGTCCTCGGCGGTGGAGAAGGTTTCCTTGCGCCGGGCCGGGATCGTGGTGTTGCGGTCGATGACCTTGGTCATCACGCCACCCATCGTCTCGATGCCGAGAGAAAGCGGGGTGACGTCCAGCAGCAGGACGTCCTTGGCCTCGCCCTTGATGATGGCCGCCTGGACCGCCGCGCCGAGGGCGACGACCTCGTCCGGGTTGACCGTCATGTTCGGGTCTTTGCCGCCGGTCATGCGCCGCACCAGCGCCTGCACCGCCGGAATCCGCGTCGAACCGCCGACCAGGATCACCTCGTCGATGTCGTTCGCGGTGAGCTTCGCGTCGGCCAGCGCCCGCTCCACCGGCACCTTGCAGCGCTCGACGAGGTCGGAGGTGATCTGGTCGAAAGTGGAGCGCATCAACGTCGTGTTCAGGTGTTTCGGCCCCGAGGCGTCCGCGGTGATGAACGGGAGGTTGATCGTGGTCTGCGTGACCGAGGACAGCTCTTCCTTCGCCTTGGACGCGGCCTCGAACAACCGTTGCAGCGCTTGCGGATCCGCCCGCAGGTCGATGCCGTTCTCCTGCTCGAACTGGTCCGCGAGATGGTCGACGACCCGGCGGTCGAAGTCGTCGCCGCCGAGATGCGTGTCGCCCGCGGTCGAGCGCACTTCCACGACGCCGTCGCCGATGTCCAGCACGCTGACGTCGAACGTGCCGCCGCCGAGGTCGAACACCAGCACCGTCTCGTGCTGCTTCTTGTCGAGCCCGTAAGCCAGCGCCGCCGCGGTCGGCTCGTTGATGATCCGCAACACCTCGAGCCCCGCGATCCGGCCCGCGTCCTTCGTCGCCTGCCGCTGCGCGTCGTTGAAATACGCCGGCACCGTGATGACCGCCTCGGTGACCTTCTCGCCCAGGAACTTCGACGCGTCGTCCACCAGCTTGCGCAACACGAGCGCCGAAACCTCCTCCGGCGCGTATTTCTTGCCGTGCACGTCGAACCGCACCGCGTCGTCCGGCCCCGGCACGACGTCGTAGGACACCGCGTCGATCTCACTGGCCACCTCGTCGAACCGGCGGCCGATGAACCGCTTCGCCGACGAGATCGTCCCCTTCGGATTCATGATCGCCTGCCGCCGCGCGAGCTGCCCGACCAGCCGCTCGCCCGAATCGGTGTACGCGACCACCGACGGGGTCGTCCGAGCCCCGTCCGCATTGGCGATCACCGCGGGCTGACCGCCCTCCAGCACCGCGATGACCGAGTTGGTCGTCCCCAGGTCGATGCCCACCGCTTTCGCCACGACGCCGTTCCTTTCCGGGATTTTCTTCTCCTGCCCGAATACCTCCGGACAGGGCGAGTCCGAGGTCTGGTGTACTGGAGGAGGAAAGGGGGCGTCAACACGGGATGATCTTTACCGGCGCGTTTTCCAGGGGAATTGTCTTGCGATTGTGGGGCGCGCCAAAGAAGATTGTTCCGCGACACAAAGGGTCGGCCGGGGAAGCCGCGCTACCCGGCGGGGAACTCCAGCCCCACGTCCCGCGCCAGCGTCCGAGCAGCCTGGTTGCGGGCCAGCGAGGGGTACTCGGCCAGCACCCGGCGCAGTTCTCCCGTGATGAAACCCGTCCCAGCGGCGACGAATTCGTCGGCGGAGCAATGCACTACGGCATCCAGATAGGTCGGAGTGACCCGGAGGGAACCTCGATCGAAGTCGAAAACGATGAGTTCGGCGTTCTCGGTGAAGTCGATCGTCCAGGTTCCGCTTCCTGTCCGGGCGACGGCTATCACGTTCCGCACGCAGAACATGGCGTCGAACAGCGGCACCCAGCCCCACGGAGGCCCGATCCCGATTCCGGCATGGGAGATCGAAAGCTGGCCGAGGAAGAAATACCACTGCAAATCGTGTTGGGAAATGGCAGCCAAGCCGTCAGCATGGGCATGTTCTCGCCCAGCAGGCGTGTAGACGGGACTCGGCGAGAAAGAAATTTCCACAAGCCACTCTCCTAGCGCCGACCAGGCAGCAAAGCGTGGGTCAACTGTGCGAGCAGGGCGCTGGCATCAGCGGCAACGACGACAGCCGTGTTCGCCCCGCGTGTCGCCTCCCCAGCTCGAGTCTCCCCACGCCGCTCCCCGACGTCGACGGTGACCGACGCGTGGCGGAATGTGGCGATCGACGGGTCGAGCAGGACCGCGGCGGCCAAGGGGTCATGCAGCGGAAAAGCCGGTAACTTTCCCGGTATGGCAAGGAGCATCGCCGCCATCCGCCCCCACAGCCGGTCCTGATCGGCAGCGAGGCGTTCGAGCCATAGCCGGGTGACGGTGGCATTGCGGGTCACATCGAGAGGAACCAGCGTCAGGTCGAACCCAGCCGCCACGACCTGGGCCGCTGCCTCCGGATCGTGCCACACATTGCTTTCCGCGCAGTCGCTGATGTTGCCCTTCACCTCGAACGCGCCAGCCATCGACACCACACGCCGGACCAGCCGGGGCAACTCGGGTTCAGCCTGCAGAGCGAGCGCGACATTGGTGAGCGGGCCGAGCGTCAGAAGATCGACCCGGCCGGGGCTCTCCCAGGCAAGACGCACTAGTTGCTCGGCGGCGGTTTCCTCCCGTACGGGCGTCCGCTTCGGCAAACCCGCCGCCTTGCCCAGCAGATCTTCGGGGTGGGCGAGATGCAGAGGACGGGCGAGCGGATCAGAAGCTCCTACCGCGACCGCTGTCGAGTGATCCCCCGCGAGCTCGAGCGCTCGCAAGCCGTTGTCGGCCGCGGCCGCCGCGGACACGTTGCCGTGCACTGAACCCACGCCGACGATCTCCACCCCGGGCGTACGGGCCAGGAGAACGAGAGCAAGCGCGTCGTCGACACCGCCGTCCTGGTCGACAATGACGGTGGTCGTGGTCGCCATAAGACATCTTCTCCGGAGACTGGCGAACAGCGCAAACTTCGCCGTCAACCGAACCGGAGAACAACACGTCAAACGCGGCCACTGCAAGCCTCGGCAGTGACCGCGTTCGGCGGAGAAATCAGATACCCATGCTCGCACCAAGGCTGTCCAGCGCCTTGGTGACCATGCCCTGGGCGGTCGCGTTCAGGTTGGAGTTGGTGCCGTTCACGACCCAGTCCGAACCGGAGAAGATCACCACGGTCACGCCGTTGTCGACGCCGCCGTCAGTGCCGCTGCTGTTCATTCCCAGCAGCGAAGCCGCCTTCACCGACGCCTCGCCCAATTCGCGCGAGTCGTTGTCCGAAGTGTCCTGGTCGTTGGCGGTCTGCGTGTCGCCGAAGATCGCACCGATCACCTTGCTCTTGTAGAACATCAGCGCGAACTGACGGCCCTTGATGCCGTGTTCCTTGTAGAAGAAATGCGGGCAGGGGCTCTTCTTGTCGTAGCAGTCGTCGCCGAGGACGTAGAACGGCACGTGGTGCGCGCCGAGCGACTTTCCGTTGCTGTCCTTGAAAGTCGTCGTGCCCTGATGGTCGGGATCGGGGTCGGGGTCGCTGCCGTCGGTGTCGACGGCCAGTCCGGAACCGTAGGCGTAGACGCCCTTCGCCACCTGGTAGACGTTGACGTTCTTGGCCCGCGTCATGGTGTTGATGTGCGGTTTGGAGTTGACCTTGTTCGCGTCCGTGCTGTTCTTCTTGACACCGGCCAGCACCTGCGCGGCCGTATAGGACTTGGCGGTGGCGTCGGCGGTTTCCGCGTGCGCGGAGTTGACCGCGAGCGGCACGGCGAGCGCCAGGGCGGCGCCGACCACAGCGAAACGCCTACGGGAGGATGACATGACCGGGCGACCTCCAGCCTTCATTAGGAAAACTTCCTAACATAGTGAACCACCCGTGACCGGCCCGTGTCACGAGGTGATTCCCAGAAAGTCCGCGGCGGCCGCCTGGTGCTGGGAATCCACGCCGGACAGGTGCCGCTGACCGGAACTCGGCCGCCCAGCCGAGCCCAACGGACCGGACCGCACGTGAGGGGAACCCTGAGGGAATCTGATTCCCGCAGGGCTCCCCTCACGACCGACAGCGGGCCTAGGACGCGCAGTAGGCCTTCAGCGCCGCGTTGCCGAGCGTGGTCTGCCCCCGGGTCGCGGCTCCGGCCAGATGGTTCTCATTGGCCGCCACCAGCACCTGCTTGCTGCCGTCGTCGCTGGTCAGCCACGTGTTGAAGTAGCCGAGCACCCCGCCGCTGTGATTCCACGCCATTCCGCAGGCCGTCGGCGAAAGGCCGATCCCCAGCCCGTACTGGTTGCCCGCGTTGTCGATCGGCACCGTCGTCTTCAGCTCGGCCTGCTGTTGCGGCGGCAGGAGCTTTCCGCTCAACAGCGCGCGTTCGAACGTCGCCAGATCGTCCTCTGTGGACACAATGGCGCCCGCGGTCCCGAAGGCCTGCACATTCGACACGGTGAAGTCGTTGTAGAACACGCCGAACGAGATGTAGTAGCCGTTCAGGTAATTGCCGCTCAACCCCGGGTCGGCGGTCGGGAACGAGGTGTTGCTCAATCCGAGCGGCTCGAAAATGCGCCGCTGCATCTCGACGGCCGGTTCGTTTCCGGTCACCGCCTTGATCACCATGCCGGCGAGGATGTAGTTGGTGTTCGAGTAGTGGAACGACGTGCCCAGCGACGGATGCGACGTCGCGATGTCCACCAGCGTCTGCGGCGGCCACGCCTGGCGCGGGTTGGTATTCGCGACGTAGGAGTTGATGAACCGCGAGTCGCCCGTGTAGTCCGGCAATCCGGAGGTCTGGTGCAGCACCTGCCGGACGGTGATCTTCGTGCCGTCGTTCCCGTTGGCGTTCACCGCGCCGGGCAGCCAGCGGGCGATGGTGTCGTCGAGGGAGAGCTTGCCTTCGGCTTCCAGTTGCAGCAGCACCGCGGCGGTGAACGCCTTGGTGTCGCTGCCGATCCGGAACCGCGCTTTCGGGTCCGCCGGGGTCTTGGTGGTGAGGTTTCCGTATCCGGCGTGGATGTACTGCGTGCTTTCGCCGTTGCGGACCAGCCCGATCACCCCAGGGTATCCCGCGCTGACGCCGGCCTGGGCGCCCGCTTGGAGGATGTCGGCGGGAGTTTCCGCCGAAGCCGGGCTGGCCAGGCCGATCAAGGCGGCCGCGACCGCCACGGCACCGAAAGCTTTGCGTCTCATCGCACTCCTCAAGTTCGACAGCCGCCGGGTTTCCGGCGAGAGGCGTGCGCACCGTATTCGCTCTCGATCAAACCTCGATGAATCCTCAGAGCTTGGCCGCGTCCACGATCGCCTGCGCGAACGGCCGCGGCGCCTCCTGCGGCACGTTGTGCCCGATGCCGTCGAGGATCCGGTGCTCGTATTTTCCGGTGAACTTGGCGCGGTAGCCCTTGCCGTCCTTGGCCGCGCCGTCGAAGTCGCTGGCCAGGGTGATCGCCGGGACGCCGATGGTCGCGCCCGCGGCGAGTTTCTGTTCGTCCGCGTCGTATCGCGGTTCGCCGGGGGCGAGGCTGAGCCGCCAGCGGTAGTTGTGGATGACGATCGCGACGTGGTCCGGGTTGTCGAACGCCGCGGCGCTGCGGTTGTACGTCGCGTCGTCAAAATGCCAGGTCGGCGAAGCCGTCTTCCAGATCAGCTTGTTGAAATCGTGCCGGTTCGCCGCGTAGCCCGCGCGGCCGCGCTCGGTCGCGAAGTAATACTGGTACCACCAGCCCAGTTCGGCGGCCGGGGGCAGCGGCTGCAGGTTCGCCTTGAGGTTGGCGACGATGTACCCGCTGACCGGGACGACGGCCTGGCACCGCTCGGGCCGCAGCGCGGCGATCACCGCGGCGGTCCGGGAACCCCAGTCGTATCCGCCGAGGATCGCTTTGTCGATTTTCAACGTGTCCATCAGCGCGACGACGTCGAGCGCGATGGCCGTCTGCTGCCCGTTGCGGACCGTGTCCGCGGACTTGAACACCGTCGGGCCGAACCCGCGCAGGAACGGGACGATCACCCGGAACCCTTGTGCGGCAAGCAACGGCGCGACGTCGGCGTAGCTGTACGGGTCATACGGCCAGCCGTGCAGCAGGATCACCGGTTTGCCGCCCGCCGGGCCGAATTCGGCGTACGCCATGCTCACGACTCCGGCGTCGGCGTGCTTGATCGTGCCCAGCGAGGTGTGCTCGCCCGAACCCGCCCGCAGGTCGGGAGCCACGGGCTGCGAAGCGGCGGGCGACGAGCAGGCGGCGAGCGAGGTCGCTGCCACACCGGCCGCGAACATCTGGGTGAATCGTCTCCTGCTGATCATCTGAACTCCTGTGCGCAAGACCGTGGGACGGCCTCGACGCTAGAGAGTCCGGCCGCCCGCCCGCGCCCGTCGGATGACGCAACCGGCGTAAGTCAGTCGCCGAGCGCCCGCACCGCGTCGGCCAGCTCGGCGCGGGAGCTCACGCCGAGCTTCGGGAAGATCCGGTGCAGGTGGGTCCCGACGGTCCGGTGCGAAAGATAGAGCCGCTGCCCGATCTCCCGGTTCGTCAGCCCCTCAGCGGCCAGCTGCGCGATGCTCAGCTCGTGCGGCGTCAGCTTGTCGCGCGCGTCCGGGCTCCGGTTCGGGCTCGACTCCCCCGCGCTGCGCAACTCGCGCCGCGCCCGCTCGGCCCACGCCGTCAGGCCCAGCGCGTCGAAAGTCTCCCGCGCGGTACGCAGGTGCGCCCGCGATTCGACCACCCGGCGCTGCCGCCGTAACCACTCGCCGAACGCCAGGTGGACCCGTCCGCGTTCGGCAGGCCATCCGCTCAAGTCCGCCTGCAAAGCCGCCGTGAACAGGTCTTCGGCGGTTTCCTTCGGAGCGAGCACGGCTCGCGCGTACCGCAGGCCGATGTGCAGCGCCGGTGCCTCGGACGCGGCTCCCAACGGCTCCAGCTCGGCCAGAATTTCCCGCATCGCATCGGTTTGCCCGGCCCGGACGGCGGCTTCGGTCAGCTCCGCGACGCAGTACGCGCGCAGGGCCAGCTGATACGCCGGATCCGCGGGGTCGAGCAACCGGCGCAGGTCGGCGAACGCGTCCTCGTACCGGCCTTCGCTCAACGCCACGAGCCCGCGCGCGAGCTGGACTGTGGCCAGCACCGGACGCGCTCCGGCGGCGAGCCCAGCGCGTTCGGCCTCGTCAGCGAGGGCGTTGGCCTGCTTGTAGTCACCGCGAAGCGCGGCGATCTCGGCCTGGACCGCCAGCGCCAGCCCGCCCATGAACGGCTGCCCGGTCTCCTGCGCGAGCCGGACCGCCTCGGCGGCAGACGGTGCCGCGCCAGCCAGGTCGCCGAGCCGGACCCGGCTCCACGCCTGGACGGCCAACGCCCGCGGCAACAACCCGAGCCTGCCCTGCGCGCGCAGGCCCGGCACCGCGGCCGTCGAGAAGCGGGCGGCCAGGTCGAAGGCGCCTACCTGCAAGGACGCGCTGCCCAGGTAGCGGTCGGTTTCCGGATCGGCCCCGGTCGCGCCCGCGAGTACCCGAAGCTGCGCCAGGACCGCGGTGCCACGCTCGAACGGCGCGACGTACGCAGCGACCGCGATCAGGCGCGGGTCGTCGTCCGGGCGAGGCAGCTCCCCAGCGACGTCCAGCAGCGTCTGACGGGCTGTCGCGCCGGGTTCGGCCCAGAAACACCGCATCGCCGCGCCCCACAGGATCCGCATCGCGGCGTCGTCCTGCCCGTCGGCGGCGACGGATTCGGCGAGCGCCGCCAACTCCCCGATCCGGGCGGGATCCTCGCGGACGCCGTCCTCGAAACCGCTGAGCAACTGGCTCGCGGTGGCCTTCCGGCGCGCGGAAAGCGACCCGTTCCGGGCTTCGCGCACCAGCCGTTCGGCAGTCTCGCGGCGACCGGATTCGACGGCCAGCTCGGCGGCCCGCAGCAACCGATCCGCCCGCGCGTCCGGGTTTTCGCTGAGCTGCGCCGCCTGCTCGAGTGCCGCGATCGCCGCCGCAGCCCCGCCTCGCCGCCGCGCTCGGTCGGCGGCCGATTCCAAGGCCGCGGCCACGGTTTCATCCGGACCGGCGGCAGCCCGGGCTTGGTGCCAGGCGCGCCGATCCGGCTGTTCGCGCACCGTCTCGGCCAGCGCGAGCTGCGCCCGCCGACGCTCGCTGAGCGTCGCCGCCGCGGGAATGGCCGACCGCATCAGCGGATGCCGGAAGGTCAGGCACCCGACCGCGAACTCGACCAGCCGGGCGTCGACAGCGGGGCTCAGCACCTCGGGTTCCGCCGGCGTGCCGAGCAGAACTCCCGTCGCGGCAAGGGTTTCCGCGATCGACCCGGTCTCGTTGAGCGCCGCGACCAGCAGCGCGGCGCGGGTGGCTTCCGGCAGCGTCGCGACCCGGGAGGCGAACGTCCGCTCGAGCCGTTCGGTCAGCGGCAGGACCGGATCGAGCACGTCGAGGTCGGCCACCGCGGCCGGAAGCTCGGTGAGCGCGAGCGGATGACCCGCGGATTCGGCGAGCAGCCGGGTACGGACCATCGGGTCGAGCCTCGGCGCTACCGAGTCCAGCAGCTCCGCGGCGGCCTCGTCGGAGAGGCGATCGAGCGGCATCAGGCTGAGCCCGGCGTCCGCCAGCGGACCGGATCCGTCGCGGAGCGTCGCGAGCAGGGCGACCGGTTCGGTCTCGATCCGCCGGGCGACGAAGGCCAGGACGTCCGCGCTGGCGCGATCGAGCCAGTGGACGTCCTCGGCGATGACCAGCACCGGCTTCGCGGCGGCGGTGTCGGCCAGCAGTGTCAGCGCGGCGAGCCCGACCAGATATGCGCTGGGTTCCGGTCCGTCCGCGAGTCCGAGCGCGGTCTCCAACGCCGTCCGCTGCGGCGCGGGCAGCCCGGCCACACCTGCGCGAATGGGGTGCAGGAGCTGGTGCAGCCCGGCGTACGCGAGGTCCTGCTCGGCCTCGGCGCCGGTCGTGCGCAGCACCCGCATGCCCGCGACCGACGCGGCCGCGGCCGCCGCGCCGGCGAGCGCGGACTTCCCGATGCCGGCCTCGCCCCGGACGAGGACGCCGACGCGTCCTTCCGGGCCGTCCACCAGCTCGGTCAGCTCCTTGAGCTCGGCGTCCCGTCCGCGCAGCGTCATGATCCCTGACGATACCGGGCGACGACGTACGTCAACGGCGTCGTCCGACGGGCGCGAAGGGTGCGGCGGCCGCCTTAGTTTCAGGCGAAAGCGACCCTCCACAAAGGAAAGCGATGAGACGCACCCGAACACTTCTCTCGGCGTTGCCGCTCGCGGCGCTGCTGGTGACCACCGTCACCCAGCTCGCGCCCAGCGCCGCGGCGGCCGAAACCACCGCCTGCGCCACCGTCCCGGTCACCGCGCCCAGCGGCGCGAAGATCGAATCCGTGCAGGCCGAAGCCAAGCCCGGCTACTGCGAAATCACCGTCACGCTCACCCATCCCGGGGCCAATGACCACGTCAAGGTCGGGGTGGCCCTGCCGCAAACCGGCTGGACCGGACGGCTCCAGGCAGTCGGCGGAAGCGCGTACGCCGCCGGGGACTTCGGCGCACCGCTGGCCCAGGCCGCCAAAGACGGCTACGCGGGCGTGACCACCGACGCCGGCGTCCTGTCCGGCCTCGACACCTCGTGGGCACTGACCGCGCCCGGCAAGGTCGACCAGCCGCTGCTGACGAACTTCGCCACCCGCTCGGTGCACGAGGCCGCGCTGATCGGCAAGGACGTCACGCAGCGGTTCTACCACCGGCCGGTGACCTACTCGTACTGGAACGGCTGCTCGACCGGCGGCCGCCAGGGCTACTCCGAGGCGCAGAACTACCCCGGCGACTTCGACGGCATCCTGGCGAACGCGCCCGCGGTCCACTGGACGCAGTTCGCGGTCGCGACGCTCTGGCCGCAGATCGTGATGAACCAGGAGCACGACTTCCCGAGCGCGTGCGTCTTCACCGCGTTCCGGCAGGCCGCGGTCCAGGCGTGCGACGCGAACGACGGCGTCAAGAACGGCATCGTCGACCGGCCGGACGAGTGCAGCTACGACCCGCGCTCCCTGATCGGCACGAAGGTCCTCTGCGACGGCAAGGAAATCACCGTCACGGCCAAGGACGCCGACGTCATGCGCAAGATCTGGGCCGGGCCGACCGACGAACGCGGCCGGAAGCTGTGGGACGGCCTCCCGAAGGGCGCGGACTTCACCTGGCTGGCCGGAACCGGCGACAGCCCGTACGCCACCGGGTTCCCGGTCGCGGTCAAGTGGGTGCAGTCGTTCGTGGAGAAGCAGGCCGACTTCGACGTCTCGAAGCTCAGCTACGCGCAGTTCGCGCAGGTGTTCCGCCAGTCGGTGCGGGAGTACGACGACGTCATCGGCACCGCCGACCCGGACCTGTCGGCCTTCCGCCGGACCGGCGGCAAGCTGCTGACCTTCGTCGGCACGGACGACCAGCTCATCCCGCCCGGCGGCACCCTGCGCTACCGCGCCGAGGTCGAACGGGCGATGGGCGGCTCCCACCGGGTGAACGACTTCTACCGGCTGTTCCTGGCCCCCGGCGTCGAACACTGCGGCGGCGGGACGGGCGCGACGCCCGCCAACCCGCTCGGCGCGCTGGTCGACTGGGTCGAGCACGGCAAGGCCCCGGCCACCCTGGCGGCCGCCACCGCGGACGGGAAGCAGACCCGCGACCTGTGCGCGTACCCGCGGGTCTCGCGGTACAAGGGCTACGGCGACCCCGCCGACGCGTCCAGCTACCGCTGCCGCTGACCTGTGCCGTGCGTGCCGACCCCAGCGGCACGCACGGCACTTCCCTCATGACGTACAGCGATCCGGTCGTCCGACCGACGCGAAGATGATCAACAGCTGCCTAGTTTTCTTTCCATGGCTCATTTTCTTCGCACCGCGATCCTCGGTTCAGCCGCTTTGCTGGCGACCGCCTGCTCCGCTTCCGCCGTTCCCGCTCCTCCGGTGACCTCCGCCCCTCCGCCCGCCGCGGCCTCGGGGTGGCCGCCCGCCCCCGTCGTGCCGCTGCCGTCCCAGCCGCCGCCCGCGCTCACCGTCGACGCGCCGCTGCCGGAACAGCTCGCGAAAGGCCTGGTCGTCCTGCGCTACCGGGCGGAAAACCTGCGCATCGTCCCGGTCTACGGCCCGGCCGCGCTCGACGTCTCGCCGCGCATCGGCCACATCCACGTGACGGTCGACGACGCGCCCTGGCACTGGGCCGACGGCAGCGGCGAACCGCTGATCATCCAGGCGCTGCCGCCCCGCCCGCACAAGGTGTGGATCGGGCTGGCCGACCCGACGCACCACGTCCTGGACAGCAAAACCGTCAGTTTCGTCGTGCCGGCGGGCGGCCACCACTGAGCGGACCGGCAGAATCGGGCGCATGCGACCAGCCGAGCGTTCCCGATGACCGATCTCGCCGACGGCAGGCTCAAGCTGCGCCATCTGCGCTACGTCGTGGCGATCGCCGAACAGGGCTCGCTGGTCGCCGCGGGCGAACGGCTGCACATCACGCAGCCGGTGCTGACCCGCGGGCTGCGCGAACTCGAGTCGATCCTCAAGGTCGAACTGTTCGAGCGCAGCCCGCGCGGGATGACGGCGACGCTGTTCGGCGAGGTCTTCGTCGACCACGCCCGGGCAGTGCTCGCCGAACTCCGCCAAGCCGGGCGGCATCTCGAAGAACTCGTCGACGGCCACGCCGGCACCGTCACGATCGGCACCTTCCTCGCCGGGGCGAGCGTGCTGCTGCCCCGCGCGGTCGCGCGAGTGAAAGCCGTCGCCCCCGACCTGACCGTCATCATCCGGCACGGCGGCCCGGAGGCGCTGTACGAGGCGCTGCTCGCGGGCGACGTCGACCTGGTCGTCGGCACGCTCGAACCGGCGAACAACGACCGATTGCGCCAGCACCACCTCTACTACGAGCCCGCTCGCGTAGTGGCGCGCAGCCAGCATCCGGCGCACCGGCGGCCGGGGCTCACGCTCGCCGATCTGGTCGGCGAACTCTGGTCGATGCCGCCCGCCGACAACCCGCAGCGACGGCAATTCGAGGAACAGCTCCTGAGCCGCGGCCTCTCCACCCCGGCCAACCGCATCGAATGCGGTTCGTTCCTCGCCGTGCGCGCCATCGCGCTCGAGACCGACACCCTGGTCGTGATGCCGCAGCTCGTCGCCGACACCGAACCGGAGCTGTCCGCGCTGCCGATCGACCTCGGCATCGTGGAATCGGTCGGCGTCACGCTGCCCGCGGGCCGGCAGCTCACCCCGACGATGCTGCTCATGATGCGAAAACTGGACGAGGTCGCGGCCGAGATCCGGGCGACCATCAGCGGCTATACCCAACCGACATAGCCGAGCGCCAACGCGGCATTGGACGGGCATGACCACGGCTCCTAGCGTGTGAGTCATGGAAATGAATTCCTCCTGCTGCACCCCTCCCGGATCCGGGTCCGGTTCCGCTTCCGCGACGATTTCGCGCCCGGTTCCGACAGTCGGCGGAAGTTTCCGGCTGATCGACGATTCCGGCACCGCGGTCACCGAACGTTCCTATTTCGGAAAATACCTCCTCGTCTTTTTCGGCTTCACGCATTGCCAGACCGTGTGCCCGCCCGCGCTGGCCCGGATCGACCAGGCGCTCGACCACCTCGGCGATCTCGCGGATCGAGTGCGAGCCCTTTATGTCACGGTCGATCCGGAACGCGACGCCCCGGAGGTCATGCGCGCTTTCCTGGCGGCCAATCATCCGCGGATCACCGGGCTGACCGGGCCCGCCGCGGAAATCGAGGCGGCGAAGAAGGCCTACCACGTGCACTCCCGGCGCGTCGACGACCCCGACGGCTACCGGATGCCGCACAGCGCGTTCACCTACCTCATGGGCCCCGAGGGTGAATACCTCACCCACTTCGTGGATCCGGTGGACAGCAACGACATCGCCGCCGCGCTGAAGTCCTGTTTGGCGGATCGGTGACGCCGACCGCCCCGGACATCTCGGGGTATCCGGCACTCGACGACAAGCAAGCGGGCCACGTCCAGCACGTGCGCAATCTGATCGCCCAGCAGGACAACGAATGGGCGAACATGGGCAGCATGCGGTGGGGCCAGGAATGGACCGACGCCTACCGCTACCAGCTGACCCAGATGGCTTACACGCTGGGTTTCGCGCATTTCCACCATCTTCCCGCCGCCCCCGCCGCGTTCCGGCCGGTGTTCGAGGAGATCATCCGGAAAATGCAGCTTCCGGAAGTGTGGGCGTACTGGCGCGAGACCAGCCGGGGAAGCATCCGCAACAACCCTGACCTGACCGAATTGCGCGAAGGCTGGCGCGATCCGGTGGTCAAGGAAAACATCATGTACAGCGGCCGGTTCTTCGCGATTCTCGGTATGCACAGCATGTTGTTCGACAGCGACCAGTACGACCGCGCAGGCGCGCTTTCCTTCCGCTGGGACCCGCTCTTCCAAGGACTCGGCACCGAGATCTACGAGTACTCGCTCAGCTCGCTCGCCGACAACCTGTACTGGCAGATGGCCGAACAGGGCTGGTACGGCATCGTCTGCGAACCCAACTGCCTTTTCCTCGTCTGCAACCAGTTCCCGATCCTCGGCTTCCGGTTCCTCGACCTGCGCAAAAGCACGTCGGTCGCCGAGGAGGTCACCCGGAACTATCAGGCGGCGTGGGACGAACGGGGCATCCTCAACGAGTACGGCGAGTACTGGCGGCTCTGGCTGGTCGAGCAGAACCGGCCGGAGATGCCCCTGGAAGGCGGCGGCAACGCCTGGACGGCGCTGAACCTGAACGCCTGGAGCCGCGACCTGGTGCACCGGCTCTATCCCGACCAGATCCGCGACGAAATCCGGCGCACCCCGGACGGCCTGGTCACCCTCGCCGAACCGACCGCGGCGCTGGAAGCCCGCAAGGCGCGCCTCGCCGGCCGGGAACCGGAGTTCGCCCGCGACCTGGATTTCGCCTGGCGCGCCCCGGCTTTCGGCTACGTCGCGGCCTGCATGGCCGAGGTCGGCGATCACGAGAACCTGCGCGGCCTCCTCGGCTACGCCGACGCTTACCTGAACCCGACCTGGGAGAACGGAGGACTGTTCTACCCGCGCGAGGACCGGTCGTTCGACGAGAACGGCAACATGATCTTCATGGACCGGCTGACCGGCAACGCGATGCTCGGCTACGCCCGGCTGAACGTCGCCGACGGGCTGTGGAAGATGTATCACCATCCGTGGACCGCGGAACATTTCCGGGAGCCCGCGGTGACGGCGATCGAGGGCCCCGCCGAATTCGTCCGCGCCTGGTACGAACGGGAAAAGTCGTTGCTGGCACTGACTTTGCGGCCAGTGGCCGGGAAACCGGCCGACGTGACGCTGCGGATCGGCAACGTCGACCGGCCCTGGAAACTGTTCCGCGACGACGTGCTCGCCGCCGATTCGCCCGGCCTCCGCACCCGGTCTGAGGGGACCGATCTCGTCGTCAGTCTCCCGCTCGCCGTCCGGACCAATCTGACACTCTGTTTCTAGAAAAGAGAACCCCGTGAAACTGGCCAATGTGGACGGCCGGGCCGTCCTGCTGACCGCCGAGGACAAGGGAATCGACGTCGCCAAGGCGTCGGGCGGCCTCTTCGGCCTCGGCTCGCTGTACCGCAACTGGACCGAATTCCAGGCTTGGGCGGAAAAGGTCACCGCCGAACCCGATGTCGTCTTCGCCCGGACCCAGCTGGGTCCGCCCTCCCCCGAGCCGCGGCAGATCGTCGCGATCGGACTCAACTACGACGCACACGCCGCGGAATCCGGTTTCGCCTCGCCCGACGGCCTTCCTCCGGTATTCACCAAATTCGTTTCCGCACTGACCGGTCCCGACGCCGAGGTCGTCCTGCCGCCGGGCGGCAACGTCGACTGGGAGGTGGAACTCGTCGCGGTCGTCGGACGAACCGCGCACCACGTCGCGGAATCCGAAGCGTGGGAGCACATCGCCGGGGTGACGATCGGACAGGACCTCTCCGAACGGGTCTCGCAACTGGCCGGCCCGGCCCCGCAATTCAGCCTCGGCAAGTCTTTCCCGGACTTCGCCCCGGTCGGGCCGTGGCTGGTCACGCCGGACGAACTGGCGGACCGCGACGACCTGGCGCTCGGCTGCGCGGTCGACGGCGAGACCGTGCAGGACGGCCGGACCCGCGAGCTGATCTTCCCGGTCGCCCGGCTGATTTCCGCGCTGTCGCAGACGATCACCCTGTACCCGGGCGATCTCGTCTTCACCGGAACCCCGTCCGGGGTCGGTGTCGGCCGTACGCCGCAACGGTTCCTGCGGGCCGGGGAGGAACTGGTCAGCTGGATCGAAGGTCTCGGCGAAATGCGGCAGACCTTCGTCGCCGCGCTGGAGGACTGACATGGGGATGCACCGGCTGACCCGCGTCACGATGGGTGTGCCGAATGTCGCGGAAACCATTGCCTACTACGCCGATTTCGGACTCACCCATGTCGGCGACGGATCCTTCACCACCCTCGAAGGCGGCGAGCAGCTGCGCGTCCGGCACGCGCCGTACCGGCAACTGCTCGAACTCGGCGTGGGAGTCGACGACGCCGACGACCTCGCCCGAACCGCGGCGCGCCTGAACCGGCTCGGCGTAGTCAGCACTGAGAGCTGCACCGCCGTCTGCGCGATCGAGCCAGTCTCCGGATTCACGGTCCGGGTCGAGATTTCGCCGCGGATCACGCAAAACCCCGTCCTGGCCACGCCGTACAACGGCCCCGGCCGCATCGAACGGTTAGGCCGCGCGCCCGGTGTCGTGCGCGAGTACCCGATCCGTCCGAAGAAACTCGGCCACTGCGTAGTGGGCACCACCGATCTCGACGCCACCATGCGCTTTTTCACCGAGGCACTCGGCTTCAAGGTCAGCGATTACATCGGGCACAAAGGCGCCTTCATGCGCTGCTCGGTGGATCACCACAACGTGCTGGCGCTCGCGGCCCCGGTGAACTTCCTGCACCACACGTCGTGGCAGGTCGACGACATCGACGACGTCGGCCGCGGCGCAGCAGCGATGCTGAACGGCCACCCCGACCGGCACGTGTGGGGCCTCGGCCGCCATCACGCGGGGTCCAATTTCTTCTGGTATCTCAAAGACCCGGCGGGGAACTTCAGCGAGTACTACGCCGACATGGACTGCATCCCCGAGGACGAGATCTGGACGCCGGAGGTTTTCGAAGGCGCACAGGGCTTGTTCAGCTGGGGCCCGCCCCCGCCGCCGTCGTTCCTCGAACCGGACGACCTCGGCGCGCTCATGACCGGTCAGCATTCCTCCAAATAACCCCGAAAAGGAGAACAATCATGTCCACCGCACTGTACGTCCCGCAGATCCCGGACAACCTGAACATCCGCTTCGTCGAAAACCGCATCGTGGTCAACCGCCCGGCGCAGGAGGTCTACGACTGGGTGACCACCTGGTCGAACCTGCCGAAGTGGCTGCCGATGGCCACCGGAACCGAAGTACGCCGCGGCACTCCGGACGTCCCCGCCGAACTCGGCGACGTGCTGCTCGAAACCATCGTGCCGGACCTGAACGAAAAGCCGAAGCTGTACACCGTCGTCGCGCGAGTGCCGGGCAAACTGTGGACAGTGGTCGGCCGCGACGTGCTCGACGACGGAACCCTGGCGCCGGCGATGCACGCGATCGCCACCTTCACCACCTTCGACCTCGGCGACGGCACGACGCTGTTCTGCCGCCTGTTCGAGCGCCTGGTCCCGCCCACCGAACCGGCGGGCCCGCACCCGGTCGAGGACTCGGCCCGCATCCAGCCCGGACTGGAACTGCTGAAGGCGCACATCGAGGGCACTGCCGCGTAAGCGCTGCCGAGGTACGTGAGGGGAACCCTGGGGGAATCTGATTCCGTCAGGGTTCCCCTCACGTACACCGCATTCGATTCCTCGGGTGCGGTCCTCTGGCAGCAGCGTGCCGACGGCCACCCGTACCCGCCGGTGGTCAGCCTCGCCGGGACGGTGTGGATCGCCGACCGAGACGCGGACGGCTACGTCCTGGCCGAACTCGACTTCGTCGGCGCGGTCCTCCGCTCGGTCGCGCTCGAGCACGAATAGCTCGGCGCGTTCGTCCTGCTGGCGGACGGCGTCTGCGTGTCTTGGCTTCCGATGGCCGGTCAGTCTGGCCGACCGCCATCCCGCTCGGTTCTCTGGCACCAGAGGACACCGACCTCGCCGCGGCACGCTGGCAGCCACTGTTGATCGCTGCCGACCGCATCGCGGCCGGTTTCTCGGACGACGGCAGCGGGCTCGGCCCCTTGGACGACGGACCCTGGCCGTGCGACGGCGGCGATCTCAACGGCAACCCGGTGAAGTATCAGCAGCCCTTACCGCACCACGGCATAGTCACCACCGGCCCGGGCTGCCGCAGCATCGGCGTGCGTCGACGCGCTGGTCAGGAACCGCCCTCGGACGACGCGGATCCACGAGCCGTCGAGCGGGAAGACGAGCGCGCCGTCGGTTCCGCGCAGCATCGAGCCCTTCCGCAGGTTGTCGAGAAACTCGATGATGTCGCGTTCGATCTCCTCGGCGAACTCGCGCTGACGCTCCTGCGTGATGTCGTACAGGTCGGTGTCGATGTCGTACGTGACAAGCTTGCCGGTCGCCGGGACCCGTGCCTCGAACTCCAGCCCGAGCCAGCGCCGAGGGTCGACGATCACCGTGGTCTGCCACGTTAACCCGCCGAGTTGCCATCTCACCGAGGTGTCGTCGGCGGTCACCTTCCAGGTGGTGGTCGCCCGCAGTTCGCGGAGGAAAGCTAGAAGTTTCTGGCCGGCCACGCAGGCCAGTCTATGCCGCGCGCGACCCAGAACTCCGGACGGCGACTCGCGCATGGCATTGTGCGCCGCCCGGCCTCCAGGACGGGTGTCTGCCATACCACCAGGCTAGCGTTCGCGTCTCAGATCGCCGGGTCTGCGGGCAGCGGCAACGGACCACTGCGGAACAGCGCCGCGGCCAGCAGCGCGCTGCACAGGAAAACCGCCGCCGCAGTCCAGAAAACCAGGTGGTATCCGGCGAAGGTCGCCGCGGCGAGGGTTCCTGGATGTGCGGCCAGGTAGCCGGCGATCGCGGACGTCGTGAGCAAGCTGAACACCGCGGTTCCGACGGAGCCGCCGATCTGCTGGGCCGTCGTCACCAGCGCGGACGCCACCCCGGCGTCGTGCGGCCGGACTCCGCTGGTCGCGGCGTTCTGCACCGGGCCGAAGATGAATCCGAAGCCGATCCCGGTGACGAGCAGGGCGGGCAGGATGTTCCCCGCGTAGCTCGAGTCCGCGCCGATTCCGGTGAGGATGACCATGCCGACGGCGGCGAGGAGACAGCCGAGCGGCACGATCGGCCGAGGCCCCCAGCGCGGCAGGAGCACCGCCCCGGAGAACACCGCTCCCGCCATGACCAGGCCGATCATCGGAAGGAACGCGACGCCGGTCTGCAGCGGACTGAACCCCAGCGTGTTCGCGAGATAGAAGGTGAGGAACAGGAAGATCGCGAACATTCCGGTCCCGGTGATGCCCAAGGTCAGGTACGCGGCGCCGCGGACCCGGTCGAGGATCACCCGCAGCGGCAGCAGCGGGTGGGCGGTGCGGCGTTCGACGACGACGAACACGGCGATGAGCGCGACGCCCGCGAGCACCGGTCCGAGTGTCCGGATGTCGTGCCAGCCATTGCGTTCCGCGGTGCCGAGACCGAAGACGATCCCGATCAGGCCGAGCACCACCGCGGCCGTGCCCGCGACGTCGAGCCGGACCCGCTGCGGCCGGTCGCCGTCGCGGAGGAGGACTAGTCCGCCGGCGAACGCGAGCGCCGCGATGATCAGGTTGACGTACAGGCACCACCGCCACGACAGGCCCTGCGTGAGGACGCCGCCGAGCAGCAAACCCACTGCTCCGCCCGCGCCGGAGATCGCGCCGAAGATGCCGAACGCGCGGCCGCGTTCCTTGGCGTCGTCGGCGAAAGTGATGGACAGCAAGGACAATGCGGCCGGGGCGAGCATCGCGGCGAACGCGCCTTGGCCGATTCGCGCGGCCAGCAGGGTCGTGAAATTCCCGGCGGCGCCACCGACCGCGGACGCGACGGCGAACCCGCCGACGCCGACGAGGAACAGCCGTTTCCGGCCGAAGTAGTCGGAGAGCCGGCCGCCGAGGAGCAGGAGGCTGCCGAACGCGAGCGCGTAGCCGGTGAGCACCCATTGCCGGTAATCGGCGGGGAATCCGAGGTCGTGCTGTGCGCTCGGCAGGGCGATGTTGACGATCGTGGAGTCGAGGATGTCCATCAGCTGGGCGAGGCTCAGCACGACGAGCGTCAGCCAGCGGTACTGGTGGCGCACGGCGTTTCCGGGCGCGCTTCGGGGAGCCGACTGGGCGATCCCGGTCGGCGAGAGGTCAGAGTTCATGAAGTTCTCTCGATTGAGTTGGCCCGTCAGCCGGGCAGGAGGACGAGTTTTCCGCGTACCCGGCCCGATTCGCCGACGCGGTGCGCTTCCGCGACGTCGGCCATCGGGAACGTCTGCCCGACGGGCAGGGTGAATTTTCCGGCTTCCACCAGGTCGCCGAGTTGAGATAGCACGTACAGCGCGTGCCCGCCGTCGCCGCGGCTAAAGCGGACGCCGTGTTGCTGGGCACCGGCGAAGTCGGCGATGGTGATGACGTGCTCCGGACCGCCCGCGAGCTGGATCAATTCCGGCAGAACACCGCTTCCGGCGACGTCCAGCGCCAGGTCGACGCCGTCTGGTGCGAGCGCACGGACCCGGTCTGACATACCAGGTCCGTAGGCAATGGGTTCGGCACCGAGCGAGCTCAGAAAGTCATGCGTGGCAGGGCTTCCTGTGCCAATCACCCGCGCGCCCCGCGCCACGGCGAGCTGGACCGCGGCAGCACCGACGCTGCCGGAAGCACCGTTGACGAGCACCGTGGCCCCGCTCTCGACGCCGAGTTGGTCGAGCGCACGCGCGGCCGTCTCGGCTGCGGCGGGCAAGGCAGCCGCCTCGGCGAAACTGAGCGACGGCGGGATGGGCGCGTAGCAGGACAGCACGGTCAATTCCGCTTGTGCGCCACCAGAAGCGGAGAATCCGAACACGCGGTCGCCGAGCGCGACATCCGTGACGCCCTCGCCGAGTTCGTCCACGACGCCCGCCGCCTCGTGTCCCATCGTCTGCGGGAGTTCCTGGTCCATCAGGCCCTGACGTTTCTTCCAGTCGCTCGCGTTGATCCCCGCGGCACGCACCGAGATCCGGACTTCGCCGGGGCCCGGATGCGGATCCGGGACGTCGGCGAGTTCGAGGACTTCCGGGCCGCCGAAGCTGCTGAACCGGACCGATTTCATGAGGCAATCCCTTCCCGGCGCGAGGCCGAGGATCGAAGAGGCAGGCACAGGAAGTCGTGGCTAGCCCGCAGGTGCGCGGACAGCTGCTCCGGACAAGGCCGCACGATCGGGTCCGCGCCGTTCTCATCGCCGACGAGAGCGCGGCGAGTTCGGCATTCGGTTGCGGCCCAGCGATTTCCAGACCAGCGGACCGGTCAGGTTGCCGAGGCTCGATCGCGGACGAGGACGCCTGGGCGGGAATCCGTCCGAAACTCCCCGGCGTCAAGTACATACTCCCAGGTACGAGGCGGCTGGGGTGCCAGGTCGCCCACGGGCACCGCAGCGAAGGGAATGCCGCGGAAGCCCGAGGGGGTCCCGCCGCGCATCTGGCCGTGCGAGGTCTTCACCACCGGCCGCTCTGTCCATGCTTCCACGAACACCGTTCTATCAACGAACAGTGTTCTTGTCAACGCGCAGAGAACCCCGCCAGGACGGTTCCCCGGCCCGATCAGCTCCCGTTGGACCATGCAGACAGGTCCGTGAAGGACTCCTTGAGGGAATCAGATTCCCTCA
>NZ_SDLS01000043.1:0-68355 GCF_004522315.1 Amycolatopsis sp. CFH S0740 | reverse complement strand
CCCCGGGCGACCGGCCGAGCGCCCCGGACGGGCGGCTGAGCCCGGACGACCCGGCAATCCTGAACGCACCGGCGATCCCGGATGGCCGGTGGAACGCTTCGGCGGCCCCGAGCGATCGGCGGAACCCGGGCGGCCCGAGCGCAACCCCGAACGATCGGCGGACTCTGGCCGACCCGTCGAGCGCAACCCCGAACGATCGGCAGAGTCTGGCCGAGCCGTTGAGCGATCGGCAGAACCCGGCCGACCGGGTGAGCCCGGGCGGCCGGTCGAGCGCAATCCCGCGCGATCGGCGGAGTCTGGCCAAGCCGTTGAGCGATCAGGCAATCCCGGACGCACCAGCGAACCGGGACGGCGAGCCGAACGGCCCGGCGAACCCCGGCGTCCGCGTGCCGCCGCGCCACGGCCCGCCCAACCTGGCGCCGCGCGCTCCGCGCAATCGGGCACCCCGCGCTCCGCCGATTCCCGCAGCGGCGCCCAGTCCGGCGAACTGCGCCTGCCCCGCCGCCCCGGCGACACCCCGCCGCCCGGCACCCGCCGCCGTCCCCCGGCCCGGCCGCCGCAGTCCGAAAAGGACAGTCTGGATCCCGTTCCGGCCAAGGAAACCCCGCCGCCCGCCGGGCACGGCCACGGTCATGGGCACGGCCACGGCCCGGCCGCCCCGGCGTCGCAGCGGGTCCGCAAACTTCTGATCTGGCTTCTCGCCCCGCTGGCGCTGGCGACCGTCGTCGGCATGATCGTCCTGTACCCGTGGGGCAGTTCGCTGCCGAAGAGCGCGGTGCCGCAAGGCACGCCGGTCCAGGCGGCGATCACGACCGCGACGTCCGGCCCGTGCCTGCAGCCCGGCCAGGTCCAGGTCGGCTCGCAGCCGGACCCGGACACGAAACCGTGCCTCACCGTCGACCTGCAGATGTCCGACGGCCCGGCAGCGGGGAAACCGGTGCGGCTGACCGTCCCGATCGAGCCGAGCACGCCGCGGTTCTCCGCGGGCGACAAGGTCGTGCTCGCCTACAACGGCGGCAATCCGCTCGATCCGCAGTCGTTCACGCTCGTCGATTTCCAGCGCGGCACGCCGCTGGTCCTGCTCGCCGCGCTGTTCGCGGTCGCCGTGCTCGTGCTCGGCCGCTGGCAGGGGCTGGCCGCGCTGGTCGCGCTGGTGCTGAGCTTCGTCGTGATCGTGCTGTTCGTGCTGCCCTCGATCCTCGCCGGGGAGAACCCGCTGGTGGTGGCGATCGCCGGGGCGGGCGCGATCATGTTCCTCGCGCTGTACCTGACGCACGGCCTGTCCGCGAGAACCTCGGTCGCCGTGCTGGGCACCTTGGTCAGCCTCGCGCTGATCGGGATCCTGTCGGCGATCTTCTCCGCCGCCGCGTCGCTCACCGGCCTCGACGACAGCACCACGACGCTGATCGCCTCGCTCGGCCACGGCATCGACGCGCGGGGCCTGCTGCTGGCCGGGATCGTGATCGGCGCGCTGGGCGTGCTCGACGACGTGACGATCACCCAGACCAGCGCGGTCTGGGAACTGCGCCGCGCGAACCCTTCGCTCAGCTGGCGCGAGCTGTACAGCTCGGGCCTGCGGATCGGCCGCGACCACGTCGGCTCCGCGGTGAACACGCTGGTGATGGCCTACGCCGGGGCCGCGCTGCCGGTGATGCTGTACTCCGCGATCTCCGGCGTCGGCCTCGGTGCGCTGCTCGGCAGCGAGGACATCGCCGCGGAGATCATCCGGACGCTGGCCGGTTCGGTCGGCATCGTCGCGGCCGTGCCGGTGACGACGGTCCTGGCTGCCTTGATCGCCGCCCGCGAGCCGGTGGAGCACCTCATCAGCACCACCAGACCCGCTGAATCACACTAGCCACACGAGGACTGACCCGGCCGGGCGCGGGCGTCGCGGATGAGGTACGAAGACCGCGACCCCGCACCCGAGGAGGGGCTGTGTTCTCAGCCGTCCTGGCCGGACCCCGAGTCACCGTGCACCTGATCCGCCGCCTGTTCGCGTCGGTGCTGGAAGCGACCGAAACAGTCCCGCGGATCGCCACCGCACTCGACGAGGTCCGCGCGACCCTGCGCCACCTCGAACGGCTGCTCTCCTACGTCGCCGAAGAACTCCCCGAGCTGACCGACCAGCTGGACCGCATCCGCGCCCGCGTCGACGACCTGCAGGATCGCGATAAAACCGATCCCGCACGCGACGGCGGAGCCGGCGCCATCAAACACAGCTGGTGAGATCCACTCCCAACTCAACCCCGGCCAGCTCAACCCCAGCCAACTCAACCCAACGTCGCGACAAAGCGGCTAACCGCCTCCATGGGAAACCGCTGCAAGTACTTCCCCGAAGGAGCCGCCGAAGCCAGCCGGTACAACGGTCGTTCCGCCACCGCGTCCCCGCGAGCCTCCGCCCGCAGCTCCGCCACCAGCAGTTCCGAAAACACCAGCCCGTTCGCCTCGGTGTTGTTCAGCACCGCGTCCGCGAGCCGACGCAGTTGCAGCGCCCCCAGTTCCCGTCCGCCAGTTCCGGAAAACACCGCCAGGTCGAGCTTCACCGCGCGCCGCCGGTGGCCCGCGTTCACCAGCAGCGCCACGGTCCGGGTGCCGCGCACGTCGCTGATCACCACGTCCAGCCTGGGTGCGGAAAGCAGGTCCACCCGCCGGATGCCCCACGTGCGCACCACCAGCGTCGTGCCTTCCAGCCAGATCCGGCGGCGATACGCGTAGAGGACCACGTAAATCAGCGGCAGCGCGACGACCGCCGCCACGATCAGCCCGGCCAGCTGCCCGCCGATCAGCCCGGCGATCCCGCCGAACGCCGCGGCCAGGATCAGCACGCCGAAGACGCCGGACCACGCGCGGCGGCGGCGCAGCTTCGGCTCGTCGGCGAACAGCGGCAGGCGTTCCGCCGGCTTCTCGGTCACTGCGCCGCTCCCGGCACGAAGGGGTTGACGGCGCGCTCGCGGCCGATGGTCGTGGCCGGTCCGTGGCCGGGCAGCACGACGGTGTCGTCGGCGAGCGTGAGCAGAGTGCGCAACGAATTCTCCAGGTCGGCGCCGGATCCGCCGGTGCGCCCGACCGATCCGGCGAAAAGCGTGTCCCCCGTGAACACCAGCCTGCCACCCTCGCCGGTCTCGACGGTGAACGCCACCGAACCCGGCGTGTGCCCGGGAAGCGGGAGCACGCCGAGCGTCAGCCCGGCCGTCTCGATCTCTCCCGGCGCGAGCGGTTCGAAGGGCCCGTCGTACCAGTCGGCGTCGCCCGGATGGAGCCGGACCGGTGCGGCAAAAGCGCGCGAAAGCTCGGCGGCCGCGCCGACGTGGTCCGGATGGCCGTGCGTGGCGAGCAGCGCGACCGGCGTCAGGTCGTGCTCCGCCAGCGCTTCGGCCAGCGGCCCGGCGGCCCCCTCGCCCGGGTCGACGACGAGGCACGGACCCCCGGCGGCGGGGGCCAGCAGATAGCAATTCGAGCGCAGCGGACCCGCGGCGAACCCGGCGACGAGCACCGAACCCTCCTCCCCGGAAGCGGCCTTGATCACGACCCGGTGAAGACTAGCCGCCCCTGTACGGAGTCCTAACAGGCTGTGCCCATACACTGCCGCTACCTCAGACGTGTGACTTCGAGCGGAAACTGGAGGGCGGGTGGCGACCAACCAGCAGCGCCGAGAAGCCGCAAAGCGCAAACTCGAGCGGCAGCTCGTGCGCCGGGCGGAACAGGCGAAGCGACGCAAGATCGTGGGCGCTGGAGTGGTCGGCGGTGTGGTCCTCATCGTCGCCGGTCTCGTGGTGTGGATCGTGAACAGCGGGGGCAGCGGCGACCAGCAGGCCGCCGCGCCGCCGTCGAGTTCCGCGCCGCCGGTCCCGAGCGTCACGAACATCCCCACCGAGCGCACCGCGCTCCCCAAGCGCCCCAAGGCGCTGCCGAACCCGACGACGTGCTCGTACCCGGCCGACCCGAGTGGCAAGCCGCCGTCGGGCAAGAAGGCGACCGCGCCGGACGGCAAGAGCGTGTCCTCGTCCGGGACCGTGAACATCACGATGAAGACCACCCAGGGCGACATCCCGATGACGCTCGACCGCTCGCTCGCGCCGTGCACCGTGCAGGCGTTCGAGGCCCTCGCGAAGCAGGGCTTCTACACCGACACGATCTGTCACCGGCTCGGCGTCACCGACCTGCAGATGCTGCAGTGCGGCGACCCGGACGCGAAGGGCGACGTGACGACCGACGGCCGCGGCGGCCCGGGATTCACCGTGCCGGACGAGTTCATCGACACCGCCAAGTACGGCCGCGGCATCCTCGCGATGGCCAACACCGGCCAGCCGAACAGCGGCGGCAGCCAGTTCTTCATGGTCTACGGCAACGCGCCGCTGCAGCCGCAGTACACGATCTTCGGCAGCATCTCCGACGAGGGCCTGAAGGTGCTCGACAAGATCGCGAAGAACGGCATCGGCGCGATCGGCCAGGACGGATCGACCGGCGAGCCCAAGCAGCAGGTCAAGTTCACCGCGGTCACGGTTTCCTGACGTGACCGGCCGGGTCGAGATCGGCGGCGCCGTTCCTGGCGCCGCCGATCTCGCCGCCGCAGCGACCAGCTACGGCCATTTCACCGCGATGCAGGTCCGCGACGGGCGCGTGCGCGGTCTCCGCTTCCACCTCGACCGGCTCGCGGCGAACACCCGCGAGGTGTTCGGCAGCGAACTGGACACCGATCTGGTCCGCCGCTACGTCCGGCGGCTCGTCGCCGGTCAGGGCGATTTGTCGGTGCGGGTGATCATTTTCTCGCGCTCGTCTCCGCACGACCCCGCGATGACGCCCGAAATCCTCGTGCACACCGCGCCGCCGCGCTCGCACGTCGCCACGCCGATGCGGCTGCGATCCGTTTCCTACCAACGGGATCTGCCGCACGTGAAGCATCTCGGCGGCTTCGGCCTCACGCACCATTCGCGCGCGGCCGTCCTCGCCGGTTACGACGACGCGGTGTTCCTCGCCGACGACGGCCGGATCAGCGAGGCGACGATCTGGAACGTCGGCTTCCTGCGCGACGGGACGATCGTGTGGCCGGAAGCCCAGGTGCTGCCGGGAATCACGTACCTGGTGCTGGAGGACCGGCTGCGCGCGGCCGGGGTGCCGCAGGAGACGCGGCCGGTCTACCCGGCGGAACTCCCGGAGTTCGACGCGATGTTCCTGACCAACTCGGCGACGATCGGCCGCCCGGTCGCCTCGGTCGACGACGTGCCGCTGCGCACCTCGCCCGCGGCGACGGAACTCCTGACCACGGCTTACGAAGCCGCACCCTGGGACGAAATCTAGCCCAGCCTCACGGCCTCCGATGCTCCACCCAGACATTCGGCTCGACATACACCGCCGAATCCTGCGCCACCGACACCAGCACCGGACTCAACGCACCTTCCACAACCACCGGACCATCCGTGTCGAACGGCAGCCCGGTCCACTCCCGCCACTGCGCGAGCGTGCCGGGGATGGTCATCGACACCGGGCAGACCTTCACGATCCGCCCGCCCGCGCGCACGTGCACCCGCAGCCACGCGTCGTAGGGCAGGCCGTCGTCGCGCACCCGGTAGGCGTACTCGCTCATCGGGGTCTCGGGTTCGTCCGCCTTCTGCGACGGCCGCACCGGGGCGTAGAGCACGTCGTGTCCGAGGCGGAAAGCGTTGTCCCGCAACGCGTTCACCATCACCGAGGCGAGCCCGGTACCCTGCCGTTCCTTGCGGACGACGATCTCCAGCGCGGTCGCCGCAGTGCGTTCGCGGCCGGCCAGCCGGTCGGCGTGCTGCCAGCGGATCACCTCGTCCCACCCGCCGTCGGGCAGCGTCTCGCGCCCGGGGCCGCCGAACGCGAACGGTGTCGAGTAGGCCTTGGCGACCGGTTCGTCGCCGTCGGTCGCGAGCAGCACGTAGTCGGCGACCGGGTCGAGTTCGCCGTAATACAGGTGCCCGGTCGGGTTGTGCTGCATGAACACCGGCCACGACCGGTCGAAGTCGGCATGGTCGGTCGCCCGGAAGATCTCCGGGTTCTGACTGCGGTGATGGATGGTCAGCGCCACAAGCTTCAGTCTCGCTGAGCCGTCAACGGGTTATTCGTGCCGGTCAGCGGTAGGTGAACTTCGGCGCGCGCCGGTTCAGGAACGCGTCCACGCCCTCCGCGTAGTCCTCCCCGTGCAGCGCGGCGAGCCGGATCTCCTCGACCTCGTCGTCGGTCTTCTCCTGCCCCGCGACGATCTTCTCGATGATCCGGTTCATCCCGCGGACCGAGGCCTGCGACCGCCCGCACAGGGTCTCGGTGAACCGGGCCATCGCGGAGTCCAGGTCGGCGGCCGGGAAAACGTCGTTGACCAGCCCGATCTCGCGAGCCCGGGTCGCGTCGACCAGTTCGCCGGACAGCAGGAAGTACTTGGCGTTCGCCGGACCGACCAGCGACACCAGCTGCCGCGTCGAGGCGAAGTGGTAGACGATGCCGAGTTTGGCCGGGGTGATGCCGAAGCGCGCGTCGTCCGCGGCGAACCGGAAATCGCAGGCGACCGAGATCTGGCAGCCGCCGCCGATGCAGTTGCCCTGGACCATCGCGACGGTCGGCTTCCGCATCGCGGTCAGCGCCGCCACCGCGCTGTCCACGGCCTCGTCGTACTTCGCGGCGACCTCGGCGGTCGAGCGCAGCTCGCGGAACTCGCCGATGTCCGCACCCGCGGAGAAATGCCGTCCGGCCCCGGTCAGCACGAGCACCTTCAGCTCGGGATCGGCCTCGACCTCGGCCGCCACGCCCGGGATCGCCGCCCACATGCCGCGAGTGATCGCGTTCATCTTCTCCGGGCGGGAGAACGTCAGCCGGGCCACGGCGCCGTCGCGGGTGAACTCGAGTCCGTCCGTCATGCCCAGCACCCTAATGCGCCCGCACCACCGTCCCGCTGTGGGACAGGTCACCGGGGCTAACCGGACAGCCGAGCGGTCAGCTCGCCCCGGCTGCGCACGCCGACCTTGCCGAACACCGACTTCAGGTGGTCCTGCACGGTGTTCGCCGAGATCCCCAGCCGGGCCGCGATGTCCGAAGTGGACAGTCCAGACAGGACTTCCCGGCACACGTCGCGTTCGCGCGCGGTCAGCCGGTACGCCGCGAGCAGCACGTCCAGCAGCTCTCCGCCGGAAGCGCGGCGGATCGTCACGACGAGGTCGCGTGCGTCGTCGTCGGCGACCAACCTGCTGGCCTGCAACACAATCCAGCCGCCGTGCGCGTCGCGGACCCGGGCCCGGAACGTCCCGCTCGCCGCCGCCTGCGCCCCGGTCGCGACCGCGCGCAGCAGCACCGCGAACCGGCCGTCGGCGATCGAGTCCAATTCGGACTCCCACGCGCCGACCCCCTCGGTCGCGCCGCGACGGCGACCGTCCGGTCCGACCACGACGATCGCCGGTTCCGCCGCCGGAGCCGCCCCTCGCGCCAGCGCGGCCACCCGGGTGGCCGCCGCCAATGTCGGTCCGATCGACAGCAGGAATTCCACCTCGCGGTCGCTGAACTCGCCGCGGCGCACCAGACCCGCCGCGGCCCAGCAGACGCCGTCCGCGCGAAACCCGACGCGCAGTTCGCTCTCCAGCCCGAGCGGCCGCCACACCTGCGTCCACCGGCCGCTGCGCTCGCGTTCGCGGCGCGGCAGGTCGGACAGCCGCGCCACCGGCACGGAACGGCGGGCGAGCTGCGCGAAGGCGTGCGGTTCCGCGCCGTCGTACTCGTACGTCGCCAGCAGCGGTTCGTACTCCCCCGGGATCCGCGCCCGGCCGCTGGTCATCGAGCTGATCACGGCGGTGTCCGGGTCCAGCGACGCCCAGCAGGTCAGTTCGGCGGGCACGATCCGCTCGACCAGTTCGATGGCCGCGCTGTGCAGCTCGGCGACCCCGCGACCGGCCGCGGCGAGAGCCGCCAGCTCCCGCCGCACGCTCCGCGCCCGGCCTTCCCACACCCGACGAAGTATGCGCGCGCTCCTCCCGCGCGGGTATCCCTGAATTCCGGGATGGTCCCGCTCCCCCGGCGTTTCTACCTTCGGCGGCATGACTCTCAGCGCAGCGGGCGAAGGCCCGGAACTGGACACGCAAGACTCGACCGCGACGGTGAAAGCGTCCGCCGCGGACACCGGCGGCTACGAACTGTTCGAGATCGACGCCCCGCGCGGCCCCGCCGTCCCGCCGCACGCCGACCCGTGGACGAAGGGCTTCTACGTCCTGACCGGCCGGATCACCGTCTGCCTCGACGGCGAACTCCACGACCTGGGCCCGGGTTCGTTCGTGCACATCCCGGCAGGCACCCCGAACACCTTCACGGTGCACACGCCGCACGCGAAGTTCCTCGTGCTCACCCCGGACGACGCGATGGGCCGGTTCTTCCGCGAAATCGACGCCACCGTCCCGTCCGGCGCCCCGTGGCCCGACGCGGTGCCGCTGCTCGGTGCCATCGCCGCGCGGCACGGGGTCGCCTTCACGGAGCAGGCGCCGTGAACGCCGCGGTGCAGGTGTTCGCCGGGATCGCCGTTCTGGTGCACCTGCTGGCCTTCGCGTGGGAAGTCCTGCTGTTCGAACGCCCGGGCGTGCACGCGGGCATTTTCCGGATCCCTGCGGAAAACCTCCCCGCCACGCGGCTCTGGTCGTTCAACGTCGGCTGGTACAACCTGTTCCTCGCCGCCGGACCGGCCACCGGACTGGTGCTGCTGCACACCGGAGATCCCGCGGGCGGACGCGTGCTCCTGCTCTACAGCTGCGCCTTCATGACGCTCGCCGGGATCGCACTGGGCGTGTCCGACCTGCTCGCACTGAGCCGCCCACGCGGTGCGGGACGCGCCGGAGCACTCGCCCAGGCACTGCCACCGCTGGCCGCGCTCGTCGCCACGGCGTTCTGACCTACGAGGCCGAGGTCACCCGGTACACGTCGTACACACCCTCGACCCCGCGCACGACCTTCAGCACGTGTCCGAGGTGCTTCGGATCGCCCATCTCGAACGAGAACCGGCTCACCGCCACGCGGTCCCGCGAGGTCGTCACCGACGCCGACAGGATGTTCACCTTCTCGTCCGCCAGCACCTTCGTGACGTCCGACAGCAGCCGGTGCCGGTCGAGGGCCTCGACCTGGATCGCCACCAGGAACACCGAGGACGACGACGGCGCCCACTCCACCTCGACCAAGCGCTCGGGCTGAGTCCGCAGGTCGTCGGCGTTCGTGCAGTCGGTCCGGTGCACGCTCACGCCGCCGCCGCGCGTCACGAAGCCGAGGATCTCGTCGCCCGGCACCGGCGTGCAGCAACGCGCCAGCTTCGCCCAGACGTCGCTCGCGCCCTTCACGATGACGCCGACGTCGTTCGAACCGCGGCGGCGCGTGACCGTGGACGGCGTGGCCCGTTCGGCCAGCTCCTCCTCGGCCTCCTCGACCCCGCCGATCAGCGCGACCAGCCGCTGCACCACGTGCTTCGCGCTCGTGTGGCCCTCGCCGACGGCCGCGTACAGCGACGAAATGTCGCCGTGCCGCAGCTCGGTGGCGACCGAGCCCATCGACTCCGCCGACACGAGCCGCTGGATCGGCAGCCCGACCTTGCGGATCTCCTTGGTGATCGCTTCCTTGCCCGCGTCGATCGCCTCGTCGCGGCGCTCCTTCGCGAACCATTGCCGGATCTTCGCGCGCGCCTTCGGCGAACCGGCGAACTGCAGCCAGTCGCGGCTCGGCCCGGCGCTCTCCGCCTTGGACGTGAAGATCTCGACGACCTCGCCGTTCTCGAGCTTCCGCTCGAGCGCGACCAGCCTGCCGTTCACGCGCGCGCCGATGCAGCGGTGGCCGACCTCGGTGTGCACCGCGTACGCGAAGTCCACCGGCGTCGAATCCGCCGGCAGCGTGATGACGTCGCCCTTCGGCGTGAACACGAAGATCTCGCGCGCGGCCAGTTCGTAGCGCAGCGATTCGAGGAAGTCGCCCGGGTCCGCGGCCTCGCGCTGCCAGTCGAGCAGCTGCCGCATCCACGCGATCTCGTCCAGCTCCATCGCGTTGTTGCTGGCGTGCGTGCCCTTGGTTTCCTTGTACCGCCAGTGCGCGGCGATGCCGTACTCGGCGGTGCGGTGCATGTCGTAGGTGCGGATCTGCACCTCGAGCGGTTTGCCGTCCGGGCCGATCACCGTCGTGTGCAGCGACTGGTAGACGCCGAACCGCGGCTGTGCGATGTAGTCCTTGAACCGTCCGGGGACCGGCTGCCACAGCGCGTGCACCACGCCCATCGCGGCGTAGCAGTCGCGCACGTCCTCGACCAGGATCCGCACGCCGACCAGGTCGTGGATGTCGTCGAGGTCGCGGCCGCGGACGATCATCTTCTGGTGGATCGAGTAGTAGTGCTTCGGCCGTCCCTCGACCTTCGCGGTGATCCGCGACGACACCAGGTTGTTCGTGAGGTCCGCGATCACCTTGCGCAGATAGGTGTCGCGCGAGGGCGCGCGGTCGGCGACCAGCCGGACGATCTCGTCGTACTTCTTCGGCTGCAGGATCGCGAACGCGAGGTCTTCCAGCTCCCACTTCACCGTGGCCATGCCGAGCCGGTGCGCCAGCGGGGCGAGCACTTCGAGCGTTTCGCGCGCCTTGCGGGCCTGCTTCTCCGGCGGCAGGAAGCGCATCGTGCGCATGTTGTGCAGCCGGTCGGCGAGTTTGATGACCAGGACGCGCGGGTCCTTCGCCATCGCGATCACCATTTTGCGGATCGTTTCCGCTTCGGCCGAGGTGCCGAGTTTGACCTTGTCCAGCTTCGTGACGCCGTCGACCAGCTCGCCGACCTTGTCGCCGAAATCGGCCTTGAGCTGTTCCAGGGAGTAGCCGGTGTCTTCCACGGTGTCGTGCAGAAGGGCCGCGACGAGCGTGGTGGTGTCCATGCCCAGTTCGGCGAGGATGGTGGCTACCGCGAGGGGGTGGGTGATGTACGGGTCGCCGGATTTGCGGCGTTGTTCGCGGTGGAGCTCTTCGGCTACGTCGTAGGCGCGCTGGAGCTGGCCCAGGTCGGAGTTCGGGTGGAGTTCGCGGTGGATGACCGCCAGGGGCTCGAGGACCTGTTTGACCGGGGCGGCTCGTTGGGCGGTGATCCGCCTGGCCAGGCGGGCGCGGACGCGGCGGGTCGCGGAGGGGTTGGGCGCCGCTCCGTTGGGCCGCCCGGTGTCCGCGGCGGTGGCGCCGTTCCTGGCGGGAGTCGCACCGCCTTTGGCGGGGACGTTGGCGTCGAGCTCTTGGCTCACCCGCACCTCCAGCTGCTTCGTGCGGCCTCGAACCTTCAGGGTAACCGGTTGGTCTTTTGGTCGGGGTGGTGACGGGGTGTTGGGGTGAGTTGTTCGGCTCGTCGCCTGGCGGCGACATCGGCTTNTCGGCTCGTCGCCTGGCGGCGACATCGGCTTTTGGTTGCGTGGGGCACCCCGAAGCTTGATTGTGCTGACGGTTCGGGGGTGCTTGTCAAGGCGGGAAAGATGCCTTGACAAGCACCCCCGAACCGCAGATGAGCTTCGTATCGGGGTGCGCGGGAGGGGCTGGGCGCCTCGCTCGTTGGGTGCACCGGTGCGGTTGGGATGGGGTCGGGGCTAGCGCCCCAATGCGGCGTTCGGTGCGTGGGATGCACCCAATGCCGCATTGGGGCGGCATCCCCGGCAGTGAGGTGGGGCGGGCCGTGAAGGGGTCCTTGAGGGAATCCAAGTCCGTGAAGGGGTCCCTCACGGCCGGGCGGAGGGGCGTGAGGGGAACCCTCAGGGAATCAGAGTCAATGAGGGTGGCCCTCACGGACAAGTCCGCGGGGGGCTAGACGGTGCGGAGGGTGTGCACTGTGCGGCCGTCCAGGGCGGCGCGGCCGTTGAGTGCTGCCAGTTCCAGTACTACTGAAATGCCGGTGAGCGTTGCGCCTGCGTCTTCCAGGAGTTTCGCCGTTGCTGCCACGGTGCCGCCGGTGGCCAGGACGTCGTCCATGACTGCGATGCGTTGGCCTGGTTTCACGACGTTGGCGGGGAGTTCGACGCTGGCGGTGCCGTACTCCAGGGAGTAGTCCACTCGGCCTGCTACCGACGGGAGTTTGCCAGGTTTCCGCACCAGCACCACGCCCATGCCGCGGGAGTAGCCGACTGCCGCGGCCAAGAGGAAGCCGCGGGCCTCGACTCCGGCCACCAGGTCGGTGGCCGGGTCGAGGGTGTCCGCCAGTGCGTCGGCGACAGCGGCGAAGCCGGGGCCGTCGGCGAACAGCGGGCTGAGATCGCGGAACAGGACGCCTGGTTCCGGGAAGTCCGGGACTTCGGCGATCAGGTCCAGTGCCTCGTCGAGCTTCATCGGGGTCAGCGCTTCTTCTTCCCCGACGGACGCTGCTTCGGGTGCCGCGCCGGGACGCCGGCCGCGGCGGCCATGGCCTTTTCCTTGCGGAGTTCGGCGGCCAGCTGGTCCTCGTCGGCCGAGTCGAAGTCGTCGTCGGCGGCTTCGCGCTTGGCGGCCTTCGCCCGGCGGGCGGCGACGCGCTCGGCTTGCTGGCGGTACTGCGGGTCGCGCATCTTGAAGTCGACCAGCAGCGGCGTCGCCAGCGCGACCGACGACAGGACGCCCACCAAGGTACCGGTGAGCTGCACCAGCGCCAGGTCCTGCAGCGTGCCCGAGCCGAGCAGGATGTAGCCGACGATCAGCAGGCCCAGGATCGGCAGCAGGGCGATGAACGCGGTGTTGAACGACCGCATCAGGGTCTGGTTCAGCGCCAGGTTCGCCGCCTCCGCGTACGTGCGCCGCGACAGGCCGAGCAGGCCGCGGGTGTTCTCCCGGACCTTGTCGAACACCACCACGGTGTCGTACAGCGAGAACCCGAGGATCGTCAGCAGGCCGATCACCGTCGCGGGCGTGACCTCGAAGCCCACCAGCGAGTACACGCCCGCGGTGACCACGATGTCGTGCAGCAGCGAGATGAGCGCCGCGAACGCCATCCTGGTGTCGAAGTAGATCGCCAGGAAGATCACGACGGCGACCAGGAACACGGCGAGCGCGATCAGGGCCTGGCGCGAGATCTCGTCGCCCCACGACGCGCTCACCGCGCTGTCGCTGATCGCCTGCTCGCTCGACTTGCCGTTGCTGCCGATCGGGCCGAGGTCCTCGAAGATCTGCTTCTTGACCTTCGCGACCTGGTCCGCGGTCAGCGTCTCGGAGCGGGTCTGGATGGTCGACGCGTTGCCGGTGCCGACCGTCTGGGTCTCCGCCGGCGCCTCGCCCAGCGCGGTGTTGAACGACTTGATCACCTGGTCCTGGGTGATCTGGCCGTGCGAACCGTGCGCGGGCAGCTGGATCTGCGTGCCGCCCTCGAACTCGATGCCGACGTTGAAGCCGCGGAAGATCATCGAGCCGATGCACACCAGGAGCAGCAGCGCGAAGAACATGTACCAGCGCTTGCGCGAGCCGACGATGTCGACCGCGCCGGTGCCGACGTAGAGCCGGTGGAAGAAGCTTTCCTTCTTGGCGGGCTTGGCCGCCGTGCTGCCCTGGCCGGTCGGGCCGTCGGGGCTGTCCGAGGTGACGCCCGCGGTTTCGTCGCTCACGTCAGGCCTCCTTCACGTTCGCGCGGCGGCCGGGAGCGGGGCGCGTGGACTTGCGCTGCGCGCCGAGCTTCTGGACGGCGCCGAGGCCGAGATTCCGGGGGTTGGACAGGAACTTCGACTTCGAGGTCGACACCATCGCCACGAGCGGATGCGTGACCAGGTAGACGACCACCAGGTCGAGCACCGTCGACATGCCGAGGGTGAACGCGAAGCCCTGCACGTCGCCGACCGCGATGATGTACAGGATCGCGGCGGCGAGGAAGCTGACCGCGTCCGAGGCCAGGATCGTGCGCCGCGCCCTCGCCCAGCCGCGCGGCACCGCGGACCGGAACGTCCGGCCCTCCCGGATCTCGTCTTTCAGGCGTTCGAAGTAGATGACGAACGAGTCCGCCGTGATGCCGATCGCGATGATCAGGCCGGCGACGCCCGCGAGGTCGAGCGTGTACCCGATCCACCGCCCGAGCAGCACCAGCACCGCGTAGACGAGCAGGCCGGACAGCACCAGCGACCAGATCGTGAGGATGCCGAGCAGCCGGTAGTAGAACAGGCAGTAGACGAACACGACCGCGAGGCCGATGGCGCCGGCGATCAGGCCCGCCTGCAGCGAGGCGTAGCCCAGCGTCGCGGACACCGTGGTGGCGTCGGACGAGTCGAACGACAGCGGCAGCGAACCGTACTTGAGGATGTCCGCCAGGTTCTTCGCGTCGGTCTGGGTGAACTTGCCGGTGATCTGCGTGTTGCCGCCGAGGATGGCGTTCTGCACGGTCGGCGCGGACACCACGTCCGTGTCGAGCACGAACGCCGCCTGCTTGCCGATGTTGGCCGACGTGAAGTCGCCCCAGGTCTTGCCGCCCGCGCTCTTGAAGCTCAGGTCGACGATCCACTGGCCGCGCTGCTGGTCGTAGCCGGAGTTGGCGTTGGCGATCTCGGTGCCGGGGATGATCTCCGGGCCGAGCACGTACTTGGTGGCGTCCTTGTCCCCGCAGGTGACCAGCGGCTGGTTCGGCAGGTCGTTGCCCTCCAGCGGGTCCGCGGCGTTCGGCGCGCAGGTGAGCGCGGCGAGCGCCTTCTGCTGCGCGGCCTGCGCGGCGGCGGCCTCCTGCTGGTTCTTCGGGTCCTTCGGCATCAGGGCGGGAGCCTGGCGCACGGCGCGGGCCTGCTCGATCGGGTTCTTGCCCGCGTCCTGGCCGCCTGCTCCCGAGGCCGGGGCCGACGGCGTCGTGCTCGGCGGCTGCTGCGCCGGGGCGCCTTCCGCTCCCCCGCCGCCGGCGGGCTTGCTCGGCGCGGTCGCCGGGGCGCTCGGGGCGCCGGAGGCGGGAGCCGAGGGCGGCGCGGCCGGGGTGTTCGGGACCGAGGTGATCACCTCGCGGATCCCGAGCTTGGCGGTCCGGCCCAGGTTCTTCGCCTCGTCGCCCTGCTCGCCCGGCACGGTGATCACGATGTTGTTGCCGTCGAGCACCACCTCGGTGCCGCCGACGCCGATCCCGTTGACGCGGGTCTCGATGATCTGGCGCGCCTGGTTCAGCGAGTCGCGGGTGGGCTGGCCGCCGTCGGGCGTGCGCGCGGTGAGCGTGACCCGGGTGCCGCCCTGGAGGTCGATGCCGAGTTTCGGCGTCGCTTTGCCGCTGCCGGTGAAGAACACCAAGGCGTACAGCACGACCACGATCAGGGCGAAGAAGGCGAGATAGCGTCCCGGGCGGAGATGCCCGGCCGATGGTGCCACTGTGCTTCGGTCTCCTCGAACTGGCACGGACTGGATGGACCCCAAGTGGTTCGGGTGCGCGAGCCGGAAGGGGGTCCCCCGGACGCGGCTGGGCGTGAACTATGACGGCGGACACGCACGCAGCACCGAGACAGTACTCGGTGCTGCGTGAGCCCGGCGTTCGCCCGTACCGACTTTCGTAGGCTGTGGGCGGATCACTGCCCGGTGAAGCCCGGGGGCTACTTCTTCCCGTGCTCGAGCGGGGGCGCCACCTGCGCACCGGAGGTCTGCTTCTCCTCGGCGGAGATCGACTCCTGGGCCGGGGCCTCCGAAGACGACGCGGCAGGCGCGGCCGACTCGATGCCCGCGGTCTCGGTCTCGGCCGAGTCCTCGTTCTCCTCGGTCTCGACGACCGGCTCGACCTTCTCGCGCACCGCGAGCCGCAGCCAGGTGGTGACGACGCCCGGCGCGATCTCGATGTCGATCGTGGTTTCGCTGCTCGTGTCGGCGACCGTGCCGTACAGGCCCGACGTGGTCATCACGCGGTCGCCCGGGGCGATGCTGTTCTGCATCTCCTGCTGAGCCGCCTGCTGCTTCTTCTGCTTGCGGGTGCCCATGACGAGCGGCACGGCCACCACGAGCAGCAGCAGCAACGGCAGCAGTAACTGGTTCATGACTCTCCTCGACGGACGCCTTTCTCGGCTGCCCGCGTCCGGTTTCGACGGATGTGCTGTGTTCGAGTGTGCCAGGTACCGGCGGAAACGCCACCACCCGGGCCGCTGTCCGCCCTTGTCAGGCCTGGTCGAACAGCGTCGGACCGCCCGCCTCGGGACGTCCCGCTTCCGGCGGCGGCACGAGCCCGAGGTGGTGCCACGCGGCCGCGGTCGCGACCCGGCCGCGCGGAGTGCGGGCGAGCATACCGGCCCGGACCAGGTAAGGCTCGCACACCTCCTCGACGGTGCCGGCCTCCTCGCCGACGGCGACCGCGAGCGTCGAAATGCCCACCGGCCCCCCGCCGAACGAGCGGGTCAGCGCGCCGAGCACGGCCCGGTCCAGCCGGTCCAGGCCCAGCTCGTCGACGTCGTAGACCTTCAGCGCGGCCTGCGCGACCTCGAGGGTCACCTTGCCGTCGGCGCGCACCTCGGCGTAGTCGCGGACCCGGCGCAGCAGCCGGTTGGCGATCCGGGGCGTGCCTCGCGAACGGCCGGCGATCTCGGCGCAGCCGTCGCTGTCGATCTCGATGCCGAGGATCTTCGCGGCGCGGCGGACGACCAGTTCCAGCTCGGCCGCGGAGTAGAACTCCATCTGGCCGGTGAAGCCGAACCGGTCGCGCAGCGGCCCGGTCAGCGATCCGGACCGGGTGGTGGCCCCGACCAGCGTGAACGGCGCGATCTCCAGCGGGATGCTGGTCGCCCCGGGTCCCTTGCCGACGACGACGTCGACCCGGAAGTCCTCCATCGCGAGGTACAGCATCTCCTCGGCGGGCCGGGCGATGCGGTGGATCTCGTCGATGAACAGGACGTCGCCGGGCGCGAGGTTGGACAGCATCGCGGCCAGGTCGCCCGCGCGTTCCAGGGCGGGCCCGGAGGTGATCCGGATGGCCGCGCCCAGTTCGGCGGCGACGATCATCGCCATGCTCGTCTTGCCGAGGCCGGGCGGACCGGACAGCAGCACGTGGTCGGGCGGGACGTCGCGCCGCCGGGCGCTCTCCAGCACCAGTTCCAGCTGCTCGCGGACGCGTTCCTGGCCGACGAACTCGTCCAGTTTGCGCGGCCGGAGCGAGGTTTCCAGGTCGCGTTCGCCGGTCTGGGCGAGCGCGGACAGGGTTTCGTCGTCCGCCTCGTACCCGCCGGTGTCGAACTCGGTGATTTCGCGGTTCATCGGCGGCTACCGCTTGCGGCCCAGCGCGGCCAGCGCCGCGCGCAGCACCGACGACGTGGTGTGCCCGTCGCCCTCGGACAGCACCTTGTCCACCGCCTGCTCGGCTTGTTTGGCCGGGAACCCGAGCCCGGCCAGTGCCTCGACCACCTCGCCGCGCAGCGCGCCGGGCGCGGTCACCACCGGGGCGTCGGCGGCGCCGCCGAGCGCGGTGACCTTGTCCCGCAGTTCGAGGCTGAGCCGTTCGGCCCCCTTGCGGCCGATGCCGGGGACCTGGGTGAGCACGGTGATGTTGCCTTCGACGAGCGCCGCGCGCAGCTTGTCCGGCTCCAGCACGGCCAGCGTCGCCAGCGCGAGCCGCGGCCCGATCCCGGACACCGTCTGGAGCAGGCCGAACAGCTCGCGCGCGTCCTCCTCGGCGAACCCGAAGAGGGTCAGCGAGTCCTCGCGCACGACCAGCGCGGTGTGCAGCCGCGTCTGCTCGCCGCGGCGCAGCGTGGCCAGCGTCGCCGGGGTGGCCTGCACGGCGAGGCCGACGCCGCCGACCTCGACCACCACGTGGTCGAGCCCGACGGACAGCACTTCGCCGCGTACCGAGGAGATCATCGTCGTGCTCCTGTTTCGTTCCGCTTCGTGGTGGTTCCGGCCGCCTTGGCCGCGGCCGCGAGCCGGGCCTTGTGCGCGCGGACCAGCTCGGCCGCGCGGGTCTCGGCCTCGGCGAGCCGGACCCGCATCGGCTCGCGCCAGAGGTGACAGATGGCGAGCGCGAGCGCGTCGGCCGCGTCCGCGGGCTGCGGTTTGACCTCGAGCCCGAGCAGCCGCATCACCATGGTGGTGACCTGTGCTTTGTCCGCGCGGCCGGACCCGGTGACGGCCGCCTTGACCTCGCTCGGCGTGTGGAAGACGACCGGCAGCCCGCGCCGCGCCGCCGACAGCGCCACGACCCCGCCCGCCTGCGCGGTGCCCATCGCGGTGCGGACGTTGTGCTGCGCGAACACCCGCTCGACGGCGACCGCTTCGGGCCGGTACTTGTCGAGCCAGCGCTCCACCTCGTCGGCCACGCCGAGCAGCCGCTGCGCGAGATCCTGGTCGGCGGGCGTGCGCACGACCCCGACCGCGACCGGGCGCACCGAACGGCCCTTGCCGCCGTCGACCACGCCGAGGCCGCACCTGGTCAGACCGGGGTCGACCCCGAGCACCCGCACCGTTTCTCCTTCGCCCGCGCGAACATTAGTTCGAGATGCAGGCTAACGGTCGCCGAGCGCGGCCCGGCGGACGGACACGCGAAAACGGCGGCCGAGGTGGACGCCGGATCCGCTCCGCGAGCACGATGGGGACATGCCGGGACCGGAGGACTACGTCAAGCACCTGGGGCTGGAACCGTTGCCGGTGGAGGGCGGCCGGTTCGCGGAGAGCTGGCGCGCCCCCGAAGGTTCGGCGATCTACTACCTGCTCACCGCGCCCGAGATCTCCGCGCCGCACCGGCTCGACCGGGTCGAGGTGTTCGTGCACCACGCCGGTTCGCCCGCGCGGATGCTCCTGCTCCATCCCGACGGCGAGGTGACGCGCCCGGTGCTGGGCAGCGACGTGGCCGCCGGGGAGCGCCCGCAGGTGGTGGTGCCCGCGGGGACGTGGCAGGCCACGGTGTCGCTGGGCGCGTGGAGCCTGCTGGGCACCGTGGTGGTGCCGCCTTACACCGACGACTGCGTGGAGTTCGCGGATCCGGCGACGCTGGCCGAGCGCTTTCCGGACGCCGCCGACGACCTAGCCGCGCTGGGCTAGCCGGGAGCCGCGGTCAGGGGCCGTCGACGCCGGGCGTCCAGCTCTCCGGGTCGCCGCTCTCGGTGAGCACCGGCTGCCATTCGGCGAAGCCCTCGGGCGCGTCGGCGTGCCACGGGAAGTGCCCGTCCGGCGTCGCGACGATCATCTGCAGCGCCGGGAAGTCGCCGTCCGGGTAGACGAGGAACGCGGACCCGAAGTACTCCGGGTAGTGGCCTTTCGCGACGCGCTCGAAGATCACCGGCGCGCCCTCGAAGAAATCGTCGTAGCGTTTGCCGACCTCGAAGATCTCGCCGTTGGCGGAGCGGTCGACGTACGCGTCGAGCAGCACCGGGGCCATGTGGTCGGGCAGTCCGATCACGACGGCTTCGGGCACGTTGTGCAACGCCCACGCGCACGCGGTGAAGCAGTAGCCGGCCCCTTGGTCGTCGGCGGGCACGGCGATGACCGCGTTGCCCCGTTCCCTTGCCTGGGTCTCGATCCAGGCGATGAGGCTCTGCTCTTGCTCGGTGAGGGCGGAGGTCGTCACGGCGGACATTCTGCCCCACCCGCGCGCCCGAGCCCAGTCCCCGCGCCGGTCATTTTCCGCCTGCGCCAAGGATTTTCGCGGTTTCCGTTGCGCGGCAAGGGAAACCTTGCACGAAAACGGCCGCGCCCCCGGAGTGCCGGGAGCGCGGCCGTGTCGCGTGCGATTGGATCAGTCCACCTCGGCCATGACCTCGTCGGACACGTGGAATCCGGCACAGTGCGTAGACGTTGCCCGTCCCACCGCCGAGATCAGTCCACCTCGGCCATGACCTCGTCGGACACGTCGAAGTTGGCATAGACGTTCTGCACGTCGTCGCAGTCCTCGAGCGCGTCGATCAGCTTGAAGACCTTCTTCGCGCCGTCGACGTCGAGCGGCACGCTCACCGACGGCAGGAAGGTCAGCTCGGCCGATTCGTACTCGAACCCGGCTTCCTGCAGCGCCTTGCGGACCGGGACGAGGTCGGTGCCCTCGGAGACGATCTCGAAGCTCTCGTCGAGGTCGTTGACCTCCTCGGCGCCCGCGTCGAGGACCGCCATGAGGACGTCGTCCTCGGTCGCGTCCGCCTTGGGCATGATCACGACGCCCTTGCGGTTGAACATGTAGGCGACCGAACCCGGGTCGGCGAGCGAGCCGTTGTTGCGCGTGAGCGCGGTACGGACCTCCATCGCGGCGCGGTTCTTGTTGTCGGTGAGGCACTCGATCAGCACCGCCACGCCGTTCGGGCCGTAGCCCTCGTACGTGATGTTCTGCCAGTCGGCGCCGCCCGCCTCCTCGCCGGCGCCGCGCTTGCGCGCGCGCTCGATGTTGTCCTGCGGGACGGAGTTCTTCTTCGCCTTCTGGATGGCGTCGTACAGCGTGGGGTTGCCGTCCGGGTCCCCTCCCCCGGTCCCGGTGCGGGCGGCGACCTCGATGTTCTTGATCAGCCGCGCGAAGAGCTTGCCCCGCTTGGCGTCGAGGTTCGCCTTCTTGTGCTTCGTCGTGGCCCACTTGGAGTGGCCGCTCATCTTTCCTCCATCTGTTCCCGCGGCCGCGTGCCTCCCGGCGCGGCCGCCGCAATCCTTGCTCAGGCTTTCCGCACGAGCTCGACGAACAGCCGGTGCACGCGCTCGTCCCGGGTGATCTCCGGGTGGAACGCCGTGGCCACCACCGCCCCCTGCCGGACGGCGACGATCCTATCCGCCCTCGGCCCGTCCGGCGGGTCCTCCGGGTCCGGCACGGTGGCCAGCACCTCGACCCCGGCTCCCGCCTTCTCGACCCACGGGGCCCGGATGAACACCGCGTGCAGCGGCCCGCCGGGCAGCCCGGCGAACGGGAGGTCGGCCTCGAAGGAGTCGACCTGCCTGCCGAACGCGTTGCGGCGCACGACGACGTCGAGCCCGCCGAGCTGCTGCTGGTCCGGGCGCCCGTCGAGCACCTGGCGGGCCAGCAGGATCATCCCGGCGCACGAGCCGAACGCGGGCAGGCCGCCGGCGATCCGCTCGCGCAGCGGTTCGAGCAGCTCGAAGGTCTCGAGCAGCCGCGACATCGTGGTGGACTCCCCGCCCGGCAGCACCAGGCCGTCCACTCGGGACAGCTCGGACGGGCGGCGCACCGGAACCGCGCGCGCCCCCGCGCTCTCCAGCATCGCGACGTGCTCGCGCACGGCGCCTTGCAGGGCGAGCACGCCGACCGCCGGCCGTGCTCCCGTAGCTGTCGCCACCCGACCTCCCGTGAGACGTTCGCATCAGCTTAGGGGGGCCGCCCGGAACGCAACCGGGCAGGTCAGGCGGGCAGCACCGGGGCCGCCGCCCACTCGCGGAGCGCTCCGGCGGCCGGTCCCGGGCCGACGTGAAGTGGACTGCTGAAATCTGTCGCCAGTGGCCACCTCGAAGGTGGTCTCCCCTGACATCGAGGCAGCCCTTCTCCTGCGGGCCGGCCTCGTCTCCCATGGTAGGCCGTTCCGGAAGCCCCAGGTCAACGCTTCCCGGCGGAAAAGTGACCGAGCCCAAGTGGATCTTTCGGCGCGGAAAGTGGCCTTCCGAGATAGCCGCGCAATGGCCTGCCTCAGCGGTCCACCGTCGTCTTACGCTGGAGGAGAAGACCCATTCAGCTCCCCCGAGAAAGGCCCGCAAGGTGTCGCAGCAGCAGAACGCCGAACCCCAGACCGTCACCGGCACCGCGAAGGTCAAGCGCGGCATGGCGGAGATGCTCAAGGGCGGCGTGATCATGGACGTCGTGACCGCCGACCAGGCCAAGATCGCCGAGGACGCGGGCGCGGTCGCCGTCATGGCGCTGGAGCGCGTCCCCGCGGACATCCGCGCCCAGGGCGGCGTCGCCCGGATGAGCGACCCGGACCTCATCGACGGCATCATCGAAGCGGTGTCGATCCCGGTCATGGCGAAGGCGCGGATCGGGCACTTCGTCGAGGCGCAGGTGCTGCAGTCGCTCGGCGTCGACTACATCGACGAGTCCGAGGTGCTCACCCCCGCCGACTACGCGAACCACATCGACAAGTGGGCGTTCACCGTGCCCTTCGTCTGCGGCGCGACCAACCTCGGCGAAGCGCTCCGCCGCATCACCGAGGGCGCGGCGATGATCCGCTCGAAGGGCGAGGCCGGCACCGGCGACGTCTCGAACGCGACCACGCACATGCGCAAGATCCGCGGCGAGATCCGCCGCCTGCAGTCCCTGCCCGAGGACGAGCTGTTCGTCGCGGCCAAGGAACTGCAGGCGCCGTACGAGCTGGTCCGCGAGGTGGCTGAGGCGGGCAAGCTCCCGGTCGTGCTGTTCACCGCGGGCGGCATCGCCACCCCGGCCGACGCCGCGATGATGATGCAGCTCGGCGCGGAGGGCGTGTTCGTGGGTTCGGGCATCTTCAAGTCCGGCAACCCGGCGCAGCGCGCGGAAGCGATCGTGAAGGCCACGACGTTCCACGACGACCCGGACGTGCTGGCGAAGGTTTCGCGCGGGCTCGGCGAAGCCATGGTCGGCATTAACGTCGAGGACGTGCCGGAGCCGCACCGCCTCGCCGAGCGCGGCTGGTGACGTAGCCGCTCCACCTGAACTGACTGCGCGAGCGGTGAGGGACACCCGTCCTTCACCGCTCGCGCTTTTTACGTTCTGCACCTGTTATGGCCGAACCAGGCAGCGCTCGTAGCCGCGTTGCCGCTCCGCGACGTTCGGACGCTCACAACAGCCCATCCGTGATGATTGAAGATGATGCAAATCGCTCACTTCAAGCAGAAACGATCGTCTACACTGAGGGCCGCGCTCAGTTCACGGACCGAAGGGCCTTCATGTCAGAGCCGTCCTCCCCCGAGTCGTTCTCGACCGAGTCCTCCGAGTCCGATGCGCTTTCCGCGCCGGGTTCCTTTGTTGCCGCCGAACTGGCCTCCCAGCCGCAGATGTGGCGCGCCGCCGCGGACTGCGCCGGGCCGGCCGCCGGAGTGCTGCCGCGGCCTGGCGAGCGGGTGGCCGTCGTCGGGTGCGGCACCAGCTGGTTCGTCGCGATGAGCTACGCCGCCATGCGAGAGCAGCGGGGCCTCGGCGTCACCGACGCGTTCGCCGGGTCCGAGTACCCGGCCGGCCGCGAATACGACCGGGTGGTCGCGATCTCCCGGTCCGGCACCACCACCGAAATCATCGAACTGCTGTCCGCGCTGGCCGGTCAGCGCACCACGCTGATCACCGCGGTGGGCGACGGGCCCGCGGCCTCGGTCGCGGCGGAAGTGGTCGAGCTGCCGTTCGCCGACGAACGTTCGGTGGTGCAGACCCGCTTCGCCACGAGCACGCTCGCGCTGCTGCGCGCTGGCCTCGGCGACGACATCGACGAGCTGGCGCGGCAGGCTGAACGCGCGCTGCTGGAACCGGTCGACGATCTGCTCGACGCCGAACAGGTCACCTTCATCGGGCGCGGCGCCGCGGTCGGCATCAGTTGCGAGGCCGCGCTGAAGACCCGGGAAGCGGCGCAGTTCTGGGCCGAGGCCTATCCCGCGATGGACTACCGGCACGGCCCGATCGCCATCGCGCAGTCCGGCAGGCTCGTGTGGTCGTTCGGCGAAACCCCGGACGGGCTGGCCGACGAGATCGCCCGCACCGGGGCCCGGTTCGTGCACCACGATCTCGACCCGCTCGCCGGGCTGGTCGTGGCGCAACGGTTCGCGGTGGCGCTCGCGCGGCGGCGCGGGCTCGATCCCGATCGGCCGCGGTCGCTGACCCGTTCGGTCATCCTCGCCTGATGGCCGTCCTCGGCGTCGACGTCGGCGGCACGACCGTGAAGATGCGCGTGACCGACGGCCGCTCCGTGTCCGCAGAATGGCGCGAACCGACCCCGTTCGGCGACCCCGCGGCGCTCGCCGACCTGGTGGCCCGGGCCGCCGCGCGCTACCCGGTCGAGGCGGTGGGCCTGGTGGTCCCGGGGATCGTGGACGAGCGCGCCGGACGGTGCGTGAAGGCGGTCAACCTCGGCTGGGACGACGTTCCGGTCCACGACTTCGTCTCCGCTCGCCTCGACGTCCCGCTCGCGTTCGGGCAGGACGTCCGCGCGGGCGCGCTCGCCGAAGCCCGCACCGGAGCGGCGGCTGGCGACTCAGGCCCGGTGCTGTTCGCCCCGGTCGGCACCGGCTTCGCGACCGCGCTGGTGGTGCGCGGCGAGGTGCTCGACGCGGGCCCGTGGGCAGGCGAAGTCGGGCAGATCCGGCTGCCCGACGGCCGCCGCGTCGAGGAAGTCGCGTCGGCGTCAGGACTCGCACGCCGAGCCGGAGCCCCGGACGCGGCCGCTGTCGCCGCACGGGTTCGCGACGGAGACCCGGCGGCGGTCGAGGCGTGGGACGAGTGCGTCCGCGCGCTCGCGGAGCCGATCGCCTGGGCGACCGCCGTGGCCGGCTGCACCACCGTGGTCGTCGGCGGCGGCCTCGCCGAGGCGGGTGCCCTGCTGCTCGACCCGCTCGCCCGCGAGGTCGCGCATCGGCTCGGGGCGCTGCGTGCGCCTGCGATTGTCCAGGCGCAGCACGGGGATCGGGCTGCTGTGGTGGGCGCGACGTTGTTGGCGTTGCGATGATCGCCGTCGCCACGCCCAACGCTGCGGCCCGCCGCACCACCGGCAGCGGCCTCGCCGAAGCGGGCACCATCCTGCTCGACCCACTCACCCGCGAGATTGCGCATCGTCTCGGAGCCCGCGACTGTCCAAGCGCACCACGGCGATCGGGCGTGGTGGGCGCGACGCTGCTGGCGCTGCCATGATCGCCGTCGCCACACCCAACTCTGCGGCCCGCCGCACCACCGGCGGCGGACTCGCCGAAGAGGGCACCATCCTGCTCGACCCCCTCGCCCGCGAGATCGCGCATCGACTCGGGGCCCGCAATTGTCGAAGCGCACCAAGGGGATCGGGCCGCTATGGTGGGCGCGACGCTGTTGACGCTGCGATGATCGTCATCGCAACACCTAACTCTGCGGCCCGCTGTACCACTGCGGTCGCCGAGGCGGGCGCTCTGCTGCTCGACCCACTCGCCCGAGAAGTCGCGCATCGACTCGGGTCGCTGCGCGCGCCTGCGATTGCCCAAGCGCACCACGGGGATCGGGCCGCTGTGGTGGGTGCGACGTTGTTGGCACTGCCATGATCATCGTCGCCACGCCCAACCCCGCGGTCGACATCACCTACCGGGTCGGCGCCCACATCCTCGGCGGCACGAACCGGGTGCTCGACGTGCAGCGGCGCGCTGGCGGCAAAGGCGTGAATGTCGCCCATGTCCTTGCGGCACTGGACATTCCCGTGCACGCAGTGCTCCCGCTCGACGGCGACGCGGGACGCTGGCTCGGCTCGGCGCTGGCGGTTCCGTTCGACGCGATTGCGTGCGAAGCCGAGACCCGGTCGACGGTCACGGTCATCGGCGACGGACATCCCACGGTGTACGCCGAGCCGGGGCCTCAACTGTCCGCCGCCGAATGGGAACGGTTCGCGGCGTTACTCGCCACCCGGCTGCGGGACGCGGAGCTGCTCGTGATTTCCGGTTCCCTGCCCCGGAACGCCGCGCCGGAACTGGTCGGCGACTGGGTTCGGCTGGCCCGGGAAGCCGGGGTCCGGGCACTGGTCGATTCGTCCGGGCCCGCGTTGCTGGCCGCCGCGCGGGCCGGGGCCGATGTTAAGCCGAATCGAGAGGAACTCCTGTCCGCCACCGGTGCCGTCGATGAAGCCTCGGGTGCCGCGGAGTTGTCCAGGCTCGGGGCCGGGCTGGTTGTGGTGTCGCGCGGCGAGGACGGTATCGCCGCCTACACCAGGGCCAGGGTCGTCTCGGTTCCTGTCGTGCCCGGTGTGCGCGGCAATCCCACCGGCGCCGGGGACGCGGCGACTGCCGGACTGGCTGCGGCGCTCGTGCGCGGGCTGCCGTTGCACGAGGCGCTGCGCCATGCCGCCGCGGCCGGTGCGGCCGCGGTGTTGCGTCCGGTCGCCGGAGAGATCGACTTGTCCGCGTACCGCCGATTCCTGAACGGAGCGTCCGCATGATCACCCGTCCCGCCTTCGCCCGGTTACTCGCCTCGGCCCAGGACCGGGGCGGCGCGGTCGGCGCGTTCAACGTGATCCTGCTGGAGCACGCCGAGGCGATCGTCTCCGGAGCCGAACAGGCGCGGTTGCCGGTGATCCTGCAGATCAGCGAGAACTGCGTGACCTATCACGGCGGGCTGGCACCGATCACCGCGGCGTCGCTGGAGATCGCGCGCCGGGCGTCGGTGGAGGTGCTCGTGCATCTCGACCACATCGAGGACACCGGACTGGTCCGCGAAGGCATCGAACTGGGCGTGCACAGCGTGATGTACGACGGTTCGCGACTGTCCTATGCGGACAATGTGCGCAGCACCCGCGAGGTGGCGGACCTCTGCCACGCGGCGGGAGTCGCGGTGGAAGCCGAACTGGGCGAGGTCGGCGGCAAGGACGGCGTGCACGCGCCGGGTGCCCGCACCGATCCGGACGAGGCGGCGGAGTTCGTCGCCGCAACCGGGGTCGATGCGCTGGCCGTGGCGGTCGGCACGTCGCACGCGATGCTGTCGCGCACCGCCGCGGTCGACCGCGGGCTGGTGACGCGGCTGCGGGACGCCGTCCCGGTTCCCTTGGTGCTGCACGGATCCTCCGGGCTTTCCGACGACGAACTGCGCGGCGCGGTGGCTGCCGGGATGGCGAAAATCAACATCTCGACGCACCTCAACGGGCTGTTCACCGGCGCGGTCCGGCAGTTCCTGGACGAACAGCCCGAGGCAGTCGACCCGCGCAAGTACGTACGGCTCGGCCGTTCCGCGGTGGCGGCGGAGACGGCGCGGCTGCTCCGGTTGCTGGCCGGGTAAGGAAACCGGGAGGTTCGGGCCAGGCTGACGCGGTGCCGGAGAGCGGCACCGCGCGGATCTGCCTGCCGCCCACCGGATCCGGCTCGACGGGCACCCCGAACCTCGATACCGACGGAAGTCTGCTCCACCGCTTCGGCCGGTGACTTTCGCTGCCTGAGTGCGCTATACAGAAGCGCCATGTGCATTTTAATGCGCAAGAGAGGTATGCAATGAGCAGATTTAAGCAATCGCTGCGATGTCTGGCCTCAGCGCTGGTTCTGCTGGCCGTCGCGACCCCCGCCTCCGCCCACGCCGCCACCGCCCCCGCCGGGCAGCTCGGCGACCTGACCGGCGTCTCCGCCGACGGCCCGGTGACCACCCTGACCGCGGGCGCCGCGGCCGTCCGGGTCAGCTTCCCCTCGGCGGCCGCCGTCCGGGTCTGGCTCGCGCCGGACGGGACCTTCACCGATCCGGCGGGCAGCAAGATCGTGCTGCCGAACGGCAAGGCACCCGTGCCGCCGAAGCGCACCGACCGCGGCGCCTACTGGGCCATCGGCACCGGCAAGGCCACGCTCCGCGCCTACAAGCACCCGTTGAAGTTCGCTCTCTACGACGGCGCGGACCGCAAGCAGCTCTGGGCCGAGTCCGCGCCGCTGTCCTGGACCGGGGACACCACCACGCAGACGCTCGCCCGCGGCGCCGCCGAACAGTACGTCGGCGGCGGGGAGCAGAACGGCCGGTTCAGCCACCGCGACCAGACCATCAAGATTTTCGCCGACGACAACTGGAACGACGGCGGCGCGCCCAACTCCCAGCCGTTCTACGCCTCGACGGCCGGGTACGGCGTGCTGCGCAACACCTTCTCCCCGGGCAGCTACTCGTTCGCCGATCCGGTCCGCACGACCCACGACGAGCGCCGCTTCGACGCCACCTACGTCGTCGGCGACGGGCTCAAGGACGTCATCTCCGGCTACACCGACCTGGTCGGCAAACCGTTCCTCCCGCCCATTTACGGCCTGGAGACCGGCGATTCCGACTGCTACCTGCACAACGCGAACCGCGGCGAGCGGCACACCCTCGACGCGGTGAAGGTGGCCGAGGGCTATCCCGAACAGGGCATGCCCAACGGCTGGATGCTGGTCAACGACGGCTACGGCTGCGGATACGAAAACCTCCAGCAGACCGGCGAAGGCCTGCGGGACAACAAGATGCAGCTCGGTCTGTGGACCGAGAACGGCGTGCCCAACCAGGCCGAGGAGGTCAAGGCCGGAGTCCGCGTGCGCAAACTGGACGTCGCCTGGGTCGGCCCCGGGTACCAGTTCGCCCTCGACGCCTGCGACACCGCGCACAAGGGCATCGAGGACAACAGCGACGCGCGCGGGTTCGTCTGGCAGCCGGTGAGCTGGGCGGGCGCGCAACGATGCGGCGTGCTCTGGAGCGGAGACCAGTCCGGCTCCTACGACTACATCAAGTGGCAGATCCCCACTTACGCCGGTTCGACCCTGTCCGGCATCGCCTACAACACCGGCGACATCGACGGCATCTTCGGCGGCAGCCCGCAGACCTACGTCCGCGACCTGCAGTGGAAGTCCTTCCTTCCGGTCGCGATGACCATGGACGGCTGGGCCAAGTCGGACAAGCAGCCCTGGCGCCAGGGCGAGCCGTTCACCTCGATCAACCGCAAGTACCTGCTGCTCAAGGAACGGCTGCTGCCCTACACCTACAGCTACTCGGTGCAGGCGCACCAGACCGGCGTCGGCCAGGTCCGGCCGCTGGCCCTGGAGTATCCCGACGACCCGAACGCCTGGACCGACAAGGCGAAGTACGAATTCCTCTCCGGCACGGACTTCCTGGTCGCCCCAGTCTACGACAGTTCGTCCGTGCGCAACGGCATCTACCTGCCCAAGGGCACCTGGACGGACTACTGGAGCGGCAAGACCTACACCGGTCCGACCACTGTGGACGGTTACGACGCGCCGCTGGACAAGCTGCCGCTGTTCGTCCGCGGCGGCGCTGTCGTGCCGATGTGGGCGGAGGGCACGACGTCCTGGCAGACCCGCGACAAGAGCCGGCTGGACGTCGACGTGTACCCGCAGGGCAAGAGCAGCTTCACCCTCACCGAGGACGACGGCGTCACGCGCGGCTACCAGCGCGGCGAGCAGGCCCGGCAGACGTTCACGGTGGACGCGCCGGAATCCGGCCCGGGCACGGTGACCGTCGGGATCGGCGCGAGCGCCGGGTCCTATCCCGGCAAACCGGCGGCGCGGAACTACCAGCTGTCCGTCCACACGGGAACGAAACCGGCGGCGGTACTGGGCGGCCACGGCATGCTGCGGCAGTACGCCAGCAAGGCGGAGCTGGACCAAGCCCCGTCCGGCTGGTGGTACGACCCGTCCGCGCGCGGCGTCGTCCGGGTGAAGACCGGCTCGATCGATTCCGGTGCCGCTCAGGACATCCGGTTGCTCGGGGCAAGCGCGGTCGGCGGGTTCTTCCCCGCCGACGACAACGCCTCGGTGCGGCTTTCCGCTCCCGCGACGGCCGCGCCGGGCCAGGCTGTGTCGACCACTGTCAGCTTCACCAACAGCACCCCGCTGCCGGTGCGTGACGTCGCATTGTCGGTGCAGGCCAATGGTTTCCACGCCGAGGCATCGCAGGCTCCGGCGCTCGTGTGGCCGGGTCAGACGGTGCAGGTGCCGGTGCGGCTCACGCCGGACGCGGGTCTGCGTCCGGCGGACTACGAGCTGACCGCCACCGCGAAGTACCAGGCCCGGCTGGGCACGCACGAAGCGGCCGGGTCAGCGATGGTCACGGTGCCGTACGCGACAGTGGCGGCGGCGTACGGGAACGTCGGGGTCACTGACGCGGCACACGCCGCGAACGGCGACCTCGACGGCAGCGGCAGCAGCTTCCGCGCGGAGGGCCTCGCCGAAGCGGGCTTGAAACCGGGAGCGCAGTTCACCGCGGACGGCGCTCAGGCGACCTGGCCCGACGCCGGGACCGGGAAGCCGGACAACGTCGTCGCGGGCGGCCAGACCGTCGCCGTGCAGGGCAGCGGCGCCAAGCTGGTCCTGACCGGCACCGGGACCGGGTCCGCGGCGAAGGGCCAGGTCGTCGTCCGGTACGCCGACGGCAGCACGAGCCAGGCCGAACTCGGCTTCCCGAACTGGTGCTGCGCCGACCCGGCCCAGTACGGCGCGACCACGGTCGCCTCGGTGCAGGGCAAGAACACGAAGTCCGGTCCGGCCTATCCGACGGTGGCCTACCGGGTGTTCGCGAACTCCGTCCCGCTCGACCCTGGCAAACGGGCCGTCGCGGTCACCCTGCCGTCGAACTCGGCGCTGCACGTTTTCACTGTCGCGATCGCCTGACCGTCCGTGAAGGGCTCCTTGCGGGAATTGGATTCCTTCAAGGAGCCCTTCACGGACAGGCGGACGAGGTCAGCGGCGCGGCGTCAGCTGCACGATTTGCTCGCCCGCGGTCCGGCCGTCGCCGACCAGGCTGCCGGTGCGGTCGGTCCAAGCGCGCACCGGCGTGGTCTCGCTCCGCCGTCCCGGCTCGGCCGAAAGCGCCAGCACCAGGCCGCTGGAGCGGTTGACCAGCCTGGTCCCGCCGTTCGCCGGGACCAGGAACCATTGCTGAGCAACGCCGGAACCGGCGCTCAGGGTCGGCGCGGTCCCCCAGGCACGGCCCGGAACTCCCAGCGCCAGACCGCTCGCGGCGTTGGTGATGCGGTAAGAACCGTCGCCGACCGGGGTGAACCGCCAGTTCGCTCCATCGCCGGCCAGCCACGAGGGCACGGACGTGGTGCCAGTGCGGCCGGACTGGGCGAGCACGCGGCCGGAGCCGATCCGGTAGACGCGGTTCGGGTCGACCGGGGAGGCGGCCGGTGCGGCGGACGTGATGGTCACGTCCGCGTAGACGCCGTCGCGGCCGTCCGTGCACGAGATCGAGCAGTACGACCGGAAGGTCTTGCCCACGATCGTCCCGGTGGTCTTGCTCCCCGAGTCGACGAACCAGCGGTACCACGACTGGTCCCGGTACGAACCGGTGTCGCCGATCAGCCGCCATTTCGGGTTCGCCAGGTCCTCGGTCGCGTAGAACCGCTGCGGGCCGACTGAATCGACCGCTTCCGGCTCGCCGATGTACAGCCCGAGGTGCGCGTCGTAGGCGATGTTCATGACGAACAGGTCGGATTTCCGCGGCAGCGTTCCGGCGGCCACCTGCTGGGCGGCGGTGCCGGTGTTCGCCGGGTTGTAGTCCTTCTCCGGCGGCGTGTAGCCGAGAGGGTCGACGTTCGTGGGCACGAGGTTGCTTTCCTTGCCGCCGACGCCGGGCTGCGCCCATCGGCCGTCGTACCACTTCTGCCACGTTCCGGTGGCCATCTTCCCGGACATCGGCGCGCGGGCCACGTGCGCGAGACCGCTGAACCCGCCGCCGCCCTGACCGGCCTTCGTCACGACGCGGGAACCGTAATAGACGTAGAAGTAGCCGGACTTCGGATCGGCGAACAGCCGCGGATCGCCGTCGCCGTAGTCGAACGTCTGGTTCGGGAACGCCGCCGTGTCGCCGCGTTTCGTCGAGTACGGCGACGTGATCGCGTGCCCGCCGATCCGCCAGGTGCGGCCCCGGTCGGCCGACACCGCCCAGTCGATCGCGTCGTAGTGGGAGAACGAATAGGCCCCGAAGGGTTCGGGGGTGAACTCGTTGTGCACCAGGCCGTACCAGTCACCGGTATCCGGATCGACCCAGGCGCCGACGAGATCGCAGAAGTTCTTCTGGGTGTAGCTGGACCCGGCGGGCGGGTCGGTCGCCTCGCGTCCGGTCGGGCTCGTGTTGCACCGCCAGGTCGTGTCGTTGTTGCGATCGCGCGGCTCGGCCGGGTTCACCGCGTCGCTCAGGCTCGCGTCGCGCTTGGCCGAGTCGAAGTCCTTGCCGGTGTAGAAGTCCCAGACCCGCGGGCCGTCCTTGCCGTAGAGGGCGGCGGACTGCTGGAAATGGAAGGTCCCGTCCCGGTCGAGGAACGGGGCGGCCGGGGTGTCCGTCGGGTACGGGTACTCGGCGACGGCCCCGACCGACACGGAGTAGCCGGGGTCGGCGTGCGCGGCCAAGGGCACGGTGCAGGTCCCGGCGGTGAGGGCCAGGACCGCACCGGCGGTCAACGAAGTGCGGAAGCGTGGCATGGCTCGGTTCCTCGCAGGCGATCGGCATCAACAACCGACAAGAACGAACAAGTTCACACAGCTTTAGTGATCGATTGTGCACTGTCAACCCGCCATTCGACCTGCTTCGAGCAGGTCGGGCCGTTTCCGCCCGCGGGTCACGATGCCACCGCGAACCTGAGGGAAAATGTTGACAAGTGATTGGTAAGCGCCAAAAATGCGCAGCAACACGCACTGAGTGTGTGGTCTTCGACCTCGATCAGGTGGTGGCTGATGCGGTTTCACAAGCTCGTGGGCTCGACCTTAGCGGCGACGCTGCTGCTCGCCGGGTGCGGCAGCGGCGACGCGGCGGGCGGCGGCGCCGGGGAGAACGCGCTCCCCGGCGCGGCCGAGTTCCTTTCCTCGCCCTGTCCGGAGCCGGCGGCGAAACCGGCCGGCGGCGGGCAGCTCGTGTACTGGTCCATGTGGACCGCGGACGAGCCGCAGGGCAAGGTGCTGCAAAAAGCGCTGAAGTGCTTCCAGGACAAGACCGGCGTGAAGGTCGACGTGCAGTGGCTCGGCCGCAAGGCCTACACCCAGAACCTGGTCCCGGCGCTCAACACCGGCACCGTGCCCGACCTGTTCGACCAGGACGTCAGCAAGGTCGGCGCGGCGATCATGACCCCGGGCGGCACGCAGAGCCTCGACGACGTGTACGGCATGAAGATCGGCGAAGGCGACAAGACGGTCAAGGACGTCCTCTCCCCCACCTCGTACGACTTCCCGCAGAACAAGGACCGCGAGGGACACAGCTTCCTCGTGCCGTACGAGATCCAGTCCAGCGCCTGGTGGTACGACAAGGCGACGGCGGGCTCCGTCGCCGCCCCGAAGACCGTCGACGAGCTGATCGGCCTGTTCGACAAGGCGAAGGCGGACGGCAAGGCGGCGGTCAGCCAGGACGGCGACATCCCGTTCTACAACATGTACTACTTCACCCAGCTGGCCGAACGCTACGTCGGCGCGGGCGGGCTGGCGAAGGCGGCGCAGGACCCGACCGGCCGCGCGTGGACCGACGTGCCCGGGTTCCGCGAGGCGGCCGCGCAGACCGCGCGGATCTCGAAGTACTTCATCGACGGCTGGGACGCGGCCAAGTTCCCGCAGATCCAGCAGCGCTGGGCGGACGGCGACGCGCGATTCCTGTACGTCGGCACCTGGGCGCCCAGCGAAACCCGCGAATACCTGGACAAACAGGGCGCGGGCACGAAGATCGACTACGGCTCGTTCCAGTTCCCGATGCCGCCCGGCGCCACGCACGACACCGTCGAGCAGATGTCGATCGGCTTCGCTGTGCCCAAGAAGGCCAAGAACGCCGACGCGGCCAAGGCGTTCATCGCCTACTTCCTCAACAAGGGCAACCTCGCCGGCATCCCCGCGGTGGCCGACAACCTGGTGCCCCGGCCCGACCTCGCGGTGCCGGACGACCTGAAGCCGGTCAAGACCGTGATGGACGACCAGAAGAAGGAGCACGTGCTGCAGTACGACGGCATCGACGCGATCGCCGGCGGCAAATGGCAGACCGACGTGTTCGACCCCGCCGACACCGCGCTGCTCAAGGGACAGCTGACCCCGGAGGCGTTCGTGGCGCAGCTCGCGCAGAAGTCCGCCGCCTTCTGGAAGAACCAGCACTGATGGCGACTGTCACGGAGGCGGCCCGGGCCGGGCGGCGGCCCGCGCTCGGGCCGCACCTGAGCCGCAAGCGCAAGCTGTTCTGGCCGTTCGCCGCCCCCGCGCTGGCGCTCTACCTCGCGTTCCTGGTGCTGCCGACGATCGCGACCGTGGTGCTCAGCTTCACCAGCTGGTCCGGCGCGGGCGACACGCCGCGGCCGCAGGGCGTCGGGAACTACGTGCGGATGTGGCAGAGCGACGCGTTCCGCTACGCCTTCGGCAACACGCTGATCTACGTCTTCCTCGGCGGCATCGGCACTTTCCTGCTCGCGTTCCTGTTCACCATGGTGCTGCGGGACATGCGCGGCGGGAAGATCGTGCGGGCGATCCTGTTCTTCCCGAACATCGTCGCCCCGGTCGCGCTCGGCATGTTCCTCGGCTTCGTGTTCAAGTACCAGCCGGGCAAACAGGGGCTCGCCAACTACGTGCTGGAGCACCTCGGCGCGGACGCGGCGAAGTTCCTCGCGCCGGAGAACGTGACCGGCGTCGTGACCGCGTCGCTGATCTGGGCCAGTTCCGGCTTCTACATCACCATCCTGATGGCCGCGGTGGACCAGATCCCGCCGTACCTCTACGAGGACGCGGACCTCGGCGGGGCCTCGCCCTGGCAGAAGTTCCGCTCCATCACGCTCCCGCTCACCTGGGACGTGGTGGGCGTGGCCGGGGTGCTGTGGACGATCAACGCGCTCAAGATCTTCGAACTCGTCTTCGTGCTCGCCGGGCCGGGCACCTACGCGCCGCCGAACCGGGCGTGGACGCTCGGCATCTACGTGTTCGACCGGACCTTCGGCTCGAACGGCACGCCGGACTTCGGCGCGGCCTGCGCCTGCGCGGTCGCGATGATCGCGCTCGTCTCGATCCTCGTCGTCCTCCTGCGCCGGTTGATGCGCCGTGACGCCATCCAGTTCTGAAGGAGACCCTGTGACCGTCACGGAAGCGCCGCCGCGCGGCTCCGCCCCGGGCAAGCCCCGGCGCACCCCGCCGCGCCGTCCCCGCCCGGCTCCCGGCAGCCGCAGGCTCAGCCCGCTGCGGCTGCTCGGCTCCGTGCTCGTGTGGCTGTTCACCGCGGGCAACCTGCTGGTGCTGTACTGGCTGATCACCGCGTCGTTCAAGACCCCGGTGGAGATCTTCACCAAGCCGTTCGCCCTGCCGTACCAATGGTTCCACGTCGGCAAGCCGTTCCGGAATTTCGTCTACGCCTGGAACAACGCCGGATTCGGCGACGCCGTACTGTCCACAGTGGTCCTCGTCGGACTGGCGACGATCGCCACGGTCGCGGTCTCCGCGCCGTGCGCATACGCGCTCACCCGGCTCGGGGTGCGCGGTTCGGGCGTGCTGACCAACGGCGTCGCGATCGGCATGGGGGTGCCGTTCCAGACCGTGATCATCCCGCTTTTCGTCGCGTTCAGCGAGATCCACCTGGACAACCAATACGGGCTGTTCGTGCTCTACGTCGCCCTGTCGATCCCGTTCACGGTGTTCCTGCTGACCGGGTTCTTCCGGTCGCTGCCCGACGAAATCGAAGAGGCGGCGGTGCTCGACGGCGCCTCGCCGGTGCGGGTGTTCGTGTCGGTGGTGCTGCCGCTGGCCCGCGGCGGCGTGGTCACCGCGCTGACGCTCAACGCGATCGGGCTGTGGAACGAAACCCTGCTGGCGATCGTGTTCCTCAAGGACCAGGCCCACTTCACGCTCTCGCGCGCGCTGTTCACCTTCTACGGCGCGGCGAGCTACCAGTCCGAGTACGGCGGGCTGATCGCCGGGGTGGCGATCGTCGTGCTCCCGATGCTGCTGCTCTACGTCGTGCTCGCCCGCCGGATCATCACCGGCCTGACCCTCGGCGCCGGAAAGTAGGACTTCGATGGCCACCGTGAGCTTCACCGACACCACCCGCTACTACGCCGGGGTCGAACGCCCCGCAGTGGACGGGCTCGACCTCGAGGTCGCCGACGGCGAATTCCTCGTGCTGGTCGGCCCGTCCGGCTGCGGCAAATCGACCACCCTGCGGATGCTCGCCGGGCTGGAGGGCGTGGACGAGGGCTCGATCCGCATCGGCGACAAGGACGTCACCGAACTCCCGCCGAAGGAACGGGACATCGCGATGGTGTTCCAGAACTACGCGCTCTACCCGCACATGACCGTCGCGGAGAACATCGGTTTCCACCTCAAGCTCGCGCGCATGCCGAAGGACGAACGGGACCGCCGCGTCCGCGAAGCCGCGACCACCCTGGACCTGACCGAATACCTCGACCGCCGCCCGGCAAAGCTGTCCGGCGGGCAACGGCAGCGGGTGGCGATGGGCCGGGCGATCGTGCGGGAGCCGAGCGTGTTCCTGATGGACGAGCCGCTGTCCAATCTGGACGCCAAGCTGCGGGTGCAGACCCGCACGCAGATCGCCTCGCTGCAACGGCGGCTCGGCACCACCACGCTGTACGTCACGCACGACCAGATCGAGGCGATGACCATGGGCGACCGGGTGGCCGTGCTGCGCGACGGCGTGCTGCAGCAATGCGATTCCCCGGTCGGGCTGTTCGAGCGGCCGCGCAACGTGTTCGTCGCGGGCTTCATCGGCTCCCCCGCGATGAACCTCATCGAGACCACAGTGGACGGTTCCGGCGCGGCGGCGGGCGACGGCACGCTCCCGCTCACCCCCGCCCAGCGGTCCGCGCTGACCGGGCCGGGGATCGTCGTCGGCGTGCGCCCGGAAGGCTGGGACATCGGCGGCGCCGGATACCGCGCGGTCGTCGAAGTGGTCGAGGAACTCGGCAGCGACCAGTACCTCTACTGCCGGACCGGGGACCGGGTGCTGACCGTCCGTACTCCGGGCATGGCACCGTGGAAGCGCGGCGAGGAAATCTCACTGGCCCCGCGGACCGGCGCGGCGCACTTGTTCGACGCCGCCACCGGCGAACGGCTGCCGGACGCATGAGCACGATCAGCCGCACCGAACTCGTGCTCCCGGCGGCCGAACTCGGCCCGGAGAACCCGCTGCCGCCGCTGCTGCGGACCGAACCCGCGGCTTCGGTGTCCAACGTGGACGAACTGCCCGCGGACCTGGCGGCGAACCTTTCCTACGGCAGGCTGGACACGGTGCTGCCGTGCCGGATGCAGGACGGGTACGGCCGCGACCGGACGGAACAGCGGCTGCCCGCGCTCGTGCTGGAGAACGAGCGGCTGCGCGCCACCGTCCTGCCCGGGCTCGGCGGGCGGCTGCATTCGCTGCTGGACAAGGAAACCGGCCGGGACCTGGTGTACCGCAACCCGGTGTTCCAGCCGGCGAACCTGGCGCTGCGCGACGCGTGGTTCGCCGGCGGCGTCGAGTGGAACCTCGGCAGCACCGGGCACACCACGCTGACCTGCGCGCCGATGTTCGCCGCCGAAGCACCCGGCCCCGACGGCGAACCGGTGCTGCGGCTCTGGGAGTGGGAACGCACCCGCGACCTGCCGTATCAGCTGGATTTCTGGCTTCCCGACGGGTCGCGGCAGCTGTTCGTGGGCGTGCGGATCCGCAACCCGCACGCCCACGACGTGCCGGTGTACTGGTGGTCCAACACCGCGGTGACGCAGACGGCCGGGACCCGCGTGCTGGCCCCGGCCGCGCGAGCCTGGCACTACGGCTACTCCGGGCGGCTGGAACTCGTCGACGTCGCGGACGAACTCACCTATCCCGCCCGGGCACAGACGGCGGCCGACTACTTCTTCGAGGTCGACGGTCCGCCGTGGATCGCCGCCGTCGACGCAGCCGGATACGGGCTCGGGCAGGCGTCCACGGCGCGGCTGCGCGGGCGGAAACTGTTCGTGTGGGGCGAATCCGCGGGCGGGCGGCGGTGGCAGGAATGGCTCGCCCCGGGCATGGAGGGCTACCTCGAAATCCAGGCCGGGCTGGCGCGGACGCAGCTCGAACACCTGCGGCTGCCCGCGGGCGCCGCGTGGGACTGGCTCGAAAGCTACGGCCCGGTCGCGGCCGACCCGGAGATCGCGCACGGACCGGACTGGCCCGCCGCGCTCGCCTCGGTCGCCGCCGAACTGCCCGCCACGGAGGAATTGGACCGGCGCTGGCGAGAATGGCGCGCGGTCGCGGATGCCGCGCCCGGAGAAATCCTGGCGACCGGATCCGGCTGGGGCGCGCTGGAAACCCGCCGGATGCTGACGGAACTGCCCGGCACGCCGTATCCCGAGGACAGTCTCGGCGCGGCCCAGCAACCGTGGCTGGATTTGCTCGACGGCGTGGCGCCCCGGTCCGACCCCGCCGCCGAACCGCCGGACACCCTGGTCAACCGCCACTGGGCAGAACTGCTGGAGGCGGTGCCCGACGAGGGCTGGCTCACCTGGTACCACCGGGGAATCGCGCGCTGGGCGGCAGGCGACCGCGACGGCGCGAAGGCCGCGTGGCACCGGTCGCTTGAGGCAGAGCCGAACGGCTGGGCGTGGCGCAACCTCGCCGTCGCCCAGGAAGATCCGGCGCGCGCCGCGGAGTACTACCGGCAGGCACTGGACCTGCTGCCGAAACTGGCTCCGCTCGCCGTGGAAGCCGTCGCCGCGCAGCTCGCCGCCGGAGATCCCGGCGCCGCACGGGAAATGCTCGAACCGTGGCCGGCCGAGGGCCGGTTCGCGTTGCTGCGGGCGCGAACCTCGCTCGCGCTCGGCGATCTCGAAGGGGCGCGCGAGGTCTACGAGCGCGGCTTCACCGTGCCCGGGATCCGCGAGGGAGAGACGTCGCTGAGCGATGTGTGGCACGCGATCTCCCCTGGCCCGCTGCCCGCCGAATACGACTTCCGGATGAAAACCGGTGGTGGGGCCGGATGAGCGCGACCGGCCAGATGGGTGAACAATGGCGCGGCGGCGGGCGCGCAGGGAATGGGTCGAAGGGAGCACAAGCCGATGGCTCGGCATGAACGGTTGAGCACACTGTTGGACCTCTTGGCGAAGCGGGAGAAACTCGACGTCGAAGAGGTGGCCGCGGAGCTGAACGTCTCCGCCGCCACGATCCGCCGCGACCTGGACCACCTCGCCGAACAGCAGCTGCTCACCCGCACCCACGGTGGAGCCGTCGCGAACGACCTCGCCTACGACCTGCCGTTGCGGTACAAAACCGCCCGCCACGCCCCGGAAAAACAGCGGATCAGCGCCGCGGCCGCGGCACTGGTGTCCAACGGCATGGTGGTCGGCCTCAACGGCGGCACCACGACCGCGGGCGTCGCCCGGGCACTGGCCATGCGCGCGGACCTCGCCGACGCCCCCGGCCTCACCATCGTGACCAACGCGCTCAACATCGCCCACGAGCTCGCGGTGCGGCCGAACATGAAGATCGTCGTCACCGGAGGGGTCGCCCGCCCGCAGTCCTTCGAACTGAGCGGCCCGCTGGCGACCCTGGTGCTCAGCCAGCTCAGCCTGGACCTGCTGTTCCTCGGCGTGGACGCGCTGCACCCGGCCGCGGGCGCGTTCGCCTGCCACGAAGGCGAGGCGGACATCAACCGGCTCATGGTCAACAACGCCGCCCGCGTGGTGGCGGTGGCGGACAGCTCGAAACTCGGCCGCCGCGCCTTCGCCCGCATCTGCGACATCACCGACGTCCACGAAGTCGTGACCGACAGCGACGCCGATCCCGACGTCACCGCCGCGCTCAAGGCCGCCGGAATCCCGGTCCAGATCGCCTGAAACCCGGCTCCGGCCCGCCGTCCGCCGCTTCTCCCGCGGACGGCGGCTCTGTCGTGCCCGGGTCCATTCAGGACAGCCCTGTTCCGCGCCGCGTTCCCGCTCACCGGGCCTTGACAAAGCCGCTGCGCGATGTGCTTACTACTGCAAGTTCGAGCGTCACCTTGAGCATATTCACGCAGAATAGGAGGCTCCAGTGCCTCGACGACTCGCGTACGCGGCGGCCGGGCTCATCCTCACCGGCTCCGTCGCGACTCCTGCCGCGGCGCAACCGCTCACCTCGATCTCCGTGCCGCGCGGTCCCGACTCCCCCGGCTACCAGCTGCGCATCGACACCGCCCGCCTCGGCCTGAGTCTTACGCGCGGCGGCGAACAATTGCTGCGCACCACGTCCGACGCTTTCACCTTCGACGGCGGCGTGGCGACGCGCGTGCGGTCGATCTCGCGAGACGGCGCGACCGTCGTCGCTACCGCCGACAGCACGGCGGGCCGTTCGGTGACCCTGCGGATCACCCCGCACCAGGACCGGTTCGATCTGAAGTGGACAGTCGACGGACTCGCCGCCGGGCAGCGCGCGACCCACTTCGACCTCACGACGTCCGGCTACTGGTATGGCGGCGGCGAAACCAGCGAAGGAAAGGCCCAGCCGTATCCGCTTTCCGCCGGAACGGTGGACGAGCCGGAATTCTCCCCCGCCAGCTACATGATGCAGGAACCCTACTTCTTCACCTCGAAATCGGTCGGGCTTTTCGTCCGCACCGCGCAGCCGATGAAGGTCGCGATGGCAGGCGGGCGCGCCGACCTGACCGTGACGAACTCCGCGGAGTACTCGAGCACGGTGTTCGTGGAGTCGAACCGCCGCGCGGTGTACGACGACTACGTCGGCGAGGTCGGCAAGCCGGCCAAGAGCGACGCGACCGACGCCGAGTACGCGAGTCCACTGTGGAATTCCTGGGCGCAGTACTACCGCGACATCGACCAGGACAAAGTGCTTTCGTGGGCACGGGACCTGAAAGCGGCGGGCGTCGCCGGGCACACCGTGCAGCTCGACGACAAATGGGAATCCAACTACGGCAACCTGACCTTCGACCCGAAGACGTTCCCGGACCCGAAGAAACTGGCCGACGGGATCCACGCGATGGGCCAGAAATTCGGCCTGTGGACCACGTTCTGGATCAACCTCGACTCGGCGAACTACGCCTACGCCCGCGACCACGGCTATCTGGTGCGCGCCAAGGGAAATCCGGCCCAGCCGTGCACGGTGACCTGGTGGAACGGCACCGCGGGCATCATCGACCTCGGCAATCCGCAGGCCCGCGAGTGGTACACCGGCAACCTGCGCAAGCTGATGGCCGACTACGGCGTCGACGGCTTCAAGTTCGACACCCGCTTCTTCGACGACCGCTGCGCCGCCACCGGGAACCTGACCCCGCAGGACTACCAGAAGCTCGGCGCGGACATGACCGACGCGTTCGACCAGCAGGGCGCGGGCATCCGCACGCACTGGGGCAACCAGCGCTACGGCTTCGTGATCCGGGCGGTCGACGCGAACACCACGTGGGACGGCCTGCGCACCTCGCTGCGCCGGGCGTCGGCGATCTCGGCCAACGGCTACCCGTTCGTCGAGACCGACATGATCGGCGGCTCGAACAGCATGCCGCCGCCGTCGCGCGAGGTGCTCGTGCGCTGGGCGCAGGCCGCGTCGCTGATGCCGCTGATGTACGCGTCAACGTCCCCGGTGGCCACGGTCGACACCACCACCGGCAAGCCGGTCGCCTACCCGGCCGACACCGCGAAACTGTACGCCGACGCGGTCCGCACCCACGCGAAACTGGCGGGCTACCTGAAAACCCAGGTACAGCAGGCGGTCGCGGACGGCACGCCGATCATGCGGCCGGTGTACTTCGACTTCCCCGCCGACCACCGCTTCGACACCGTCGACGACGAGTGGATGCTCGGCCCCGCCCTGCTGGCGGCCCCGATGATCACCGCGGGCGCCTCCCGCGACATCGCGCTGCCTTCGGGACTGTGGTTCGACCCGCACACCAAGCGAGTCGAAATCGGCGGCCGGACCCTGCACGATTACGCGGCGTCGCTGGACACGACGCCGATGTTCGTCCGGATCGGCGCTCCCGGCTGGACGGAGCTCGCGACGAAGCTGTAAGTCGCCGACCGGGCGTCCTCGCGGCGTCGGATCCTCCGTGGACGATAATCAGCGCATGGCCGTGACCCAGCAGCTCGCCCGCATTTCCGCCGCGCACCTCGCCGCCTGTCGGCAATCGGCGGAAATGCTGGGCGAGCTGTGCTCTTTCACGGCGGTTCCGAAAAGGGACTACTGCGACCTGAACTGGTGGCCAGCCACCCTGAAACCGGCGTGGAAACTGACCGGAGCTGACGACCAGACCCTCGCGCTGCTGCGGCGCGGCTTCGACGGGGACGAAGAAGTCAATCCGGCCTACCGAGACGTTCTCTACTCGATCGACGGACATCCGGTGACCGCGCTGGAGCCCCGGCACGTCGCGGCGGTGGCCGAAGCGTTGCACGGCATCACCCCGGAGGCGGTCCGCGCCGTCGTGCCGTCGGACCCGGAGCAGATCGAGGCCGAACTGGGCTCGATCGCGCTGGACGTGATCGGCGACCTGGCGGAAATTCTGGGCGAGCAGCATGCCATTCTGCGCGATTTCTACGCGGAAGCCGCCCGCCGCGAGCTGGCCGTCGCGCTGTGGTGGGACTGACCCGTCAAAGCCCCCGCAAGACCCGCTCCAGCGCCGCCCGGCCCGCAGGACCCCAGTGCGGTTTCCCGCCGGGCAGGCCCTGGTCCCCGTTCTGTCCCATGAGGATCAGGAAGAGGCCCTTCATCGCGGCCAGCCCGCGGGCACGCCGGATCGCCGCCTCGTCCGCCCGCGCGTAGCTCTCGAAGAACCGCGCGGCCGTGCCCGCGGGCAGCAGCACCCAGGCAGCGGCGAGATCCCACGCCGGATCACCGGCGAACAGGTCGCCGAAATCCACGATGCCCGAGAGGGTTCCTTCTGAGACAACAACATTCGCCGGATGCAGGTCGCCGTGCACCCACACCGGCGGACCCTCCCACGCGCGGGCCGCGACGGCGTCGTCCCAGACTGCCCGGACGTCGTCCGCGAGGCTGTCGAGGGCAACTGCCTCGAGGAATTCCTCGAAGCCGCCCGTGCAATCCCGGGGATGGGCACCGCGATCCGCGGCGATCGGCGCGTCGGCGGGGGCTTCCACGTGGAGCGCCCGGAGGAAATCCGCGAGCGTGTCGGCCGCGTGGACGCCGCGGCTGATTGTGCCGTGGTCGAGCGGTTCGCCGGGGACCCACGTCATCACGGTCCAGTGCTTGGGGAAACGCTCGGACGGTTCGCCGAACCGCACGGGCGCCGGCACCGGGAGCGGCAGACGCGGGGCCAGCGCCGGCAGCCACCGGCGCTCCTTAAGTTGAAGCTCCGGAGTGGGGTCCATGCGCTGCACGCGGACGGCGAGTTCGTCCCCGAGCCGCCACATCTGGTTGCCCCAGCCGCCCGACACCTTGCGGATCGGCAGACCGGCCAGGTCCGGATGCTGGTCCCGGAGCAGGTCGCGGACCAGATCGGCGGTGACCTCGGGGGTGGGCATGGGAAGGGACAGTACCGAGACGGCGGGAGACGCAGCCTGCCCGGCCGTGGTCAAGATTGTCTCCACTTCCTGCTTGACACGATCTGCAGTGCGCGCTATAGAAATGGATATACGCGATAGCTGACCTGGGTGCCGAAACTACGTAGCCGGGGAGTGGTCGACGATGCCGGACACCATCAGCCGCCAGGGCGCGACTGCCCGCGAATTCGTCGAGCTGATCTGCGCCGATCCGGTCTGGTTGCGCGCCGAGTTCGAGTCGATCGTGACCGCTGTCTCGCTCCCGTCGTTGCACCCCAACGACTTTCCCCCGCGCAGCACCGGAAACCCAGCCGAGGAACGGGTTCCGGCGAGCGTGTGGCGGGCTTGGCCGCCAGAGCACCGGGAGCGTTCTCCTCCGGCAAACCGCAGGCACCACACCCGACAGTCGTGAAATCTCTGGGGAGGTGATACCGGAGACGGGGAAGGTCTGCCACGACGCCCGGCCGGAGAGGCTCGCACAGCCCCGGCATCGCGTCTCGTGACGTGGTCCCGCGACCGCCCCGCCGCGGCACAGCACAGCACGGTTGCTTTTCACCCGAACTGGTTCCGGCCCCGCCGCTTGCGTCCGGCGGGGCCGGATCTCCGCGACAGCCCCGACAAGCGAACGCCCGCCCCGGCGGCGGGCACGTGGGAAGGAGAAAGGGAGGCGCATGGTCATGTTGATGCGAACTGACCCGTTCCGGGAGCTCGATCGGCTGACCCAGCAGTTCTTCGGCGGCAACGGCACCGCCACCCGTCCGGCGGTGATGCCGATGGACGCCTACCGGTCCGGCAACGACTACGTCGTGCAGTTCGACCTGCCCGGCGTCGCGCCGGAGTCGATCGACCTGGACGTCGAGCGCAACGTGCTGACCGTCAAGGCCGAACGCAGGCCCGACTACGGCGAGGACGCGGAGGTCCAGGTCTCCGAGCGGCCGCGCGGGGTGTTCTCCCGCCAGCTGTTCCTCGGCGACACCCTCGACACCGACAGCATCAAAGCCGACTACGACGCGGGCGTGCTCACCCTGCGGGTGCCGATCGCCGAACAGGCCAAGCCGCGCAAGATCGCCATCGGCGGCAGCGGCGGAGCCAAGCAGATCCGCGCCTGACCGATATCGGCCCCGCCCGAGGAGGGCGGGGCCACGAACTCTCCGCGGTTTCCCGCCCCGCTGCTCCTGCTCGGGCGAGGACTGTCCAATCGCGACGTCGCCACCGGGGGGCTCTTCGGCTGAATCGCTTCGATCGGCGATTGCCGGAATCTCGTTCAGGAAAGCGGCAATACTCAACGGAGGTCGTACTGGATGTCGATCCCCGAACCCGGCCCTCCGTTGCTGTTGATCGTCAGCCATCCGTGGTCGTACACGTCCGCGAGCTTGTACTCGAACCCGAAGTCGTACTTCTTGTCTCGGCCGAACGTCCCCGGCATCTCCCCCAGTCGCATCGCCCCGTGCGGCGATTTGCTCTCGCCGCTGTCCGGATCCGTGACGTAGACGACCGGGCCCAGCGCCAGGTTCAGGCCGCTGTTCAGTTCGGAGTCGGTGCTGGTCTCCACGTGCACCATCACCGCCATGACCTGTTCGGAGCCGTACTTCGACCGCTGCTTCGCGATCTTGGTGACGGTGAACGACGGATCCGTCGGCGCGCCAGCCGAAGAACGCGAGAAGTGCACGACCTCGCCGACCTTCTTCACCGGATTGCCCCGCGGGCCGGTCGACCCGGCGGACTGTGCCGCCTCGGGCGTGGACGGCGCGGCGGACGACGCCTCCGTAGTAACGGTCACGGTGACCGTTGGCGGTGCGCTCGCCACTGCGGCATCGCCATTCCCGGAGCAGCCAGCGGAAAGCACTGCTGCGGTCGCCACCGCGCAGAGCAGCAACGACGAACTTGTTCGCATCAAGGAACTCCCGGTCGATCAGCATTACGACGCGACCGCACCGAAGGCTTTCTTCTCGATCGCAGCACACAAGTCGCAATGACCCGATCGACCGTTACGAAAGCTGTCCACACCAGACCGAATCCGTCCCACCTCCGGTCGGCGGTAGCGCGCCACCCCGCTCTCCGCCACCCTGGGCAGTCGAGGACGGGAGGCCGCACGTGAAGGTCGTCATCGCCGGCGCGGGCATCGGCGGGCTGACCGCTGCCCTGCGGCTGCACCGCGAAGGCATCGAATGCGCGGTGTACGAACAGAGCACCCGCGTCGCCGAGCTCGGGGTCGGGATCAATGCCTTGCCGCACGCGGTCAAGGAGCTCGCCGCGCTCGGGCTGCTCGGTCAGCTGGACGAGATCGGGATCCGCACCCGCGAGCTGTTCTACACCCATCGGCTCGGGCAGGTGATCCTGCGCAAGCCGTGCGGGCTCGACGCCGGGTTCACGCTCCCCCAGTACTGCCTGCACCGCGGCAGGCTGCGGAACATGCTGCTGCAAGCGGTCCAGACCCGGCTGGGCCCGGAAGCGGTGCGGACCGGGCATCGGCTGACTGGGTTCGAGCAGGACGCGCAGGGCGTGCGGGTGCGTTTCGCTGAGCGGGAAAGCGGCCAAGAGGTGACCGTGGCCGGGGACGTCCTGGTGGCGGCCGACGGGATTCACTCGGCCGCGCGGTCACTGCTCTTCCCTGAGGAAGGGCCGCCGCGCTGGAACGGGGTCTTGATGTGGCGCGGCGCCACCGACTGGCCCGCGTTCGGCGGCGGCGATTCGATGATCGTCTCCGGCGGCACCGCGGCCAAGCTGGTGATCTACCCGATCGGACCGGGCCGGAGCGCGGGCACCCGGCTCACCAACTGGGCGGTCTGCGTTCAGACCGGGCGGCCCGGCGACCCTCCCCCGGACCGGCAGGACTGGGCCAAACCCGGCGACCGCGCGGAGCTGGCCCGGCACGTCGGGAAGTTTCGGTGCCCGGAGGTCGACCACGCCGCGCTGGCCGAGGCCACCGAGGAGATCTTCGAGTTCCCGATGTGCGACCGGGACCCGCTGCCCGCCTGGTCGCACGGACGCGTGACGCTGCTCGGCGACGCCGCCCATCCGATGTACCCGATGGGCTCCAACGGCGCCGGCCAGGCGATTCTCGACGCGTCCAGCCTCGCCGCGCAGCTGACGCGGCACGCCGATCCCGCCGAGGCGCTGCGCGCGTACGAAGCCGACCGGCTGGCCGCCACCGGCGAGATCGTGCTGCGCAACCGCCGGGGCGGCCCGGAAAACGTCATCGACGAGGTCGAGCGGCGCGCGCCGGACGGCTTCGACCGTCTCGAAGACGTCATCGACGCGGCGACGCTCGACGCGATCGTCAGCGGCTACGCGCAGGTTTCCGGGGCGTCCCAGCAGCAGGTGAACCGCACCTGAGGTCAGGCGCCCTCCACCGAACCGGGCGGCAGGAAGTCGACGTCGTGCAGCGCCGACACCCGGACCACCTCGGCCGGGTCGGTCAGGTTGTGCAGCTTGTCGAACAGCGTCGCCAGCTTCCCGGCCGGGCTCACCCAGAACAGTCCCCGGGTCATGCCCTCGCTGCGGTTGTAATAAGCGTGCGGGAGCCCCTTCGGCATCCGCACGGTGTCGCCGGGCCCGGCGGTCTCCCACTGGCCGTCGAGGTAGAGCGTGAAGACGCCCTCCAGGATGTAGATGTGCTCGTCCTGCGTCGGATGGACGTGCGGCGGCACTCCGGTGCCGGGCGGATCGAGGGTCTCGAACGCGAAGCTCGATTCGCTGGCCGCCTTCATCGAGTAGGTGTGGCCGAGCACGTTCCACACCTTGTTCCGCATGCCCTCGCGGGCGGGCGTGATCCCCTTGGGCAGGGGACCTAGCACGATTTCCTCGCCGGTCATCACACCTCCTGGCCGATGGTTTCGTCCGACAGGGACTCTGCGCTATCCGGACGCCGGTGTACAGGTGCCATTCACGAGAACGCGAGAACGCCGTCCGCGAGAACCGGCGTCCCGTCCGTCCTGCGCACCTCGAAGGCGACGGCATCGGGAAGCGTCCGACCCGCGTGGACCGACAGCGTCGTCCCGGGAAAACCGGGTTGGTGAAGCGGCATTCGACCCCAGTGGGCTCGCCCGGGTAAACGCGGATCCGCGCGCATTCGCTGTAGACGACCGCGTTGGTCGCGCGGCCCTTCGCGCGGGTGCCCGCCGCGGTACGTGAGGGGAACCCTGGGGGAATCTGATTCCGTCAGGGTTCCCCTCACGGCTTTGAAACTTAGCTGCGCGGGCGCTCAGTTGTACTCGGAGATCTCCACCCCGAACGTCCCCGGTTCCAGCGCCTCGAAGATGTGCGGCACGTCCCCCGGATAGCAGATGTAGTCCCCTGGCAGCAGTTCCACCGGGTCGTCCATGATGCCGATCCGCGCGCGGCCGGCGCACAGGACGGTGTGCTCGACCACGCCGCTCATGTGCGGGTCCGACCGCCGCGGGACGCCGGGCTCGGCGCTGACCAGGTAGATGTCCCGGCGTGCCGCGGACGGGCACGCCGACAGCAGCGTGCACGCGTAGTCGGCGTGTTCGGCGAACACCGTCGGGCCCTTGCCCGCGCGGATCACCTTCACCTCCTGCCGCTCCGGTTCGACCAGCCGGGAGAACGGCACGTCCAGCGCGACGCCGAGGGCCCACAGCGTCTCCACGCTCGGGTTGCCCGCGCCCGATTCCAGCTGGGACAACGTGGATTTCGCCAGGCCGGCCCGGCGCGCGACCTCGGTCAGCGAGAGGCCGGCGCGGGCCCGCTCGCGGCGCAGGGACGCCGCGATGATGTCCAGCGGCGCGCCCGTGCTCTCGTTCGGCATGTGTGTTCGCTCCATCAGTCTTCTCGTTCGTCTTGACGAACAGGCCCCGACGTGTTCAGCATAGGACACTATGCGTTCGATTTGGCGAACACTCGACCGCGGCCTCGCCCGCGACATCGGTCTCGTGTGCCTGGCCGACACCCTCGTAGGCGTGTCCTACGGCGCCATCGCGGTGGGCTCCGGCTTCCCGCTGTGGGCGCCGATGATGCTCTCCCTGCTGGTCTTCGCCGGCGCGTCGCAGTTCATGTTCGTCGGCATCGTCGCCTCGGGCGGCAATCCGCTCGCCGCGGTCGCCGCCGGGCTGCTGGTGAACGCGCGGCACGTGCCGTTCGGCTTCGCGGTCGGCGACGCGCTCGGGCGCGGGCTGCTCGGACGACTGGCCGGAAGCCACCTGATGATCGACGAATCGGTGGCGTTCGCGCTGGCCCAGCGCGACGCGGCCCGGCGGCGGGCGGCGTACTGGGCGTGCGGCGCCGGGCTCTTCGTGTGCTGGAACCTCGGGGTCGTCGTGGGCGCGTTCGCCGGGTCCGCGATCAGCGACACCGACGCGTTCGGCCTGGACGCCGCCTTCCCGGCGGTGCTGCTGGCGCTCGTGCTGCCGTCGCTGAAGGACCGGGCGTCGCGGCTGCCGGTGCTGATCGGCGTGGTGGTCGCGCTCGCGGCCACTCCCCTGCTCCCGGCGGGCCTGCCGGTGCTGCTGGCGCTGGTCGGAGTGGTCGCGGGCGCCGCCGCGAAGGAGCCGAAGTCCCTGGAAGGAGCGCACTGATGGACGGCGCGGAACTGATCATCGCGACGCTCGTGCTGGCGGCCGGGACGTTCGCGTTCCGGCTCGCCGGGCCGCTGCTGCGCACGAAAGTGCGGTTGTCCCCGAGGGCCGAACGGCTGATGACCCTGTCGGCGGTGGTACTGCTCGCCGCGCTGGTCGCGACCAGCGCGCTGACCGAGGGGCCCGAATTCGCCGGAATCGCCCGGCCCGCCGGAGTGCTGGTGGGCGGGGTGCTCGCGTGGCGGAAGGCCCCGTTCGTGGTGGTCGTGATCGCGGCGGCGGCGACGGCTGCGTTGCTCCGGCTCGTCGGGGTGCCGTAACCGTTCCCGGAACAATTGCGGAGCGAATTCCCGGCGGAATTTTCCGCGCTCGATCTCCGGCGGGAAAATACCGATCAGGAGCGGGAGACGAATGCTCGCCTCCCGCTCCTGATCGGCGGGAAATCAGTTTCGGTTCATCGAGCGGAAACGGCTCGCGAACCGGTCGTGCCGGCCGCGCCGCACGTCGGTTCGTCCGGCTGGGCGGACACGCTCACCGCGTCCCAGGCCGCCTTCACCGAGTTGAACTCGGTGCAGCCGTTGGGGAACAGGTTCTTCGCCGCGGTCAGCGTCCAGGTGCGGTAGCTCTGGTAGGAGCTGCCGCTGGTCTTGAGCAGCATCGCGTTGTAGAAGATCTGCACCGCGGTCTTCACGCCGAGCCCGGTGACCGTGGAGTTGTTGCAGGTCGGGCTCGTCGGCTGGCCGTTGGTCGGGTTCGACCCCTCGGCGAGGAGGTAGAACCAGTGGTTGCCGGGGCCGGCCGCGGCGTGCACCTCGGTGCCGGGAATCGAGCTGTCGTAGCAGTTCGCGTGGCCGAGCTGGGACGGGTCGTACATGTTGCGGATCGGCCCGCTGCCGACGAGGTTCACCTGGTTGCCGACGAGGAAGTCCGGGACCGCGTACGGCGCGGGCTCGTTCGCGAACCACTCCGACGAGGCGCCGAAGACGTCCGCGACGAATTCCTGGGTGCCGCTGCCGGACATGCTGCCCGGGGTGTGGTCGTCGATGCCGTGGCCGAACTCGTGCCCGATCACGTCGAGCGAGCCGATCCACTGGCCCGCGGTGTTGTTCCCGACCTGGACCTGGGTGCCGTCGTAGTAGGCGTTCTGCTCGTTGAGGCCGACGCGGATCGGCCAGGCGCCGCCGTTGCCGTCGAAGCTGTTGCGGCCCAGCCATTGCGACAGCATCTTGTTCTCCTGCTGGATACCGTACAGCGCGTCGGCGCAGCCGGTTTCCCGGTCGGTCTCGTCGCCGTTGCCCCAGCTGTCCGTCGACTTCGTGAAGGTCTGCTGGGTGTCCGCGTCCTGGCAGCTGAGGTTCGCGATGTTCGGGTCGGTCATCGAGTATCCGCCCGCACCGTCCGAAGACGTGTCGAGGTGCAGCGGCTCCGGGCCGTTCCAGACGCCCTGCGCGTCGCCGTACGCCACGTGTTCCTGCGTGTGCAGGACCTTTCCGGTCATCGCGTCGACGACGACGTCCAGCTTGCTCGGCCCTTCCGCGTTCCGCCCGGTCACCCGGGTCGTCCAGGCGAGTTTCGGGCTGCCCAAGGCATAAGTGGCGAGGGTCGCGGGCTGCACGCTGTCCACTGTGGGCACTTGGGTGCGGGCGATCGCCTCGGCCTGCTTGGCGGTCAGCTTCGGCGACGTGCTCGGCAGGTCGATCGCGGCGGTCTGCGCGACCGAGGTGGCGAGCACGTTTCCGGTCGAGTTCGTGGCCACGACGAAGTCGCCGCCGATCACCGGGAGCCCCTTGTACGAGCGGTCGTACGGCACGTATTTCAGGCCGTTGACCGACGAGATCACCTTGTGCTGCTGGAAAACGTCGTCCTTGCCGGCGTGCAGCGCGGCGGGCCGGGAGGCGACCAGCGCCTGCGCGGCGGTGGCCGCCATGGCTTCGGCGGCCTGCGGACTCTGCGGTTCGAGCGGTTGCGCGTGTGCTGCGGTGGCCGTGGTGACGGCCCCGGCCAGCACCCCGGCTGCGAGCAGCACGAGCGGTCGGCGCGATTTCATCGGCGGTGTTCTCCTCCGGACAGGCCGGATCAGGCCCGGGGGTGGGGGCCGGATTCGGAAGTGGAATGGGATCGAACCCCGCCAAGAGTCGGGTTTTTTCCCACTCCGGACAACCGACGAAGGTCGTTAATTTATCAACTTCGGCGCATGGGTCCCGATTTCCGGCGCCCGCTTTCCGGAAATTCCGCGTTCCGCCCAAGAATCGCCACTCGCCCACCTCGGCAGCAGTCCGGCGTTCCGGATGAATCCGGCGGCAATGAGCCGGTGAATCCTTTGTAGACAGTGGGATTTCCGCTGTCCACAGTGGACTCGACCGGTCCGGCGCGCCCGCATCCCGCGGTGAGCGAACGGCTGGTCCCGGGCCGTTCGCCTTGCTTCCCGGCGGGTCGCGGGTGTGTGATCGGAGACACAGTTCTTCCATCCGCCGTCGCTGAGGAGGCCGTCATGGCCGACAAGCAGAACAGGAGTGCCGACCCCGGGGCCGCCGTCGCTGTGGACGACCCCGCCAAGGTGCGCAACGTCGTCCTCGTCGGGCCTTCCGGTTCCGGGAAGACCACGCTCACCGAGGCACTGCTCGCCGCGTCCGGCACGGTGCCGCGCGCCGGTTCGGTCGTCGAGGGCACCACGGTGTGCGACCACGACCCCGCCGCGGTGCGCCAGCAGCGCTCGGTCGGGCTTTCCGTCGCCCCGGTGCTGCACGCCGGGCGCAAAATCAACCTCATCGACACCCCGGGGTACGCCGATTTCGTGGGCGAGCTGCGCGCCGGGCTGCGCGCCGCGGACGCCGCGCTGTTCGTCGTCTGCGCCGCCGAGGGCGTGGACGCCGCCACCGTCGCGGTGTGGGAGGAATGCGCGTCGGTGGGGATGCCGCGCGCCGTCGTCGTGTCCCGGCTCGACCACCACCGCGCCGACCCGCTCGCCGAGATCGCCGCCTGCCAAGCCGCCTTCGGCGCGGGCGTGCTGCCGCTGTACCTTCCGGCGCCGGACGGCCTGGTCGGGCTCGTCACCCAGCGCCGCTACGACTATTCCGCCGGCTACCCGCCGCGCGTGGGCGAGCCGGACCCGGCCGTGGCCGAGGAGTTCGCCGAAGCCCGCAACGAGCTGATCGAGGGCATCATCGCCGAGAGCGAGGACGAGACCCTCATGGACCGCTACCTCGGCGGCGAGGAGATCGCCGAGGACGTGCTGATCGCCGACCTCGAGACGGCCGTCGCGCGCGGTTCGTTCCACCCGGTCATCCCGGTGTGCGCGACCAGCGGGGTCGGGCTCGCCGAGGTGCTCGACGGCATCGTGCGCGCCTTCCCCTCGCCGCTGGAGCACACCCCGCCCGGCGTGACCAGCCCCGACGGCGCCGAACACGCCGCGCTGTCCGCCGATCCGGACGGTCCGCTCGCCGCCGAGGTCGTGCGCACCGCGGTCGACTCGTACGTGGGACGGGTTTCGCTCGTCCGGGTGTTTTCCGGGACGCTGCGGCCGGAGCACCCGGTGCACGTCTCCGGCCACGGCCTCGCCGAACGCGGCCACGAAGACCACGACGCCGACGAACGCGTCGCCCACCTCTACTCGCCGCTCGGCGCGAACCTGCGCGAGGTGCCGTTCTGCGTCGCGGGCGACCTGTGCGCGCTCACCAAAGTGGGGTCCGCCGAAACCGGCGACACGGTGTCGTCGCCGGACGATCCGCTGCTGATCAAACCGTGGCGGATGCCCGAACCGCTGCTGCCGGTCGCCGTCGTCGCGAAGTCCCGCAGCGACGAGGACACGTTGTCCCGCAACCTGTCCCGGCTCGTCGCGGGCGATCCGACCCTGCGCCTGGAACGCAACGCGGAAACCGGGCAGCTCGTGCTGTGGTGCATGGGAGAGGCGCACGCTGAGGTCGTCCTGTCGCGACTGCGCGCGGGCGGCGCGGACGTCGGCACCGAGCCGGTGCGGATCAGCCTGCGCGCCACGTTCGCGAAACCGGCGCGAGGCCACGGGCGGCACGTGAAGCAGTCCGGCGGGCACGGGCAGTTCGCGGTGTGCGACATCGAGGTCGAGCCGCTGCCGCGCGGCGGCGGGTTCGAGTTCGTGGACAAGGTGGTCGGCGGCGCGGTGCCGCACCAGTTCATCCCGAGCGTCGAGAAGGGCGTGCGCGCACAGCTGCAACGCGGCGTCCAGGACGGCTATCCGGTGGTGGACGTGCGCGTGACGCTGACCGACGGGAAGGCGCACAGCGTCGACTCGTCGGACGCGGCGTTCCAGACCGCGGGCGCGCTCGCCCTGCGGGAAGCGGCGGCGGCCAGCCGGATCTCGCTGCTGGAACCGCTGGACACGGTCGAGGTGAGCCTGCCGGACGAACACCTGGGCACGGTGCTGGGCGACCTGTCGTCCCGCCGCGGCCGGGTGCTGGGCACGGAATCCGGCGAGGGCGGGCACACCGTCGTGCACGCCGAGGTGCCCGCGGCGGAACTGCTGCGGTACGCGGTGGATCTGCGCTCGCTGACCTCGGGAACGGCGACGTTCACTCGGCGGCACGCCCGCTTCGAGCCGATGCCGCAGGGAGCGGTAACCACCTCGTGAGTGGCTATCACGGTTAGAACCGGGATTGCCACTCACGACGCCTGCCCAGGCAACGCGACCGCAGCAAGCTTCAGGCCGGTCTCCTGCCGACTCCCGCTGCGCCCTGGCCCGCCTCGTGAGTGGCTATGCCGGTTCTAACCGGCATAGCCACTCACGAGTCAGAACTCGAACCCGCCCGGCCGCCCGTTGCGGTCCGCCACCAACCCGGCCAGTGTCGCGATCGCGATTTCCGCCGGGGTGCGCGAGCCGATGTTCAGCCCGACCGGCCGGTGCACCCGCGCGATGTCCGGCTCCGCCACGCCCAGCGCGCGCAGGGCTTCCACGTGCGGTCCCGGATGCCGCGGGTTGCCCAGCACGCCCACCCACCGCGTCGGCGTCGCCAGCGCGGCTTGCAGGACCGTTCCGAGTTCCGGGCGGTGATGGTCGGTCACGACGACGTCCGCGTCCGCTCCCGGAGACGGCGCGGTGGTGCGGACTTCGACGCCTTCGGTGGCATCGCTGGCCCGCGCCTCGTCCGGCTCGAACAGCACGGCGTGGTAGCCCAGATCGGCCGCGTAGCGCAGCAGGTACCGGGCCACCGGCGAGGCGAACACGGCGACCAGGGTCCGTTCGGCGGGCGGTTCTTCGACCTCGCCGTGTGCGACGGCGCAGGCATCGGGTTCGGTCGTCATGCGCCTCAGTCTGCCTCAGAGGTCCGGCTCGGCGAATTCGAAGTACTCCGGCAGCGGCGCGGTCCCGGCGAGCTTGAAGTACCGCACCTTCCGGCGCCGCCGCAGCGCCAGCGTGTCCCGCACGGCGTCGTTGTGCACGCGGCGGGCGATGACGACCCGGTGTTCGGCGTCGGTCAGTTCCTCGGCGAGCACGACTGGCAGCCGGGACCGGTCGATCGGGGCCAGGACCAGCGTCAGTTCGTTCTCCGCGGCCTCGCGGTCCGGCCGCGCGGCAGCCTCAGCGCGAGCGGCCGCGGCGTGCAGTTCGGCACCGTCGTGCAGCACGGCGGCGACGGCTCGGGCTACCACGGCTCGGCGGGCGAGAGCGGCTTCCAGAGCGGCCCAGCCCGCGTCGGTCCGGACGTGCAGGCGGTCGAGCCGGTTCGCGGTCGCGACCAGGAACAGCCCGCCGAGCACCACGATCGCGGCCGCCGCCACGAGCAGCCACACCAGCACCGTCACGCGAGCTCCCGCTCCCCCGCCGCGACCAGCCGGGGATCCGCCGCGATGGCCGTCTCGTACACCCGCAGCACCTGCGTGACCACGACCCCCCAGTCGTACGCGGTCACCCGCTCGCCCGCCGCGGCGGCGAGCGACGCGCGGTGTGCTGGGTCGCCCAGGAGTTCGCGCAGGCCGTCGGCCAGGGAGGCCGGGTCGCCGGTCGTGGTGAGCATTCCGGCGCGGCCGTCGTCGAGGACGCGGCGGAACGAGTCGAGGCCGCTCGCCAGCACCGCGGTGCCCGCCGCCATCGCCTCGGTGAGGATCATCCCGAAGCTTTCGCCGCCGGTGTTGGGCGCGCAGTAGACGTCGACGCTGCGCAGGGCACGCGCCTTCGTCTCGTCGTCGACCTGGCCCAGCAGTTCGATGTGCGGCCACAGCTGCGGCCCGGCCATCCGCCGCAGCTGGTCCGGCTCGCCGCGGCCGACCACGAGCAGCCGGAGGTCCTCGAACTCCGGGAGCAACCGCCGCGCGGCCTCCAGCAGCACGTCCATGCCCTTGCGCGGTTCGGTGAACCGGCCGACGAACCCGATCGTCCCGCCCGCGCGCGGGTAGCCGTCCAGCGGCAGCGCGCGGGAAAAGAAGTCGACGTCCACGCCGTTCGGGATCTCCACCGCGTCGCCGCCCGCATGCTCCACCTGCACCCGCCGGGCCAGCACCGACACCGCGATCCGCGCGGTGATCTTCTCCAGCAGCGGACGCAGCACCGGCTGGAACGCCGCCAGCGTCCGCGAGCGCGTCGTCGCGGTGTGGAAGGTGGCCACGATCGGCCCGTCCGCGACCTTCAGCGCCAGCAGCGACAGGCTCGGCGCGGCCGGTTCGTGCAGGTGCAGCACGTCGAAGCCGTTGTCCCGGATCCACCGCCGCACCCGGGCGTAGGAAACCGGCCCGAACTGCAGCCGCGCGACCGAGCCGTTGTACGGGATCCCCAGTGCTTTGCCCGCCGGGTGCACGAAATCCGGCAGCTGCGCGTCCTCGTCCGCCGGAGCCAGCACCGACACCCGGTGCCCGCGTTCGAGCAGGGCCTTCGCCAGGTCGATCACGTGCCCCTGGACCCCGCCCGGAACGTCGAACGAGTACGGGCACACGATCCCGATCTTCAACCCGCGCGCCATCCGGGTCAGCTCGCTTCTTCCAGCGGCTTGGGCTCCTTTGCCGCCGCGTCGGCGGGCCAGAACGGCTGCAGCATGTGCCAGTCGGCCGGATGCGCGGCGATGTCGCCGGCGAACACGTCGGCCAGCGCCTGCGTCGCGGCGGGCACCTCGGCCCGCGCGGTGACGCGGATGCGCGGGTGGATCCGGATCTCCCAGCCGTCCTCGGTGAACCAGCAGCCGGTCGGCAGCAGCGCGGCGCCGGTGGTGGCGGCGAGCCGCGCCGGGCCGGGCGGCAGGTGGGTCTGCTCGCCGAAAAACCGCACCGGGATCCCGGACGACGTCAGGTCCCGGTCCCCCAGCAGGACCACCACCTTGTTCTCGCGCAGCCGCCGCAGCAGCAGCCGCATCGCCGCGCTGTCGCCGGTCAGCGGCACGATCTCGAAGCCGAGCGACTCCCGGAACGACACGAACCGGCGGTACAGCGATTCGGGCTTGAGCCGTTCCGCGACCGTGGTGAAGGTGCCCGCGTAGCTCGCGAGCCAGACTCCGGCGATGTCCCAGTTCCCGCTGTGCGGCAGCGTCATCACCGCGCCGTTGCCCTCGGCGAGCGCGGCGTCGATGTTCTCCGCGCCGGTCACCGTCACCTGCTTCGCGACCGCCGCGTGGTCCATCGCCGGAAGCCGGAACGTCTCGAACCAGTACCGCGCATACGACCGCATCGCGCGCCGCACCAGCTCGTCCAGCTCCGCTTCGCCTGCCTGCGGCACGACGCGCGCGAGGTTGGCGCGCAGCTGCCGCACTCCCCCGCCGCCGCGCCGCGCGGCCATGTCGGCGCCGAAGGCGAAGGTCGCCGACCCGAACGACTTCGGCACCCGCCGGACGAACCGCCAGCCCGTCGCGTAGCCGAACTCGCTGAGCCGCTGGGACAGTGTGCTCACGGTTGCGCCCCGCCTGCCGATGAGTCGGCCTGTTTCGCCGCGGCCGCCCGCGCCGCGCTCGCCACCGCCGCGGCCCGCTGCAGCAGCGTGACCACCGACAGCACGGCGAGCAGCCACAGCGTGATCTCGACGGTGTAGGGCACGCCCAAGCCGTGCAGCCCGGTGCCGACGAGGGCGATGATGAGCCGCTCCGCGCGTTCCACCAGCCCGCCGTCGGCTTCGAGGCCGGACGCTTCGGCGCGCGCCTTCACGTAGGAAATGACCTGGGCCAGCACGAGGCAGATCAGCGCGGCGGCCGCGGCCCGGTTGTTGTGGTCCTGGACGAAGCACCACCACGCGATCGCGGCGAACAGCGCGCCGTCGACCAGCCGGTCGCACGTCGCGTCGAGCACCGCGCCGAAGGGCGTGCCGTACCCGCGGGCGCGGGCCATCGCGCCGTCGAGCAGGTCGAGCATGGCGAAGCCCCAAACGGTGAACGTGCCCCACAGCAGCATCCCCTGCGGGAAGAACGCCAGCGCGCACGCGACGGCGCCCGCGGTGCCGAGCACGGTCATCGCGTTCGGGGTCAGTCCGGCGCGGACCAGGGCGGCGCCGATCGGGTCCGTCACACGGGAGACCGAGGCACGGGCGAAAATGTTGAGCATCTTCCTCGTCTGTGCACCTGATTCGGGAGCGGGTGGGCGACGAAAGCCTATCGACCCCGCTGTCCGAACCGGACCCGCCCGCCCGCGACCCGCCGGAACGTCAGCCGGATTTCGGCAGTTCGGCGAGCGGCGCGGCCGATTCCGCCGCCTCCTCGGCCTCCCGGACGGCCTGGCACTTGGGCCGCAGCCCGGCCAGGATCGCCTCGGAAATCTCGCCGAGCTGGCGCACCTGCTCGGCGCTCAGCTGGTCGAACAGCGTCTCCCGGACCGCCTCGACGTGCCCGGGCGCGGCTTCCTCCAGCGCGGCGAACCCGGAGTCGGTGAGCACCGCCCACGACCCGCGCTTGTCCGTGGGGCACGACTCGCGCTGGACCCAGCCCTTCGCCTCCAGCCGCGCCACCGCGTGCGACAGCCTGCTGCGCGACGAACCGCGCACCGACGCGAGTTCGCTCATCCGCAGCCGCCGTCCGTCCGCTTCGGACAGCGCGACGAGCACCTCGTAGTACGTGTGCGGCATGCCCGACTCGTGCTGCAGCTGTCCCTCGAGGTGTGCGTGCAGCAGCGAACTGGCCTGGGCGTAGGCGCGCCAGACCCGCTGCTCGTCGTCGGTCAGCCAGCGTGGTTCGGACATATCGTCATCATACGCTGGTTGAGCACTCAATTACCGCCGCGCGACGGGCCTCACCACGCGCCCGCGAGCAGGTCGCGGGTTTCGCCGAGCAGCTGCGGCAGCACCTTCGTGTGCCCGATCACCGGCATGAAGTTCGCGTCGCCGCCCCAGCGCGGCACCAGGTGCTGGTGCAGGTGCGCGGCGATGCCCGCCCCGGCGATCACGCCCTGGTTCATCCCGATGTTGAACCCGTGCGCCGCCGAGACCGCCCGGATGACGCCCATCGCGTGCTGGGTGAACTCGGCCAGCTCGCGCGTCTCCTCGGGCGTCAGGTCCGGGTAGTCCGCGACGTGCCGGTACGGGACCACCATCAGGTGCCCCGGGTTGTACGGGTACAGGTTCAGCACCGCGAACACGGTTTCGCCGCGGGCGACGATCAGCGCGCGCTTGTCGTCGCCGAGACCGGGCAGGCGGCAGAACGGGCAGCCGTCGGACTCCTCGCCCTCGGGCTTGTCCTGGCCGCGGATGTAGGCCATCCGGTGCGGGGTCCACAGCCGCTGCAGCGCGTCCGGGACCCCGACCCCGTCCTGTTCGACGAGTTCCGGCTCGGTCACTTCAGGATCTTCTCCACGGCCTCGGCCGACGGCGACGCGTTCTCCCGGCGCTCGACCCACTCGGCGATCGCGTCGACCGCCTGGTCCACCGGGATCCCGTTGATCTGGCCGCCGTCGCGGAACCGGAACGACACCGCGCCCGCCTCCGCGTCCTTCGCGCCGGCCAGCAGCAGGAACGGCACCTTCTGCGTGGTGTGCGTGCGGATCTTCTTCTGCATCCGGTCGTCGCTCGCGTCGACCTCGACCCGGATCCCCTTGGCGCGCAACGCCTTCTCCACGCCGCGCAGGTACTCGACCTGGTCGGCGGTGATCGGGATGGCGACCGTCTGCACCGGCGACAGCCACGCCGGGAACGCGCCCGCGTAGTGCTCGGTCAGCACGCCGAAGAACCGCTCGATCGAGCCGAACAGCGCGCGGTGGATCATGATCGGCCGCTGGCGGCTGCCGTCGGACGCGGTGTACTCGAGGCCGAACCGCTTGTTCTGGTTGAAGTCGAGCTGGATGGTCGACATCTGCCAGGTGCGGCCGATGGCGTCCTTCGCCTGCACCGAGATCTTCGGGCCGTAGAAGGCCGCGCCGCCCGGGTCCGGCACCAGTTCGAGGCCGGAGTCGACGGCGGCCTGGCGCAGCGTCTCGGTGGCCTCCTCCCACTCCCAGTCCTCGCCGATGAACTTGTCCGAGTCGCCCCGGGTGGACAGTTCGAGGTAGAAGTCGGACAGGCCGTAGTCGGCCAGCAGGTCCAGCACGAACTTGAGCAGCGACCGCAGTTCGGACGGCATCTGCTCCTTGGTGCAGTAGATGTGCGAATCGTCCATCGTCAGGCCGCGCACGCGGGTGAGGCCGTGCACGACGCCGGACTTCTCGTAGCGGTAGACGGTGCCGAATTCGAACAGCCGCAGCGGCAGTTCGCGGTAGGACCGCCCGCGCGAGCGGAAGATCAGGTTGTGCATCGGGCAGTTCATGGCCTTGAGGTAGTAGTCCTCTTCCTCGAACTGCACCGGCGGGAACATGGTGTCCGCGTAGTACGGGAGGTGCCCGGAGGTGTGGAACAGGTCGCCCTTGGAGATGTGCGGCGTGTTCACGAACTCGTAGCCGGCTTCCTCGTGCCGGCGGCGCGAGTAGTTCTCCAGCTCGCGGCGGATGATGCCGCCCTTGGGGTGGAACACCGGCAGCCCGGAGCCGATCTCCTCGGGGAAGGAGAACAGGTCCAGCTCCGCGCCGAGCTTGCGGTGGTCGCGGCGCTCGGCCTCGGCGATGCGCTCGAGGTGGGCGTCCTGCGCCTCGGCCGATTCCCACGCGGTGCCGTAGATCCGTTGCAGCTGCGGGTTTTTCTCGTTGCCGCGCCAGTACGCCGCGGCCACGCGGGTGAGCTTGAAGGCCGGGATGAACTTGGTGGTGGGCACGTGCGGGCCGCGGCAGAGGTCGCTCCACACGCGTTCCTTGGTGCGCGGGTCGAGGTTGTCGTAGATGGTCAGCTCTCCGCCGCCGACCTCCATCACCTCGGTGGTGTCCACATCGGACTTGATGTCCACCAGTTCGAGCTTGAAAGGCTCGTTCGCCAGTTCTTCCTTGGCCTCGTCAGTCGAGGCGAAGACGCGGCGCGAGAACTGCTGCGCGCCCTTGACGATCTGCTTCATCCGCTTCTCGAGCTTCTGCAGATCCTCGGGCGTGAACGGCTTTTCGACGGCGAAGTCGTAGTAGAAGCCGTCGCGCACCGGCGGGCCGATGCCGAGCTTGGCGTCCGGGAATTCCTGCTGCACGGCCTGGGCGAGCACGTGCGCGGCGGAGTGCCGGATCACGCTGCGGCCGTCCTCGGTGTTCGCCGCGACGGCCTCGACCTGGGCTTCGGCTTCCGGCACCCACGCCAGGTCGCGCAGTTTCCCGTCGGCGTCGCGGACGACGACGATCGTGTCCGGGCCCTTGGTGGGCAGCCCGGCTTCGCGCACCGCGGCGCCCGCCGTAGTGCCCGCCGGCACCACCACGCGCGGGGCGGGTACGGCGGCAGCTGACGACGGTTGGGACACGATCGGACTCCTTTGGGAGATGTGACTGAAACGGCTTCCGCTGATGCTAGCCGTCGGCGGGTTCGCCGATTCGACCGCCGTCAGCCAACACTGCCCCCGGACGCCGAAAGGCCGCCCCGGGCGTGCGGGGCGGCCTCTCGGCGGCGCGGGAAGGGTCAGAGGGTCTCGACGACCTGGTCGAAGTCGAGCCGCGGCAGGCGGTCGAACCACGGGTTCTCGCCCGGCTTGCCGATGTTCACCGCGACGAGCGAACGCCAGTTGTTGCCGGAGAAGAACTCCTTGTCGACGCCCGCGGCGTCGAAGCCGGTCATCGGGCCCGCGGCCAGTCCGGCGGCGCGCACGCCGATGATGAAGTAGCCGACCTGCAGCAGCGAGTTCAGCTTGGAGAACTCGACGCGGCCCGCCTCGTCGGCGAAGTTGTCCTTCACGCCGGGGTTGTGCGGGAAGGTCTGCGGGATGTTCTCGTGGAAGTCGACGTCCGCGGCCAGGATCACGGTCAGCGGCGCGGCCTCGGTCTTGGCGCGGTTGCCCTCGGCCATGTGCGGCAGCAGGCGCTGCTTGGCCTCGTCGCTGCGGATCACCAGCGCGCGCAGCGGCTGGGTGTTCATCGAGGTCGGGGCCCACTTGACGAGGTCGTAGATCGCGCGGACCTGCTCGTCGGTCACCGGCTCCGAGCTGAAGCTGTTGGCCGTGCGCGCCTCGCGGAACAGCAGGTCCTGCACCTCGGCGGGCACCTGCAGCTGCTGGGACTCTGCGAAAGTAGTCATCGGTTCGGCGTTCCTTCCGTGCTGTCGCCTACGCACGGCACCAACCTGGTTGAACGCTTGACTATTTCTCCGACGGCCCGGTTGTGACTCAGCGCACTGCGCGGCCGCCGGCCCGTTGCGGGACCGGCGGCCGCGAGCGGAACGATCTTCGCAGGTCAGTAGGCGCCCTGCCCGGCGAGGACCGCGCGGAAGGTCTTCCAGAGGATCACCAGGTCCAGCGCCAGCGACCAGTCCTCGACGTAGCGCAGGTCGAGCCGGATGCTCTCGTCCCAGGAAAGATCGCTGCGCCCGCTCACCTGCCACAGCCCGGTCAGCCCCGGCTTCACCAGCAGCCTGCGGCGCGCGGCCGGAGCGTACGTCGCCGTCTCCTCCGGCAGCGGCGGCCGGGGCCCGACCAGCGACATCCGCCCGGCGACGACGTTGAACAGCTGCGGCAGTTCGTCGAGCGAGTACCGGCGCAGCATCCCGCCGACCTTCGTGACGCGGGGATCCTTCTTCATCTTGAAGAGCGGCCCCGCGCCTTCGTTCGCGTTCTCCAGGTCGCGCCGGATGAGGTGCGCGTTCACGACCATGGTGCGGAATTTGAGCATGGTGAACGCTTCGCCGTCCTTGCCGATGCGCCGCTGCCGGTAGACCACCGGACCGCGGTCGCCCGCCTTCACCGCTACCGCGATCGCCAGCAGCACCGGGGAGAACAGCGCCAGCAGCAAGGTCGCGCCGCAGCGGTCGACGACCTCTTTGACCAACCGCCGTCCGCCGGTGAACGCGGGCGCGGTCACCCGAAGCAGCGGCATGCCCAGGACTCCGCTGACGTTCAGCCGCGGGCCGGCCACCTCCATCAGGACCGGCGCGACGACCATTTCCGCCGAGGTGCCTTCGAGATCCCAGGCGAGCCGCTGCAGCCGCTCGGGATTCCAGTACTGGTCGGCCGTGATGGCGACGACCCGGTACCCGCCGCGGCGCACGTGCCGGGACAGCTCCTCCAACCGCCCGACGACCGGAACCCCGTCGATCTCCCCGTGCCCGGTGGACGTGCAGACCGCCTCGACCCGCCATCCGACGTGCGCCTCGGTCCGCGTCCGCTTGATCAGGTCCGCGACCGTTTTCGCGCTGCCCGCCGCCATCACCGGCAGCAGGCACAGCCCGCGCCGCCGTCTCCGGTGCAGGATCTGGCGGAGCACGTACCGCTGGGGAAACAGCACTAAGGCGACAGCGGGGACTACGAAAAACACCCAGGGCTGCACTTCGAGCGCGCCGAACAGCAGTCCGCCGAACGCGACCAGGACCGCCGCGGTGATCAGCGCCCGGCCGAGCGTGCGGTACTCCTCGGGGCCCTCCCCCAGCACCCGGGCGCTCCAGGCCCGGCTGGCCGGAAGGGCGCAGAGGATCGCGAACGCGGTGCCGAACGCGTGCATGTCGTGCGGCGCCAGCCGGTCGATGACGAAGGCGCTGATCGCGATCACCACGCACGCCGCGACGAGATCCGAAGCGATGACCGTCCGGCGGTAGCGTTTCTCCCACTCCGCGGCGTGCGTTTTCGGCGGATCGCCCTCTTCCTGCGGGGACGCCGGGACGGGATCGAGCCGGTCTTCCGCGGCGGGGTCGAGCCGGTGCTTGGCGAAGGGCTCCAGCCGGTGCTTGGCGGTGGAGTCGAGCCGGTCGTCCGCGGCACGGCCGGGCGGCGGGACCGCCATGTCGACCGGCGGCGCGGGAACCGCCCTGAGGTCGACCCGCGGCAGCCCGACGCTGTCCGCCGGCCATGACCGCACCGGTTCTTCCATCAGTCCTCCCGCGCTGCGCAAGCTCCCCGGACCTGATCGCCGCCGGCACGCTGAGTCAGGGCCGATGATCACAATCGGTGATCACGAGACGGTCCGGCTCCACGTCGCCGAAGGTGTGACACTCGCCAAGGTATCGGGTGGTCAGCGAGCGGTGTTACAGAGATTTTCCAGCCACGGCCTGCGAGTCTTTCCCGTCAGGAAGCACCGGGAAGATAACGGGGATGTCACGATGGGTCACGCTCACCCGGCAACGGGAATTACCCGCTGTAGTCAAGTTTCCCACTACCTACACCGAACGGCCCAGCGAGCCCGCAGCCGAATCAGCTCCCCCGCGCGGGTCATCGCCCGGGCTCGCGCCCGCCCCAACCGCCGTTCGGGCACAAGCTCTCCGCCGACCCGCCGATTTCCCTTGCCCGCAGCGCAATCCGCTCCGGAATGCGGAGGGCCGCCCGGTTTGCGGCCATTCGGCTGGTCTGAACCATCCGGGGAGGCCCTCCGCCTGCCGGGCCGGGGCCTCCTCCGCACATTTTTCCCGGACTGCCGCCGTGTTCTCACCGCGATCAAGTCCACACTGGACACCCGGCCGAGTCCTGGCCCACTCCCTCCGAATCGGAGAGCGCCCCTCCCGGAACGAAACTGCCTCGGCTCAGGCAGTCGGCGGAGCGGCAGCCGTGGCGTTGAGCGCAGTCACCACCGCTCGCTCCTCGAACTCGAAGTGCGCCCCCAGCTCACCAGCGAGCCGCTCCAGTTCCGCACGCAGCCGCACCGGGTCGGATTCGCCGGGGACGAAGCTCTCGACCAGTTCCCGGATCGAGTCCTGCAGACGCGCCACCACCTGATGCTGCTCGGCGAGCTGCGCGATCACCGGCGCGAGCGCGGGGAACTGCTCGGCCAGCGAAGGGAACACCACGGAGTCCTCGCCGACGTGATGCCTGCGCAGCGCGGTGCAGAAGCTGAGGCAGTGGGTCCGCATCTCCTGCGCAAGGTCCGGCTCCGGCCGGACGATCGCTGTCGCGCGGCCGTTGACCAGTTCGTCCGCCTGCTCGCGCAGCGCCCGCAACTCCGCGCGAAACCATTGGTGCACTTCGACGAGCCAATCGCCCATTCCTGTGACCCGCTCGTCGATCCGATGCAAAACAACCACCGGAATTTCCCGGGTCGTCTTCGCCTGGTAATCACCGTAACCCGGAGCCTCCGCGATTACCTGCGCGAAAAGCTTCTTGTACGCGGCGCCCTGCGGAATGGCCGCCATCGCCTGGTAGGCCTCGCCGCCCACTTCGACGGTCACCATCGGGTTCCGGCGGATGTTGTGGTACCAGCCGGGATGGCGGTCCGCGCCGTTCGCCGAGGCTACGACCACTCCGTTTCCCTCGATCTCCAGGTAGCCGAGGAGCACCTCGCGGGGCAGGCCGGTCCGCGCGCCGGTCGTCGTCAGCACCGCCAGCGACCAGCCGTCGAACATGCCGCCCAGTGCGCCGCGGTTCGCCCGGAAATCGGCGATCAGCCGGCGGTGAAAATCGTTGCTCACACAATTCCTTTCGGGTTTTCGGAAAGGAGGAGTCGAGCACAGGAAAAGGGCACGCGAAAAGACCCCGCAGGCACAGGCATGGCGCAGCGATCCGGTCGACGGATCCGCGGAACTGCGAGAGACGGAGAGCCCGATCTCTGTGCTGGCTGGTTAGCCGCTACCTCCATGCGTAGGCCCATACGGGGCGCACGGCTAAATTAGCACAGCTTCCGAACCTCGTGCGGCGAAGGCCGAATCCTTTCGCCGGGCCGGTCGCTCTTATGGGCGTGCGGCCACGAGGCCGGCACGACGAAGGAGGCTCGATGACCCTGATCATTGTCGCGGCGGCAGTCGTGGTGGTTCTGGTGTGCAGTTGCGTGGTTTTCCTGCGAGCGCGCGGAAGGTCGAAGCGTGGCTGAGCCCTGGCCGGCAGAGCAGCTCGTGGCGGCGGCGCAGCGCGGCGACGAAGCGTCGATCGCCGTGCTGGTGTCCGGCGCGTACCCGCACGTGCGGCGGTTCGCGTTCTCGTTGTGCGCGAGCAGCCAGGACGCCGAGGACGCGGCGCAGGAGGCGATGATCGTCCTGTTCCGCAAGATCGGAACGCTGCGGGCGACGGCCGCGCTCGCGTCGTGGATGTTCCGCATCGTGCGCAACGAATGCCTGCGGCGGGCGCGGGCTTTGGTGCAGCGCGACGAGCCGGTCCCGGAAGCAGCCGGCCCGTCCGCCGAGGAAGACGTGCTGAGCAGGCTCGAGGTCGAACGTCTGTCCGCCGCCGTCGCCGCGCTGCCCGCCGATCAGCGCGGCGTGCTGATCATGCGCGACATCCAGGGCCTGCCGGGAAAGACCGTCGCCAAGTCGCTGGGCCTGAGCACGGCGGCGATGAAGTCGCGCTTGCACCGTGCCCGCGCCGCCGTGCACGCCCGCCTGGATCTCCCGGAGGAAGACCGATGAGCACCCGACCGTCGTTCGCCAGCAAGTCCCTGCCCGTCCATCTCGCCCGCGGGGCGACCGGATTCGGCCTGATCGCCGCGTCGATCGCGCTGGCCCCGGTCGTCGGATGGGCGAGCGTGCTGCTCCTGCCCGCGGGCGTGCTGGCCCTGCGCGGATGTCCGACGTGCTGGGCGATCGGGCTGGCGCAGACCCTCTCGCGGGGCCGCCTGGAACGGACGTGCGCCGACGGGCAGTGCCGGATCTCGACGAGAGGTTCCTGAACTGGCTGGCCCTCACCGTCTTCTCGCGTGCACGCCATAAGCGACGTGCCGGTCCGGACGGGAGAGGCCAGCCCTGGAGACGCCGATGGCCTGCCGGCGAAGATCGTCGGCAGGCCATCGGATGCTGCTGGTGGGCGATACTGGGATCGAACCAGTGACCTCTTCGGTGTGAACGAAGCGCTCTCCCGCTGAGCTAATCGCCCGCTCGCGGTGCGGATTCAGCCTACCCCACGACTTTCGGGGGCCTGCAAACGGGTGGTTTGATCCGACTACAGCGCGTCTGCCAGCGAATACCGTCCGAACAATCCCGAGCTAACCAAGGCCTTGCCCGGGCGGGGGCGCGTGCGGGCGTCCGCGACATCCGTGCGACGGTGCTATCGCACAGCGGCCGAACCGCGCAAGATGTACTGGTGGCTCCCCACCGGGCGCCCGCTGAAGGCTGCGCGGCACGGACGGCGACGGACCGGACGGACCTCGGGGCAGACGGTCTCGAACGGGTGATCTCGAGCGCACTCGCGACGGATCCCGGCTCCTGGTGCGTCTCACCGTTGTCCTCGGTCGTCCGGGCCGGGAAGGGAGACGAAGGGTAGGACGATGCGCAACGATCACGTGACGCTCCGCTCGACGGCGGTCTTCGACCTGCTGGCGCCGCGGACCCCGGCGGTTCCGGTGAAGGTGGAGCTGCGCTACGACACCCGCGACCCCTATGCCGTCGTCGCCGCCTTCCGCACCGGGCGGGCCGGCTGGGTCGAATGGGTCTACGCGCGCGACCTGCTCGCCGACGGCCTCCTCGCCGACGCGGGCGACGGGGACGTCCGGATCCGGCCCTCGGTGGAGGACCCGGAGTCGGTCCTGATCGAGCTGAACTCGCCGTCCGGGCACGCCATGTTCGAGGCGTCCGCGCAGGAGCTGGCCGATTTCCTCGACCGCACGTACGACGTCGTGCTGCCGGGCAACGAGCACCTGTGGGTCGACGTCGACGACGCGCTCACCCACCTGATCCCGAACGATCTGGCCTGATCACCGGCCCGCGAGCGGGCCAACAACCCCCCGGTGCCAGGACGGTTGCCGGGGTCCGATATGGTTTCTTCACACCACGGCGACGGGGTGCGGACCGGAATACCGGTGCCGCCTCGGACCCAGGGTAGTGCGGACGTAGCGCAGCTGGTAGCGCATCACCTTGCCAAGGTGAGGGTCGCGGGTTCGAATCCCGTCGTCCGCTCGGAGGGCTCAAGCCCCATGCGGTGGAGTGGCCGAGAGGCGAGGCAACGGCCTGCAAAGCCGTGTACACGGGTTCGAATCCCGTCTCCACCTCGCGCGATTAGCTCAGCGGGAGAGCGCTTCCCTGACACGGAAGAGGTCACTGGTTCAATCCCAGTATCGCGCACCAGCGTTATCCGGAAGCCCTGCCTTCTCCTCGGAGAGGCAGGGCTTTTCCGTGTCCCCCGTGCTTCACGCCGGGAACAAGGTCGCTTCCGGTGCCGCCGTGCCCGCCCACGTCGTCGGCACCGCCGGGCACGAGCCCGAACCCGGCTCCCCCGGCGGCCCATCCGCCCGCCTCGGACGCGACGGACACGGATTCGCTGGCCTCGACCGGGATTCCGCTCCTGCCGATGCTGCTGATCCTCGGCGTGGCGCTCGTCGCCGGAGGCACGGCCTTCCTGGTGGCGGCCCGCAGAAGGCGGTTCAGGCGGCAGTGACCGCGGCCGAGGTCCGCACGCCTGGTGCGGACCTCGGCCCGGCCTTTTCCCTAGAGAAGAAGGGGAACCGCGGTCAGGACAGCGCGCGCAGCCGGGGCAGCACGTCCTCGGCGAACTGCGACAGGTAACGCTCCTGGTCGTGCCCGGGGCCGTGGAACACCAGGTGGTTCAGGCCCGCGTCGAGGTACGGCTTGATCTGCGCGACCGCCTCGTCCGGATCCGACGCCACGATCCACCGCTTCGCGACCTGCTCGATCGGCAACTCGTCGGCCAGCCGCTCCATCTCCTCCGCCGACGACACCGAGTGCTTCTGCTCCGCACTCAACGACAACGGCGCCCAGAACCGGGTGTTCGCCAGTGCCTTCTCCGGATCCCGGTCGTAGGACATCTTGATCTCGATCATCCGGTCCACGCCCGACGCGTCGCGCTCGCCCGCGGCCGCGCCCTCGGCCATCGCGGGCATCAGCTTCTCGGTGTACAGCTCCATGCCCTTGCCCGACGTGCAGATCATCCCGTCGCCCGCGCGACCCGCGTACTTCGCCACCACCGGACCCCCCGCCGCGATGTACACCGGCACCGGACGCTCCGGCCGGTCGTAGATCTTCGCGTTCACCAGCCGGTAGTAGTCGCCCTCGAAATCGACGCTGTCCTTGCTCCACAGCTCGCGCATCAGCCGCACCGACTCGCGCAGCCGCGCGAACCGCTCCTTGAACTCCGGCCACTCCCGGCCCGACACCGCGATCTCGTTCAACGCCTCACCGGTGCCCGCACCGAGGATCACGCGGTCGTTCGACAGCAGCGCCATCGTCGCGAACGCCTGCGCGATCACCGCCGGGTTGTACCGGAACGTCGGCGTCAGCACACTCGTCCCGATCAACACCCGGCTCGTCCGCTCCGCCACCGCCGGCATCCACGCCAACGCCCACGGCGCGTGCCCGCCCTCGTGCCGCCACGGCAGGAAATGATCCGACACCCACACCGAATCCAGCCCCAGCTCCTCGGCCCGCACCGCGAACTCCACCAGCTCACGAGGCCCGAACTGCTCCGCCGACGCCTTGTACCCGACCTTCAGCTCCACAATCGCCCTTCCCCGTCCGCACGCACCACGCAGGATTCCGTGGCACCGTCAACCGTACCCGGACGGGTCTTGCGGAGGCGGGTGTGCTGTCGGTCACTAACGGGGCTAGTACTCCAGCTGTAGTTCGTGATCGGGTGCTGGTTGT
>NZ_SDLS01000042.1:0-72156 GCF_004522315.1 Amycolatopsis sp. CFH S0740 | reverse complement strand
AGATTCCCAGTCCAACTTCCGGGGAGCAGTTCATTCCCGCAGGGTTCCCCTCACGTCCAGTCCGCCGCGTAGTGGCAGGTCACGATTGCCGGTCCATGGAGCCCCAGTCCGCGGGGGCTTCCTGATCGACCAGCCGCAGCGCTTCGTGCATGACGGCGTCCTCGATCCAGGCCAGCGGCTCCGCGTCCACGACCAGCGGCTCGTTGTCCGGGCCCCGCGCGATCTCCCTGCCCCGCAACAGCCACGGACGCACGCCGGGGCCGCCGCGTTCGCGCAGGTGCTGGTAGTCGTGCAGGCGCCGGGCCAGCCACAGCCGGAGCGAGCGGCCGCGCCACCACGGCTGCCGGGCCAGCGAGTTCGCCGACAGTCCCGGCAGCAGCATCCCGGTGAGCCCGTCGCGGCTTTCCTCGCCGGAGCGCAGGTCCGCGTCCGGTCCGCGCGACCACCGGACGTACAGGTCGTCCTCGCCGGCCCGGCGGAACGCCGAGACCAGTTCGTCGAGGTCCCGCACGACGGGCAGCCGGTTGTCCCATTCCGTCATGGGCCCGGGATTACCCGCGTCCGGCGGAGGCAACCTCAGCGGGCGACGACCCGCACGCCCCGCAGCAACGGATCCACCGGATCGGGCAGGAACATGCCCGCGGCCACCCCGCTCCGCAGATAGTCGAGCATCGGCCGGGTCAGCACCTCGCCGGGCAGCACGGCCGGGACGCCGGGCGGATACGGGCTCATTCTTTCGGCGACAATCCGTCCAGCGGAGGCAACCTCAGCAGGCGACAACCCGCACGCCCCGCAGCAATGGATCCACCGGATCGGGCAGGAACATGCCCGCGGCCACCCCGCTTCGCAGGTAGTCGAGCATCGGCCGGGTCAGCACCTCGCCAGGCAACACGGCAGGCACGCCAGGCGGGTACGGGCTCATCGTTTCGGCGACGATCCGTCCGGCGGCCTTCTCGACCGGGATCTGTTCGGCCGGGCCGAAGAAGGCGTCGCGCGGCAGCATGGCCTGGTCCGGTTCCAGGTCCTCGGGTGCGGGCAGGTCCACCGTTTTCGCGCGGGGCAGCTCATCGGCGTGATCGGACAACGCTTGCAGCGCCTCGACCAGCCGGGCGGCAGTCTCCTCGTCGTCGCCGACGGTCAGCTGGGCGGCGATCCGGCGATGGTCGGAAAGGCCGACGTCGACCCGCTGGTGTTCGCGCAGCCAGTGGTTCGCGTCGTAGCCGGAGCAGCCGAGGCCGGACACGTCGATCAGCATTTTCAGCGGGTCCCGGTCGTCCGCCCGGCCGGGGCCGAGGAGTTCGGCGTCGCCCAGCACGGTGATCCCGGCGATTCCGGCCAGCCGCTTCCGGGTGTCCGCGGCCAGCTCCAACACGGTGTCGAGCAGGCCCTTTCCGTGTTCGACCATCTGCCTGCGCCAGCCGTCGAGTCCGGCGTAGACGAGCGACGACGGGCTGGTCGTGTCGAGCAGGTCGGCGCGCATGGCGAGCACGTCGGCGTCGACCAGGTCTCCGCGCAGGTGGTAGACCGAGCCCTGTTCCAGGCCCGCGCCCATCTTGTGCACGCTCGTCACGCACAGGTCGGCGCCCGCGTCCATCGCCCACGCCGGCAGGTCCGGGTGGAACGGGAAGTGCGCGCCCCAGGCTTCGTCGACGATCAACGGCACCCCGCGTTCGTGGCAGATCCGCGCGACGCCGCGGATGTCCGCGCAGGACCCGTAATCGGTCGGCGTGATCAGCAGCATTCCCTTCGCTGCCGGGTGTTCCGCGAAGGCCGCCTCGGTTTCTTCCGGACCGGGCGGGTGGGCGAAGTGCAGGGTCCGGTCCCAGCGCGGGGACACCCACACCGGCCGGACGCCGCTCAGGATGAGCCCGGCGACCACGGATTTGTGCACGTTCCGGGAGATCAGCAGTTCTTCGCCCGGACCCGCGACCGACAGCATCGCCGATTTGACCGACAGCGAACTGCCGCAGGTCGAGAAGAACGCGCGGTCCGCGTGCACCGCGTCCGCCATGAGGTCTTCGGCCTCGTTCAGGACGCCGCGGGTGAGCGCCCGGTCGTCGAGCCCGTTCATCAGGATGATGTCCGAGGCGAACACGTCGCGGCCGACGATCTCCGTCAGCCGGGGGTCGGCGCCGCGGCTCTGTTTGTGCCCGGGCGGCAGGAAGGACACGTGCCCGGACGCGCGGAACCGCCGGATCGCCTCGAGCACTGGTGCGCGGGAATGATCGGCCACCCGCCCCGCTTACCCAGCCGGGCCGATCTCAAACAACGACCCGTTTCAGGGGCCCCGGAAGGGGTAATCCCCGCTGGTCTTCACCCGGAGACGGAGGAATCATGACTCAGATGACAGAACAACCGCAGCAGGCAGGCGGCTCGCTCGCGACGCCGCGGCGCACGTGGATCGGCGACCACGACCCGACGGACCAGAACTGGCAGGAGGTCGGCGACGAGATCCAGCTGGCCGCCCAGCGGGCCGGAAGGGCGTGGCAGCAGCCGGAAACCGATTGAGCGAAACCCCGGGACCGACGACGGCGAAGAGGGATGATCGGGCAGGCGCAGGCGCCTGAACGTCCTCCGGCTTTCGCCGCCGTCGCTTTGCGCGCACCCTCGACCGCCGTCGCCGCACCCCTGTCGACGGTCTAGTCGTCGCAGGTCAGCGCGGCGCGGGTCGGCCAGATGGCCGATGCCCGGACGGGGTTGCCCGCCGACTGGCCTGAATGGACGGACTTTTCGGACGATCCTGTCCGTCCCCTGGTCTCCCTACCTTCGGAGCGCTCCCGCTTCCCGCAGAAGCGGACCGTTGCCGAAGGAGTGCGCATCGATGAAGATGCTCGTGGGGCTCGCCGCGCTTGCCGTCGCGGGAGGTCTGGTCGCCGCGATCTGCCTGGCCGCCAACTCCGGCGGCACCGACTGGCAAGCCGCGTGCAGAACGGCCCCGGCTTCGACATCAGACAAGCGCTCCGGAGCCGTCGCGGACGCCCGGAAAGCGTTGCTGAGCAACGGGAACGACCCCCGGCTCGAGATGGAGGTCGTCGACCTCGACGCGTGCGCGGTGGAGGTCGGCTGGAAGGCCGATCAGCCGCAGCCGACGGCGTCGGTGGTGAAACTGCTCATCGCGCTTGATCTCCTCGACCGGTCCGGAGTCCCCGAAGACAGCGAGGCCGACGCCGTCCACGCCATGCTCGCGGCCAGCGACGACCGCGTCGCCAGCCGGTTCTGGCAGCAACTCGGCGGACCGGCGCTCGTCCGGCGGCAGGCCGGGAAACTGGGGCTCACGCACACTTCGCCGCCCGACGATCCCGGCCAGTGGGGGTCGACGAAGATGTCGCCGGAGGACGTCGTCACGGTGTACCGGCACATCACCTCGGCACGGTCCGACGACGAACGCGATTTTCTGACCGAGGCGCTGGAAAGCGCTCCGCTCACCGCCGCCGACGGGTTCGACCAGCATTTCGGGATCCCGCGTGCCTTCCCCGGTGCGACGTGGGCGATCAAACAGGGCTGGGGCACGTCGGAGGGGCGGCGGGTGCTCAACACGACCGGTCTGGTCCGGACCGGGTCGCGGACGTTCGCGGTCGCGGTGATGAGCACGTGGGACGACAGCATCGATGTCGGGACCGCGACCAAGGCGCTCACTACGGCCACGGGGGCGTTGAAGGATTCGCTTGTCGCTAACGGCAAGCTCACCTGAGCTTTGTCCTTTGTGGACCCACGCGTGCGCCCAGTTCAGGCTTTGGCGCTCTGCAGTTTCAGCGGATTCTTCGGCGCGTTCGGCCGCGCGTCGATCATCCGCTGCCCCAATTCCTGCAACTGCTTGCGGCCCATGGCCGAGCGGACCTCCGGGAACCACTCGTCTTCTTCTTCCTCGACGTGGTGGCGGACGTTTTCGGTCAGGACGGTCACCTTCGCGTCGAAGGTTTCGTCCTCCGGGTCCAGGTCGAGCAGCTCCGACAGCATCCACACCACGACGTGGTGCTCTTCGACGCTTTCCAGGACGTGGTCCTTGGTCTCCGGCACGGCTTCCTTGGCCGCCGGGTAGAAGATCTCTTCTTCGATGTAGGCGTGAATGGTGAGCTCTTCGATGATCGAGTCGACGATGCGGCGCTTTTTCTGGTAAGCCTTGTCGCCCGCTTTCTCGAACTCCTTGAAAAGCTTCTCCACCGTCTTGTGGTCGTTCTTGAGCAGCACGATCGCGTCGGTCGACATCGGGGTCCTCCCAGTGCGGTCCGGGCGCGGGCAGCGCAGGGTCACCCGCCCGCCGTTTCTCGGTCCGCTGATTACCCTTTTCCGGGCCGGGAAAACGTCGTTTGCGCGCGAGGCCGCCGGGGTACTCCGATGCCCCCGACCCCAGGAGAACCTCGGTGAACGACCAGACCGGCGACGAGCTGACCTTCGGCATCGAGGAGGAGTTCTTCGTCGTCGACCGCGACGGCCGGCTGGCCCAGGCGGACGACGTCGTCGACCGCGCCGCGGAAACGGGCGGCGACAACGGCGAACTGCAGCACGAACTGACCCAGGCGCAGGCCGAGATCGCCACCGACGTCTGCCGGACCCGTGGCGAGGCACTGCAGCGGCTGCGCGAGTTGCGCGAGGATCTGGCGGCGGCCGCCCGGCGGCAGAACCGCCGGTTGCTGCCCGCGGCCTCGCCGCCGGTGTCGGAGGAGGGGTTGCCGGACGTCACGCCGAGTCCGCGCTACGAGCGGATCGGCGAGCATTTCGGGGCGACCGCGCGGACGTCGCTGACCTGCGGCTGCCACGTGCACGTCGCGATCCCGGACAAGGAGACCGGCATCCAGGTGCTCGGGCGGATCCGGCCGTGGCTGCCGGCGTTGCTGACCGTGACGGCGAATTCCGCGATCGCCGACGGCTACGACACCGGTTACCGCAGCTGGCGCTACCAGCAATGGAGCCGCTGGCCCTCGGCCGGCCCGCCCCCGCGGTTCGCGTCGCTCGACGAGTACGAAAGCGTCGTCGACGCGTGGCTGCGCTCGGGCGCGATCCTCGACCGCGGGATGGTCTACTGGGACGCCCGGCTCTCGGAGAAGCAGCCGACGATCGAGTTCCGCATCGCCGACGTCGCCGCGACGCCCGAGGAGGCGGTCTTGCTGGGAGTGCTCGCGCGAGGCCTGGTCGCCACCGCACTGGCGGACGACGATCCCCCGCCGGACCTGCCGAACGAGGTGCTGCGCGCCCACCTCTGGCGCGCGTCGCGGGACGGCATCAGCGGTTGTTGCCCGCACCCGCGGAGTGGCGATTTGGCCCCGGCGAAGGCGGTGCTCGCGGATTTGATCGAGGTGACGTCGTCCGCGCTGGAATCGGCCGGGGATCTGGAGTTCGCGCAGGAGGCGACGGCACAGCTGTGTGCCGAGGGCTGCGGCGCGGACCGGCAACGGCGGCGGTTCGCTGAGCGGGGGCGGGGCGAGGATGTCGTGGACTTGCTCGCGGGCACTCCCTGACCGCCAGGCCCGTCAGCAACACCGCTCTGGCCGAGCTGACCTCATTCGAGATCCGCGCAGGAACCCACAGCGCAACTGTGCGCCGAAGGCTGCGGCGCGGACCGGCAACGGAACCGGTTCGCAGAGCGGTGGGGATGTCGTGGACTTGCTCGCGGGCACTCCCTGACCGCGGGCCGGTCTACGCCGGAACCAGACGATAAACGCGGCGAGCGACGGCACGGACCTGCTCGCAGGCACCCCCTCAGCGCCGATGCGCCCACGCCGCAGCCAAGCAATAAACACCGAACGCCGCGAGACCGAGCGCCACCACCGTCAGCAGCACCGCGCCGAACGGCTGGGCGGCGAGGGTTTTCAGGCTGGCATCCAACCCGCCCGCCTGTTTCGCGTCGGAGCGGAAACCGGCGTAGCCCAGCAGGAACGCGGTCACCGCGAAAACGACCGCCTTCGCCAGGTACCCGGTGCTGCCCAGCCATCCGACCCAGCGGCGGGTCTTGCCGGGCAGCCCGGCTAGGTCGAGATCCTCGAGAAAACTCTGCTTCACGCCCTTGATCCCGGCCGCGACGGCGACGCCGAGCACGATCGCGGCGGCGGCCACCACGAGTGCGGGACCGCCGGGCAACTGGAGCAGCTTCGCGGTGAATTCCTGCTGGGTCTGGTCGCTCGAACCACCGCCGCCCTGGCCCGCGGCGAGGCGGAAGGCGGTGGCGCCGATCGCGAGCACGACGATTCCTCGCGCGGCGGCGCCGAACCGTTTGCGCGTCCGTTTTCCGCCGCTGGTCCAGGTGTATCCGGTCGCGGCCATCAGGAACTGCCACAGCCCGAACGCGACGAGCCCGGCCGCGAGCACCCACAGCAGGACCTGGCCGAACGCCGTCGACCCGACCTCTTGCAACGCGCCCTTCTGGTCGGGCTGTCCGCCGCTGCCGGAGGCGACCCGCAGGGCGAGGTAGGCGAGGATGAGGTGCACGAGCGCGTAACAAACCATTCCGGCCCGGCCGAGCAGCTGGGCGGTGTCGGTCTTTTCGCCTCGGGCGACCTTGGCGGCGATCCGGTTCATGGGGTGGGGATACCCGCTGTTGCCCCGCTACCACTGGTCCAGGTGGCGCAATCCGCCACCTCGGTGAGCCAGGCTCACGGAGGGTAAGTCCACAGAGGACGCGTCCGCTTGAGCCAGGGCGGCACCGGGACCGGCTGCGCGGTTCTGCGGCGCGTGCGCGCGTTCAGAACGGCGTCGTCGAGGCTGCGCACGACGGGCAGCACGCGGTTGAGACCCAGCAACGCCAGCGGGCGCAGCACAGCCCGCTGTTGCGCGACCACCGCGAACCGCACTCCGGAACCGCGGGCGTTCTCGGCCAGTTCGGCGAGGGATTTCAGGACCCGGGCCGAGCAGAACGGCACCTCGGTCAGATCCACGAGCAGGGCAGGCGGCCGCAGCCCGAGTTCGCCGGACACGATCCGGCGGAGCCGGGGAACGTCGGCGGCGTCGAGGTCCCCGGCGAGGGTGACCACAGTCGACTTCGCGGTGCGGGCGAGCGTCGTCGCCGGGCGGCCGGCCGGGCACACGACGGTCAGGCTCAACGGCGGGGCGTTGCTGTGCATGATTTTCGTTCCCTCCTCGCGAAAAGCGGGGCGGGGACCGGGAACACGCGGGGCCGGGCCTGCGGTCGGAACGCCCCCTCGTTCGGCTGGTCGGGTGCGGCGAGACCGGCGATGCCGCCAACATACCTTCGGGGCGCCCGTTTTGCGCAACCCTGCCTCACCCGGCCGGCGGTACGCAGCGGAGTCAGGCGTCCTCGATCCGCCGGTCGATTTCTCGGATCACAGCAAGGCTGCCGTACTCCGCGTTCGACAGCACCGCGCGCCGATCGGCGGGTAGCTGACGATGTTCTGCCGCCACCCGGTGACCCGCCCCCGGCACCGACGACCGGATCCCAGCCCTCGGCAATGTCCACCACCGCTTCCCGGCGGTCGAAGAAATCCGACGCGGTCATGCCCCCTCCCCCGGCGGGAAATTCGGTGGCTTGGCGGCGAAATTCGGCAAATGGTCGCGCGTCCGGGTCAAGTCGACGATCTCGGTGATCGGCGTGTCCAGCTCCAGCCGTCCCTCGTCCACCAGCGGCAAGGCGGCCACCGCGGTGAAGAGCTTGGTGATGGACGCCGTATCGAACCGGAGGGCAAGCCGGTTCGGCACCGCCCACCGGCGGCTCGGGCGCTTAGCCAGGCGTCGAGGCCGGTGAAAGACATTCTCCGAAGGTAGCTCATCCCACCGTGACCACCCGGGCCCAATCGGGCGGGGCCTCCGGCCGGTAATCGGGGTCGTTTTCGTTCACCTGATGTTCCCGGCGGAACAGGCCCACCACCGTCCGGCACGGCGGTTTCGTGGCGGGCCAAGGGGTTTGGCCGTCGGTCAACCCCACGAGCACGTCCGGGCGCGGGCTGCCCTTCAGCGCTTCAGCGAAGCCGGCGCACAGATCCGTCCCGCCGCCGCCCATCAACGGGATTCCCTCGTCTCGGCACAACTGCGTGACATACGCGGCGGCGTCGCACGACAGCACCGAAACCAGATCGCGTCGACCGCCGACCGCGCGGACGATTGCGGCGATTTCGAGGATTGCGCTGCCCAATTCGGCGTCGCTCACCGAGCCGGAAGTGTCGACGATGACGCAAACCTGCGGCGGGCGGCGGCGCAGGCTCGGCAGGACGACGCCGGGCAGGCTGGCTGATCTGCCGCGGGACGGCCGTAGGTGTAGTCCTCGCCCGCGCCGGAAATCGCGGACCGGAGTGCCGCGCCCAGCAGTTTCCGCCACGGTTGCGGCGGGTGGAACGCTTCCTCGGCCCAGCGCTTCCAGCCCGCCGGGACCGCGCCGGGGTTGCCGTTGATGCCTTGCGCGACGCGGAACCGGACGGCGTCTCGCTCATGCTCGCTGAGTGCGTTCGCGCCGTCCGGGCCCAGCTCCCATTCCCGGTCCAGACCGTCGGCGCCGCTGCCGCAGTCGAGCCAGGCGTAACCCGCGGTGTAGGGGCCGAGGCGGAATTGCGTCAGGTACTCCTCCATCAGCTCCCCCTCGCGCAGCCTGAGCAGCTGCGGGTCGACGGCGCCCTCCGGCCGGACCAGGCCGTCGCCGAAGACGTCGTCGTTGATTTCGCAGTCGGCGGCGATGTTCATCCGCAATCGCTCCCCCGGCCCGGTGAGCTCGTGTTCCGCGGCGAACCGGTCGCTGCGGCCGTGGTGGTCGCGCAGCAGGTGGGAGACCTCGTGCACCCAGACCCCGGCCAGCTCCTCCAGCGGCATGCGGTCCACGAACCCCGGCGACACGTAGCAGCGCCAATGGCGGTCGACTGCCATCGTCGGCGCTCTCCGTGACTCCACCACATGCAAGGCGAACAGCGCAGTCGCCAGATACGGTCGCTGCCGGACGGCGTACAGCCGCGCGGCGTAGAGCTTCTCCTCGTCCATCACTTCTCCCCCGTGCGGTCCGCGCGCCGGGACAAGGCGACCGCTCCGGAAAGCCGCTCGATCGCCGGTGGGACCTGCCAGTCTTCGCGGCGCAGCGAGGCGAGTGTCGACGCGGGCCCGACCACCAGGTCCGGCGCACCGGTTTCCAGTGCCAGCACCAGCAGTGCCCACGCAGCGTCCCAGCGGGACTGATCCGGTCGTTTCCGTACGGCTTCCACCACACCGTCGAGCACGGTCTGGCGGAGGTCGCCGCGTTCGGGCAAGACGGCTGTGTGCGGGTTCGCGAGCAAGGCTTCCGGATCCGGCAAGTCCATTCGGTCGAGGCTGGCCAGCAGCTCCAGGCCCGGTCCGTCGCCGACCGTGCCCCTGACCAGCATGGACAGCACTTCCCGGGAAGCGCCCGCAGCGGTGGCGAAGGCGATCAGGCGCAGGGTCATTTCCCAGCTGCGCGGCGAGGGCCACGGACCGCCGCGGCGGGTTTCGCTCTTCGGCAGTTGGTGCACGAGGCCGGGCCGGGCGGTCAGCAGTCCGCAGGCCGCGCGGCGGGCGAACGTCACGGCGTCCGGCAGCAGCACTGGGTCTAGCTGGGGCAGCGTTGCCTTCGGCCACGTGCCGCCGAGTCCGCGCACCACGACGTCGTGGTCGTAGGTCCACTGCAGGTGCACGAAGCGGTTGGCCAGCGGCGGGCTCAGTTCCCAGCCGTCGGCCGCGGAGGAACGCGGGTTCGCGGCGGCCACGATCCGGACGCCCGGCGGAAGCCGCAGGGCACCGACCCGTCGTTCCAGCACGACCCGCAGCAGCGCGGCCTGAACGGCGGGCGGGGCGGTGGAAAGCTCGTCCAGGAACAGCAATCCCCGGCCTGCCCGGACCAGGCGCACGGCCCAGTCCGGCGGAGCCATCGGCACGCCCTGCACGGCGGGGTCGTCGCCGACCACCGGCAGGCCGGAGAAGTCGGACGGCTCGTGCACGCTGGCGATCACCGTCGTCAGCGGGAGTTCGAGGGCCTCGGCGAGGTGGTTCAGCGCGGCTGTCTTGCCGATGCCGGGCTCGCCCCACAGCAGCACCGGCAGATCGGCGGACACGGCCAGGGTCAAGGCTTCCAGCTGACTGTCGGGGCGCGGTTCGGTTTTCGTGTCGTCCAGCAGGGCGAGCAGATCGGCGGCGACGTCCAGCGGGCATCGGGTTTCAACGGAAATTTCCATGGCAGCAGACAGTTTCGATCACCTTTGGGGTTGGTTCAGCGAGTGGCGGCGGCGCGCCCGCCGGGTGGTGTCCGGAGCGGACCGAAGGGGTCCTCGACCGGCGAGTCCAGCCCGGTAGAGGCCGTGGACAACTTGGCCACGTACAGCCGTTTCGAGTTCTTCGCGCAGGGCTCCGCTGCGCAGGAGCACGTCCGGTCCGAGCAGACTTTCGACGACGGCGAGAGCACCGGCGGCGTCGCCGTGGTCCAGCCGCGCGCGGACGTCCACGAGGTTTCCCGGCGACCGGTGCGCCTCGTCGATTGCCCGCAGGCACGGCAGTTCGGGGCCGCCCAGCGCGCCCAGGAGTTCCTCGCGGCGGATCTCGCCGGGGTCGTGGTCCAGCGGGACGAGCACGCCGTCCACCACGCCGATCCGATGGGTGGCGCCGCGGCACTCGACGGGACGGGAATTCCTTGTGTGGCCGGGGTTTTGTGCCGTGCTGGTCCGAGGACCGGGCCGGAGTGCCGCCGCGACGAGCGGATGCAGCTGACTGGCTTCGAGCAGTCCGGCGTGGAGCAGTTCCAGGTCGGGCAGGACCCAGGTCGCGGCGTCCGGCAGGACCGGGATCCTGCCGGTGGGGTTTCGCCCGCCCAGGTTCAAGGTCAGCCGGTGCCGGGAGGTGAGCCGGACGGAGACGAGGCCGCCCGTGCTGCCCTCCGCGCGCAGCAGCAGCTCCGCCTCGGCCAGCCACCGGTCTACGGCGCAGTGGCCGATTTCGGGCGGGATCGGGCGGGGGCGGTCCGGCGGCCGGTGGCTCGACAGTTCGCGCAACTCGCCCGAGCTGTGGCCCGTTCCCGGCGGGAACGAGCTGCTTTGGTCCGGCGGGCAGCGGCTCGACCGGTCCTGCAACTCGCCCGTTCCCGGCAGGAACGAACAGGTCCGGTCCGGCGGCCAATCCCCCGGCCGGTCCCGAAACTCGCCCGTTCCGGGCAGGATCGGGCTGGCGCGGTCCGGTGGCCAACGCCCCGACCGCTCCCCCAACTCGCCCGCGCGGCGCACGTCCCACAGGTGGCGGTGCAGATCCAGGCGATAACGCCGATCAGGCCGGGGATGCGGGTGCAGACCGGCACCGCGCTGCGAAGGCGACCACAGCGCAAGGCTGATCCGCTGCCCGGCAGCCGCCCACGCCGGCGGCGTGCGCGCGACGAGCTGGACGTCGCCGTAGCGGGCCAGGGACACGGTGAGTCCTGGACGCAGCAGGCCGTCCGGGGCGATTCTCGGGAAATGCCAGCGGAGCAGGTCAGGAGCCAGCTGCCGGAGATCGGCGCGGATCTGCGCGGCCAGCCCAGCGCCGTGGACCCGGCTTGCCGTTCGCAGGTTCAGATCCACGTCGACGCGGGCGGCGGCGCAGGCTCCGGCCCAGTCGCCCGCGGCCCGGCGGGCAGTCGCTGACTCGATCATCGACAGCGGCACGGCAAACTGTCGCACGAGCGCCCAGGAAAGAAGACGAGGATTCTCGTTCGCGGGGAATGGGTGCATCAGCACTCACCTGGGGCGAACGGAACCTCCGATCTGCACGAGTAGTCGTTCATCACACCCGAGCGTAGCAGGATCGGCGCGGCTCGCGCCGGAACGTGTCATATTCTGACACCCGTGGCCGGACGGCGCGTTGTTCCGCAGAGCGGTCAGCGGGCAGCACCAGGCGCGTCCGGGCGGCTACGGTCCATGCACGCGACAGGGAGGGAGTCCTGGTGACGGAGCCGAAACGGCAGACCCTCACCGAGCGCCGGGCCGAGGAGCTGCGGATGAGCATCGCGCTCACCGCACGCGACCTGTTCGTGGCCGAGGGCCACACGGCGGTCACTGTCGAGCGGATCTGCGAGATCGTCGGGATCAACCCGCGGACGTTCCACCGGCACTTCCCGGTCAAGGAGGACGTCCTGATGCCGCTGCTGCGCCGCAGCGAACGCGTCATCCTCCAGGGGCTCGAGGACGCGCCGGACGACGCGGATCCGGTCGAGGTCCTGACCGCCGCGCTCACCACGGAGCTGAACCGGCGTCAGGTGCCGGAGTACGACCACCAGATCATGACGCTCATCGTCAACACGCCGCAGTACCGGCTCCGGTTCGTGGAGTGGTGCGAGGGGCTCAGCGAGGCGGTGACGCGGTTTCTGGCGCGGTATTACGAGCTCGACGAGGACCCGTTCCTGCGCGAGCTTCCGGCGCTGCTGGTGATCCAGACCATGCGGCACGCGCTGATCCGGTGGGTGCAGAACGGCGGGTCCGATGACTTCGCGGACATCGAACGGTGGGAAGCGCGCGGGTTGCGCCTGGCGTTGAGCGGATTGACCCGGCTCGCCAAATAGTCCTTTGTGGACCAAACACGCCGCGTGACGCCGGTGAACGTACATGAGGGGAACCCTCAGGGAATCTGATTCCCTGAGGGTTCCCCTCATGTACGACTCGGTCGTGCAGCGGGCGGGCTACGAAGACGCGCCCGCCGCGTGGAGCGCCGCGATGTACCCGTACACCACGCCCTGTCCGATCGTCGCGCCCGCGCCCGGGTACGACGCGCCGAAGGCGTTCGCCGCCGTGTTTCCGATCGCGTACAGGCCTTCCACCACGGTGCCGTCCTCGCGCAGGACTCGGGCGTGTTCGTCGGCGACCAATCCCCCGCACGTGCCGAGGTCGCTCAGGACCACCTTCACCGCGTAGTACGGCGCGCGGTGCAGCGGGGCCAGGTTCGGGTTGGGGGCGATCGTGGGGTCGCCGTAGTAACGGTCGTACGCGCTGTCGCCGCGGCCGAAGGCGGTGTCGCGTCCGGTGGCGGCGAGAGCGTTGAACTGCTGGAAGGTGTCCTGGAAGGAATCCGCCGGGACGCCGATCGCCCGGGCGAGTGCGCCGAGGTCGTCCGACTTGTGGGCGATTCCTGCCCGGTACCACGATTCCGGGAGCGGCTGCCGCGGGAAGCAGCGGCCGGCGAGGATGTAGCTGTCGCGGTAGCGCTGGTCGAAAACCAGCCACATCTCCTCGACCGGCGTCCCGGCCCGGTCGCGCGCCAGGATTTCCTGCCCGAACGACATGTAGTCGGTCGCCTCGTTGATGAACCGTTTCCCGGTCTGGTCGACGATGAACGAACCTGGCAGCGAACGTTCGGCGAGCATGACCGCCGGGGCGCCGCCCGGCACCGGGGCGAAGGCGGGGAACCACCAGGCCTGGTCCAGCAAAGCGGTGCCCGCGCCGAGTTCCTGGCCGGCGAGGATGCCGTCGCCGGTGTTGCCTTCCGCACCCAGGCTGTACTCGCCGAGCCGCGGCGACTGGAACTTGTGCCGTGCCTCGACGTCGTGGTCGAAGCCGCCCGCGGCCAGGACGACGCCGCGCCGGGCCTGCACGGTGACTTCGCGATCCCCTTGCCGCAGAACGGCTCCGGTGACCCGGTCGCCGTCGCGCAGCAGGCGGACGAGGGCGGTCTCTGTCCACACGGGAATGCCCGCGCGCAGCACGCCCGCGAACATCCCGGCCGCAAGCGCTTGCCCGCCCGCCAGGTAGTCGCGGCCGATCAGCATGCCGCCGATGCCCAGCGCGGCCCGGGCGAAGATCCGCGGCAACGCCTTGAGCGGCTTGCGCGCCACCAGGTTCATCCACTTGTAGTCCGCGCCGGTGACCGGCATCGGGACCGGCGCTTCCATCACGCCGGGACGCAGCCGGGGCCGCTCGTCGCCGAGGACGGAGGCGTTGAACGGACGGCATTCGCACGTCCGGCCTTCCGCACGGCCGCCCGGTTCCTCGGGGTGGTAGTCGGAATAGCCCTTGGCCCAGAAGAACCGCATGGGAGTGGTGCGGCGCAGCATGTCGACGGCGGCGGCGCCGTGTTCGAGGTAGGCGCGGCCGCGTTCGGCCGGGGCCGAGTCGCCGACCACGGCGTTCAGGTAGGTGCCCGCGTCGGCGACCGAGCGGTCCGGCAACGCGGCGTTCCCGGGGATCCAGAACGCCCCGCCGGAACGCGCGGTCGATCCGCCGACATAGCCGGTCTTCTCGACGACCAAAGTGGACAGTCCGCGTTCGTGGGCCGCGAGCGCGGCGGCCATCCCGGTTCCCGAGCCGACGACGAGGAGATCGACGGTCGTGTCCTCGGCAGGCACGAGCGCGGGCATTTTCTTCTTCATGTCCTTCGAACTCCACTTCGTTCTCGGCAGGAGGCCGGGTCACCGTATTTCGCCGGGTGCGCCGGTCCCCCGGCCGAGTCCAGTCAGCGGAACATCAGCGGCCGAGGAAAGCCAGGACAGTGGCTTCCCAGGCGGCTTTCTGCTCGATCATCACCCAGTGCCCGCAGTTCGGGAAGATGTGCACCTCGCCCTGCGGCAGGGCGCGCATCGGGAGCAACGCCATGTCGACCGGGCTGACGCGGTCGTCGCGCCCCCAGGTGACCAGGGTCGGGACGTCGAGGCGGCGAAGCTGGGCCCAGGCCGGGGTTTCCGCGCTGCGTGCGGCGGCCGCCATCGCGGCCAGTGCCGCCGCGCCGTACATCCGGCGCGAGTTCTCCAGCGTGGCGGGATCCGTTGCCTGGCTCCAGCGTTCCTCGATCAGTTCCTCGGTGACCATCGCCTGGTCGTAGACCATCGAACGCAGCCAGGCGACGAGCGCGGCACGGGTCGGGTTTTCGACGAACTCGCTGAGCCGGACGATCCCTTCCCCGGGCTGGGCACTGAAAATCGGGGTTCCGATGCCGCCGATCGTGACCAGCCGCTCGACGCGTTCGGGGGCCGCGAGGGAGAAATCCGTCGCGACGAACCCGCCCATCGAGTTGCCGACCATGCGCACGCGATCCAGGGACAGACCGTCGAGCAGCGCGCGCACGGCTGTCCTGGCGGACTGCATCGGGTGTACAGCACCGAAATCGTCGCTGACCCCGAAACCCGGGAACTCCAGGACGATCGTGCGATAGTGCTGGGCGAAGGTCGGCAGGTTGGCGCCGAAGTTGCGCCAGCCGGTCACGCCGGGCCCGGAACCGTGCAGCAGCACCAAAGGCGGGCCGTCGCCGCTTTCCCGGTAGCGCAGCACACCGTGCTCGGTGGGGAGTTCAAGCAGTTCGGGGGTCATGGCCCGACCTTGCCAGCGGAACCGGGGCCGCTCGATCGCCCTTCCCGATCAGCGGACGCCCGCGCTGATCCGCCCGTAGCGGCCCCGGAAAAAGACCAGCGGCTCCAGGTCCGACGAGTACAGATGCCGCACCCGCGAAACGACGATCGCGTGATCGCCTGCCACGTGCTGGGCATCGAGTTCCGCCTCGATCCACGCCAGCGAACCGGCCACCACGGGCGCGCCCGAAGGCGACGGCGTCCAGTCGATCCCCGCGAACTTGTCGACGCCCCGGGCCGCCAGCTGACGGCACACCGCTTCCTGCGACTCGGACAGGATGCTGATCGCGTAACATCCCGCCGAGCGCACCCGCGGCCACGAAGTGCTGGTCGCGGCCACGCAGAAGGCGACCAGCGGCGGATCCAGCGACACCGACGTGAACGAGTTCGCCGCCAGCCCGACCGGCGAGCCGGTTTCCTCGTCCATGCCGGTGATCGCCACGACGCCGGTCGCGAAATGTCCCAGCACGGTGCGCATCAGGGCGGGGTCGGACGGTTCGGTCACTGCACTTCCCCCTTCGCCGCCGCGCGCCCGGCCCGGCGTCCGTAGAAACTGCCGTCGCCCAGCGAAGCGCCGCTGACGTAACCGCCGGTGCAGATCCCCGCCGTGCAGCGGCCCGCCGCGAACAACCCCGGGATCGGCGCCCCTGACACGTGCAGCACCCGCGAGTCCAGGTCGGTCCGCAGTCCGCCCAGCGGGAAGCCAGCCGTGGCGCCTCGCAGGTCGAAGGCGGCGACCGCGCCGGTGAGCGGGCGCAGCCATTCCGGTTTCTTGCCGAACAGCGGGTCCCGGCCTTGCGCCGCATAGGTGTTGTAGAGCTCGACCGTGGTTTGCAGCGCCCGTTCTGGAAGGCCCATGTCGGCCTCGAGTTCGGCGACGGTCTCCGCGGCCCAGGTCGGCGGCACGCGGAAGTTCGGGGTCGCGGTCGCGGTCGCGAGCGCTTCCTCGTGCGCTTGCTCGTCGATCACCAGGTACGCCTGGTTGTCCTGGTGGAACAGCGTCGCCTGGCCGATCCGGCCCGGGTACGTGTCCTCGGTGACGTAACGCTGGCCCTGGCCGTTGACGAGGATGCCGCGCGCCATCATCTGCGGGTCGCCGAAGAACGCGACCTCCGTGGCGTCCATGTGCGCGGTCGCCGCACCGAACGCGGTGGCCGCCAGGATGCCGACGCCGTCGTGTTCCTCGATCGCGGCGCCCGGGCGGCCGATCAACCGCGGCGCGTGATCGGCGACCATCTGCTCTGAGTAGGCGAATCCGCCGGTAGCCAGGACGACACCAAGGTCGGCCCGCACGGCGATCTCGCGTCCGTAGCGCCGCGCGAGCACTCCGACGACTCGGTCTCCGTCCACAATGAGACTGCTCAGGCGGACGTCGTAGGAAACGCGCACGCCGAGCGCTTCCGCGGTCTCCGCGAGCGGCTTCATCAGCATGTATCCGCCGCCTTGCTCGCCCGTGCGCTTGTTGCTCATCCGCGGCACGTGCCCGCGCGGCGCAGGTCTGGCGACGGCGTTGAACGGGGCCGCGTTCTCGCCGCCGGAGTACGCCAGGCCTTCGTCGTGCGGCGGTTCCCAGCCGGGCTCGTCCCAGAGCGCCTCGCGGAAGGGCACGCCGTTGCCGACGAGCCAGTCGTAGTGCTCCAGGCTGCCGCGGCAGTAGTCGGCGATCTTGGCTTCGTCCGCGCCCGGGCCGACGGCCGCGAGCAGGAACTTCTCCATGTTCTCCGCGCTGTCCTCGAAACCGAGGGCGCGCTGGAGCGGCGTGCCGCCGCCGAGGTACACGAACCCGCCGGCCAGCGCCGCCGCGCCGCCCCAGCCGCTCGTGCGTTCCAGGATCAGCACCTGCGCGCCGGACCTCGCCGCCTCGATCGCCGCGGACACCCCGGCGATGCCGTACCCGGCGATCACCACGTCCGCGGTCTCGTGCCATTCGGCGATCGCGGCGGCCGGGACGGGACGCAGTCGGTCGGTCGTCATGGATCAGTCCTTCCTAGGCCAGGAGGTCCCGCATCATCTGCCAGAGCTTCTCGCGCGCGGGTTCGGTCAGGGACAGCGCCGGGATCGTCAGGAAACCGTGGAACAGCCCCTCGAACCGGTGCGCGGTGACCGCTGTCCCGGCCTCCCGCAGGCGCTGCGCGTAGTCGTCGCCGGAGGTGCAGAGCGGGTCCAGTTCGGCGGTCGCGACCACGGCGGGCGGAAGGTCTGCCAGCGACTCCGCCCGCGTGGGCACGAGGTAGGGGCTGTCGGTTCCGTCCGGCGCGTATTGCGCCCAGTACCACCGCATGGCGCGCTCGGTGTTGTAGTAGCCCTCGCCGTACCGCCGATAGGACTCGGTGGCGAAATCGTCGTCGATCACCGGGTACAGCAAGACTTGCCCGGCGATGTGCGGGCCGCCGCGATCGCGGGCGGCGAGGCACACCGTGGCGGCCAGGTTGCCCCCGGCGCTGTCGCCGGCCACGCCGATCCGGGCCGGGTCTCCCCCGTACTCAGCGGCGTGTTGAGCAGCCCAGACCACGGCCGCGTACATGTCCTCCATCGCCGCGGGCCCGGGATGTTCCGGGGCCAGCCGGTAGTCGACCGCGATCACGACCGCACCCACCGCGGCGGCCATCGAGCGGCAGAACTCGTCGTGGCTGTCGAGGTCGCAGAACACGAATCCGCCGCCGTGCGCGAAGACAACCACCGGAAGCGGCCCATCGTGCTCTGGCGCGTAGATCCGCAGCGGCAGGTCTCCGCCGGGGCCTTCGATTACGCGGTCCTCCGCGATCCGCATCGCGGGCTGGTGCGTCAGCGGCGCCCGGCGGGACCGGATGATCGCCCGCAGTTCGGCGGGCTCGTGCTGGGTCACGTCCGGGAAATCGGCCAGTCCGGCCAGCATCGCCTTCACCTCGGCGCCCGCGGGATCGTCCAGCACGAACCCGCGATACCCGGCAGCCGCGACGTCGTCGCAGATCGCGCGGTATTTGCCGAGCCCGCCGATGTAGGGCATGAACACCCGGGGCTTGCCGGGGATGTTCGCGCCGAGGTACCAGGAGTTGGCGGTCGGGAACAACGTCGCCGCCGCGTTGGCGTTGCACTCGGCCACCCAGTGCGCGACAGCCTCCTCGGTCGCCTCGATGGTCGACACCTGGTTTTCGTCGAGATAGTCCACACAGGACGCGATCCAGTCCACGTGCTGTTCCGCGGTCAGCACCATGTTCGCCAGGACGCTCGGGCTGCCGGGCCCGGAAACGACGAACATGTTGGGGAATCCGGCGACCGTCAGCCCGAGATAGGTGCGCGGGCCCGCCGACCACGCGTCGCGGAGCGTGCGCCCGTTCCGGCCGCGGATGTCGATCCGGGACAGCGAACCCGTCATGGCGTCGAAGCCGGTGGCGAAGATCAGCAGGTCGAGTTCGTGGAGAGCGTCCGACGTGCGTACTCCGTCCGGCGTGATCTCGCTGATCGGCGTACGCCGGAGGTTGACCAGTTTGACGTTGTCCCGGTTGTACGCCTCGAAATAGCCGCTGTCGGTGACGATGCGTTTCGTGCCGATCGGATGGTCGTCCGGGATGAGCTGCTCGGCGATCTCCGGATCGTGCACGAGTTCGCGGATCTTCGCCTCGACGTACTCGCGGGCGGTGTCGTTGGCGGCGAGATTCGTGGTCTGGTCGGGAAAAGCCTTGGCGAACAAGTATCCCCCGCGTTCCCACCACTGGTCGTAGATCCGGGTCCGTTCGGCGGCATCGACCTCGAGCGCGCCGCGCGGGTGCGGGCTGTTCGGCGTGCCGCCGCCGCTGATCCGCGACAGCCGCCGCCGTTCGGGATAGCCGGCTTTGATTTCCGCGACGTACTCCGGGGTGAGCGGGTGGTTCCGCGCGGGAATCGAATAGTTGGGGCTGCGCTGGAAAACCGTGACCCGCGCGGCGGTTTCGGCGACGACCGGAATCGCCTGGATCCCGGACGACCCGGTCCCGATCACGCCGACCCGCTTGCCCGCGAAGTCCACGGCGCGCTGCGGCCAGGCGCCGGTGTGGTACAGCTCGCCCGCGAAACTGTCCCGTCCGGGAATCTCCGGCAGGTTCGTCGCGGACAGGACACCGGTGGCCAGCACGAGAAACCGCGCGCTGACGGTCCGGGCGGTGTCGGTGCTGACCGTCCACCGCCCGGACCGTTCGTCGTACTCCGCCGCCGTCACCCGGGTGGAGAACTCGTACGCGGGACGCAGGTCGTGCCGGTCCGCGACGTGGTCGAGATACCGCAGGATCTCTTCCTGGGTCGCGAACCGTTCGCTCCAGGACCATTCCTGTTGCAGTTCCTCGTCGAACGAGTAGGAGTAGTCGATGCTTTCGACGTCGCACCGCGCACCGGGGTACCGGTTGTGGTACCAGGTGCCGCCCACCCCGGCCGCGCTCTCGAAGCCCCGCACCCGCATGCCGCGCGCGCGGAGTTTGTGCACCGCGTAAAGACCGGCGATCCCGGCCCCGACGACGACTGCGTCGAAACAGTTTTCCACGTTGGTTCCCCTAGGTGCGGCAGTCGGCTCAGGCTTCTCCGCGCGCGGCGGCTTCCTTCATTTCCTTCATCCAGAGCCATTCGTGGCCCCAGTAGCTGTCCGCGGTGATTTCCTCGGCGGTGTAATAGCTTTCGTCGACGAGCTGGCCGCCGTAGCCGTACTCGATGTCCCAGCCGCCGGGGACGCGGACGTAGAACGAGATCATCTTGTCGTTGGTGTGCCGCCCCAGCGTCGAGGACACCGGGAAATCGCGCGCCAGGACCTGGTCGTAGGCGCGGCCGACCGCGTCGAGCGAATCGACCTCGACCATGACGTGGATCAGGCCCGGGTCACGGCCCTCCAGGCTCGGCATGATCGCCAGGCTGTGGTGGCGCCGGTTGATCCCGAGGAACCGGATCCGCAGCGGGCCGGCTTCCGGCGGGCCGGGCATCCGGAACGCGCCGCGGGACAGGAAGCCGAGCGTTTCGGTGTAGAACTCGAAGGACTCGTCGAAGCTGGTGGTCGGCATGACCACGTGCCCGAGGCCCTGCGCGCCGGTGACGAACTTGTGGGCGTACTTGGTGAGCACCGGGCTGTGTTCGAGGACCGGCCCGTGGAAGAACTCGAGCGGCGTCCCGCCCGGGTCCTTGGCGGAAAACCCGGCCTCGACCTTGCGCCGGTCCGCGAGTTCCTGCGACATCGGCGTGCAGTCCACCCCGGCCTTTTCGAGGGTCTCGCGGAGCCGGCGCAACGCCGGGGCGTCCCGCACCTCCCAGCCGACCGCCGTCACGCGGTCGGCCTCGCCGTGCTCGACGGTGATCCGGGACGGCCGCTCGTCCATCCGGAAGTGCAGCGCGTCCTTCTCGTCGCCGAAGCCCGGCGCGAAACCGAGCACGTCGAAGCCGAGTTCGCGCCAGCGGTCGAGGTCGGTGGCGATGACCCGGACGTAGCCGAGTCCCTTGATTTCGCTCATCGTGGGTGTCCTTTCTCAGATCATCACGCGCAGCGGGCCCTGCGGGACTTCGACGTTCAGCGACGCCAGCGCGGCGGCGTGGTAAGTGGTGCTCGTGACGTGGATGGCGTGGTGCAGACCGGCGTGCGCGTCGCGCCAGAAGCGCTGCAACGGGTTGTCCATCCGCAACGCGTTGCCGCCGGCGCGGTCGAAGATCTCGTCCGCGGCGCGCACCGCCCGCCACGCCGCGCGGGCCTGGTCCCGGCGGATCCGGGCACGCGTGGCGAAGTCGATCTCCTCGCCGCGGTCGACCTTGTCCCACACGCGGTCCACATTGGACAGCAGTTGCTGGCGCGCGGCGTCGATCTCCGAGGCCGAGTCGCTGAGCGCGTGCAGCACGTACGGGTCGTCCTTGACGAGGGTGCCGGTCGCGCCGACGCGGTTGCGCTGGTAGTCGATCCCGGCGGCCAGCACGCCCTCGCAGATGCCGATGGTCGCCGAGGTGATGCCGAGCGGGAAGATCGTCGACCACGGCATCTTGTACAGCGTCTCGGTGACGCCGTACTCCCTGGCCGCCGAGCCGTCGATGACCTTGTCCGCGTCCATCACCCGGTACGCCGGGACGAACGCGTCCTTGACCACGATGTCCTTGCTGCCGGTGCCGCGCAGGCCGACGACGTCCCAGGAACCGTCGATGATCTCGTAGTCCGAACGCGGCAGGATCACGTGCATGCTGTGCGGCGGCATCAACGGCTGGCCGTCCTTGCCGCCGAGCAGTGCGCCGAGGAAGATCCAGTCGCAGTGGTCGGTGCCCGACGAGAACTGCCAGCGGCCGTTCAGCACGAAGCCGCCATCAGCCGGAACCGCGACCCCGGCGGGCATGTACGGCGACGCCTGCCAGGTGTCGGTGTCCTCGCCCAGGATCTCTTCCTGCACCTTCGGATCGGCGAAGGCGAGCTGCCACGGGTGCACGCCGACGATGCCGCCCACCCATCCGGCCGACCCGTAGATGCTCGCCGTCTTCATGACAGTTTCGGCGAACTCGCGCGGGTGCGCCTCGTAGCCGTTGTACTTCTTGCGCTGCAGCAAGCGGATGATGCCCGCTTGCTTGAGCCGCTTCGCCATGTCGTCCGGCAACCGGCCGAGCGACTCGCCTTCGTCGGCGCCGGCCCGGAGTTCCTCGGCGATCGCCTCGATGTTGTCGATTGCTGCATGCGGCATGACGGCTCCTTGTGTGTGGGTCGAGCTTGCCAACCGGGAAACCGGATCGGGCCCGGTCTCCTGATGAGTGGAACAGCGGTTTCAGTACTCGATCGCGATCTCGTCGCTGACCGGTTCGGCCTGGCACGCCAGGACGTAACCCTCGGCGAGATCGTCCTCGGTGAGAATCTCGTTGCGAGCCAAGTTCACCTTGCCCTCCGTCAGCGAGCACACGCACGCGCTGCAGGCGCCTTCGCGGCACGAGTACGGTGCGTCGACGCCCGCGGCCAGCAGCGCGTCGAGGAGTTTCGCCCCGGCTCTCCACGGGACGACGTGGTCCTCGCCGTCGAGCGAGACCCGCATGGTGCACGCGACCTCGCCGGTCCCGGATTCCGCTGGTGCGAACGGATCTTGCTGCAGGGAAAGAAACCGTTCGGAGTGCACCCCGGCCATTCCGACGCTCGCGGCGACCTCCGCGGCCACGTCCATGAGCGGCTCCGGGCCGCAGAGATAGAGGTCGCGGTCGGCGAACGGACGCAGCAACACGGTCAGCAGGTTCCGGCTGGGATAGCCTTGCAGTGATTCCAGCAGGTGTATCACCGTGAAGCGATCGGGAAACTTGCTCTCGAGGGCGGCCAGTTCGGCAGCGAAGATCACCGACGCTTCGTCACGGTTCGCGTAAAGCAGCACGACTTCCCCGCTGCCGCCGAACAGGATCGACTTCGCGATGGCGATCACCGGAGTGATCCCGCTGCCGCCCGCGAGCAGCACCACGGACTGGTCCAGCGACGCGGGCGTGAAGGTCCCCGCCGGCGGGAGCACGTCCAGCTCAGCGCCCGCGGTGACGGTGTCGCACAGCCAGTTGGACCCGTGCCCGCCCCGCACCCGTTTGACGGTGAACTTCATCGCCTCGTCGCAGTGCGGCGAACTCGACAGCGAGTAGCAGCGGGCGGAACCCGTTCCGGCGTCCGGGACCCGCACGGTCAGGAACTGCCCGGCGCGGTAGCCGAACGCGGGGTCGCCGGCCGGCTCCACGACGAACGAGCGCGCGTCGGCGGTCTCCTCCACGACGGCGGTCACCCGGACCCGTTTCCCGCGGCCGGTACTCGTTTCGGCGGACATCCACCCTCCTGGTCGTCGTCCCTCGCCCCGCCGGACGGGGCCTGCGCACGGTACGGCCGCGCCCGCCCGCCGGATCGCGGTCGTTTCGCTGACTGGGAGACGAGTCGCGAAAGATCTTGTGCGGCAGGCGCTTCCGCCCACGTCAACGGCATAATTCGACGCGGCTTCCCACCAAGCGGTTGCTCGGGCTCGCTCCCGCCCCCGGCTGTGCTTGCATCCCCCGCATGCTGACCACCGACAAGATCACCCGCACCGTCGCGGAGTACGCGCGCAGGCTCGAAGCAGGCGACCCGGCGCGGATCGCCGCCCTTTACGCCGAGGACGCCACCGTCGAGGACCCCGCGGGCAGTGCCGTCCGCAAGGGCCGGGAAGCCATCGCCGCGTTCTACAGCGAACTCGAGGGCCTCGCCCTCACCGCCGAACTGCTGGCCGTCCGGGCCGCCGGCGACACGGCCGCCTTCCACCTGCGCGTGATCACCACGACCGAGGAGTTCGTGAGCGCGATCGAGCCGATCGACGTCATGACGTTCGACGAGCGCGGCCGGATCACGAGCATGCGCGCGATCTGGAGCCCGGCCGACGTAGTGCACCAGCGGCGTTCCAGTCAGTGAACTGTGACCGGGTTCATGGCCCCGGTGCTTGTTAGAACCGGAACGCACCGGACCGACAGCTCCCCACCAACCCTTTCCAGGAGAGCGCGATGACTTCTCTGCACCAGGACGAGATCCGCCGGATCGAAGCGGATTCCGCCCCCGCCCGCTTCGCCCGCGGCTGGCACTGCCTCGGTCTCGTCCGCGATTTCGCCGACGGGAAACCGCATACCGTGCACGCCTTCGGCACGAAACTCGTGGTGTTCCGCGGGGCGAACGGAAAGATCAATATCCTCGATTCCTATTGCCGGCACCTCGGCGGCGACCTGTCCCAGGGCGAGGTCAAGGGCGACGAGATCGCCTGCCCGTTCCACGACTGGCGCTGGGGCGGCGACGGCCGGTGCAAGCAGATCCCGTACAGCAAACGCGTCCCGATGCTCGCGCGCACGCAGGCGTGGACGACCTTGGAGCAGGACGGTCTGCTGTTCGTCTGGAACGACCCGGAAGGCACGAAGCCGACCGACGAGGTCGCCATCCCCCGCATCGAAGGCGCGGAAAGCGACGAATGGACCGACTGGCACTGGTACACGACCGTCGTCAACACCAACTGCCGCGAGATCATCGACAACGTCGTGGACATGGCGCATTTCTTTTACGTGCACGGATCGCTGCCGACGTACTTCAAGAACGTCTTCGAGGGCCACGTCGCGACCCAGTACATGAACGGCGACTCCCGCGACGACTACCCCGCGCCCGAAGGACAGCCGAAAATGCTCGGCAGCACCTCCGTCGCGTCCTATTACGGCCCGTCGTTCATGATCGACGACCTGACATATCACTACGAATTCGGCGACCACCACACGGTTCTGCTCAACTGCCACTACCCGATCACGGCGGATTCGTTCGTGCTGCAGTACGGGATCATCGTCAAGAAATCGGCCACCCTGCCCGAGGACGCGGCGATGCGCTCGGCGATCGCGCTCGGCGACTACATCAAGGTCGGCTTCGAGCAGGACGTCGAGATCTGGAAGCACAAGGCCCGGATCGACAACCCGCTGCTGTGCGAGGAGGACGGGCCGGTGTACCAGCTGCGCCGCTGGTACGAGCAGTTCTACGTCGACGTCGCCGACATCCGCCCGGAGATGGTCGACCGCTTCGAGTACGAACTCGACCTCACCCGGCCGACCCAGGCGTGGCACGACGAGGTGGCCGCCAACATCGCCCGCCAGGCCAAGCCGACGGAGACCGCGCCGTGAGCGAACCGAGGACCGACAACCGGCTCGACGACATGCCGATGCAGCCGCTGCACTGCCAACACTGCGAGGCGCGGCTGCTGGTGCGCAAGAGCACGGTGCACCAGACGAGCCTGCAGTGGAACGCCGAGGCGATCGAGGCTTGCGCGGAACTGGGCACGTCGCCGATGCCGGGTCCCGCACTGGCGGGGTGTTCGCGGCTCAAGGAGTCTCTCGACGCCGAGGTCGCGGCCGGACGGCTGCGGATCGTCCAGACCGTATGACCGCACAGATGCGCCGTGTCCGGATTGCCGGGCACGGCGCATCTTGCTGTCCGGAGGCGGTTTACAGCCGAGCTCCGGTGTGCCTACACTCCAAGGTGTCAGATTCTGACAGGTAGTCTCAATCTGACATACGCAGTCTGGAGGTGGTGTTGCAATGGCGCACATCGAGGAAGCCCCCGCGGCGATGATCGACCGCGTCGCGTCGCTGCTGGAGTCCTTCGTGGGCGAACGGCCGCTGACTCTGGCCGAACTCGCCCGCCGCTCGCACGTGCCGCGGTCTTCGGCGCACCGGATCCTGCAGCGGCTGGTCGAACTCGGCTGGGTGGAGCGCAAGGAGTTCACCTACACGCTCGGGGTGCGCATGTTCGAACTCGGCTCGCAGTTCACCCGCCGGCGCACTGTCCCCCGCGCCGCCGTCGCGGTGATGGCTGAGCTGCATCGCCGCAGCGGGCTGACGGTGTACCTCAGCATGCTGGTCGGCGCGGAGATCATGCACCTCGAACGGATCGGCTCGTGGCCGTCCGCCTCCGGGCAGTGGAGCGCGGGCGCCCGGCAGCCGGTCACGCTCACCGCGCCGGGCCGGGCGCTGCTCGCCACCCTCTCCCCCGACCACTGGCCGGAGCTGCATTTCGGCTACGCGCCGACCCAGTACTCCATCCAGACCCGCAGCCAGCTCATGCGCGACCTCGCCCGGGTCCGCGACCGCGGCGGGGTGGCCGTGGACGCGCAGGGCACCCATCACGGCGTGACCGTGGTGGCCGCGCCGATCACCACCATGGACGACGACGGGCACTTCGCGCTGTCGGTGTGCGGGCCGACGCGAGCGCTCGATCTGGTCGCCACGATCACCGAGGTGCGCAACGCCGCGGCGACGGTGTGGCGGGTCGCCAACGGCGTGCCCACACTGCGGCCGCGGGCAGTGCCGGACTTGCCGCCTGCGGGGGTCGAATTGCAGCTGGCCAACGGCGGGTCTGCTTCCGGCTGATCGGCCCTCGCCGGGGAGGGCCGACCCAGCCGGCGCGTCAGGCGGTTTGGCCGCCGTCGATCACGAAATCCTGACCTGTGCAATAACTACTCGCATCACTGGCCAGAAAAGCCACCAACGCCGCCACCTCACCCGTCGTGCCAGGGCGGCGGATCGGCTGCTCAGCCACCGCGCCGCCGCCTGCGCGGGTCGTTTCGGAGATCATCTGCGTGTCGATCGCACCCGGGCATACGCAGTTGACCCGGATACCGAACTCGCCGAGTTCCTTCGCCGCGGATTTGCTCGCCCCGCGCAGCCCCCATTTCGACGCGCCGTATCCCAGACCGCCCGCGAAACCGGTCAGCGCCGCGGTCGAGGCGACGTTGACGATCGAACCGCCGCGTTCGCGCATCAACGGCAGCACGGCCTGCATCCCGAGGACCGGGCCGATCAAATTGACCCCCAAGGTGTGCGTCAGGTGGTCCTCCTCGAAGCTATCCAACGGTGCCTTGCGGTAGAAACCGGCATTGTTGACGAGGACATCGACCCGGCCGAACTCGGCGCGGGTGCGTTCCATCGCGGCGGCCCAGTTTTCCTTGCTGCGCACGTCCAATCCGACCGCGAGCGTCTCGCCGTCGATCTCGTCCGCGACCGCGGCGACGGCGCTTTCGTCCAGGTCCGCCAGGACGACGCGGGCGCCCAGCCGCGCGGTGGTCCGGGCGTGCTCGGCACCCTGGCCTTGCGCGGCACCGGTGACGAACACGATTTTGTCCCGCAGATCGACGAGTTGATCGGACACGTTTCACTTCCTTCGGTTCGGAGCACTCAGCCGCGCGAAGGTACCTTCGCCGGAAGGGGCCGCAGGGAGCATGCGTCGGCTCAGCGGACACCTGATTTCTCCGTTTGACCGGCGCCGCGCGGGACCGTAAGCTCGTACCAAGCGCTTGCTTTGCGCTGACGGAAGAAGGCTGCCCTTGAAGGATTTCCACGGCAAGCCGGGCGTCGCGGTCGTGACCGGGGGCACCGGAGGGCTGGGCTCCGCGATCTGCCGGACCCTCGCCGCGCGCGGCTCCGCGGTCGCCTTTACCTACCGCAGCGATCACGAAGCAGCCAAGCGGCTAGCCGCCGAACTCGAAGCGACCGCGGATCCCCTGGACCTCACCGATGCCGGGCAGACCAAGGCGTACATCGAGCGTTTCGGAACGATCCACACCCTCGTCCACGCCGCCGGGCCGCTCGTCCCGCAGCAGCATCTGTCCACAGTGGATCCCGCCGATTTCGGCAGGCAGCTCACCGCGGAAGCCGCCGCGTTCTTCAACCTCGTCCATCCGGCACTGCCCGCCCTGCGTGCCAGCAAAGGTTCGATCGTCGCGGTCACCACAGCCGCGACCAAGCGTTACCCCGTCCGCGACGGTCTTTCCGCCGGACCCAAGGGCGCGGTGGAAGCGACCGCCCGGGCACTCGCGGCCGAGGAAGGCCGGTTCGGCGTCCGGGTCAACTGTGTCGGGCCCGGAATGCTGACGGACGGGATGGCCGCGGACCTCATGGCCAACGGAGACCTCGACGACCGTGCGCTCGAAGCGGCCCGGCGCGCCATCCCGTTGCGCACCTTCGGCAACGCGCAGGACATCGCGGAAGCGGTGTGCTTCCTGGCCTCGGACCGCGCCGGGTTCATCAGCGGGCAGAAGCTCGACGTCGACGGCGGATACGGCGTCTGACCGGCAAGAACCCCGGACGCCATCGGCCCGGGGTCCCTGCGCACCTGTCACTTAGCCTTGTTCTTCGCCTCTTTGGCCTTCCCCTTCAGCGAACCCACCGCGTTCTGCGTCGGCGAGTACGTCCCGTACAGCGCGGGGTCCGGCTTCGGCGCGGTGCCGGGGCCGCCGAGCGGTTTCGGGTCGGTGAGGTACTCGATGCTTTCCCCGCCGAAGCTCCAGCCCGCCTTCGCGCCGTCCGGGCCGTCGGACAGATGCCACACCGTGTTGTTGTGGTCCTGGTTTTCCTCGTCGAACAACGCGGTCGGCGCGATGTCGCTTTCCAGGCCGTCGGCCTTGAGTTCCTCGATCGCGGCCAGCCATTGCTTCTGGTGCACGGTGTCGCGCGCGAGGTTGAACTGCAGCATCGCCTTCACGCCGGGGTCGTCGGTCATCCGGTACAGCCGCGCGGTCTGCAGCCTGCCCTGCGCCTCGGCCGCCGCGTTGGCGCGGAAGTCGGCGAGAAGATTGCCGGAGGCGACGATGCACTTGCCGTTCCACGGCGTGCCGTTCGAGTCGGCGGGCAGCGCGCCGCCGCCGGCCACGATCGCCTGCTGCGGGTCCATCCCGCCGATCACCGCCGCCATGACCGGGTCCTTCACCGCTTCCGCGGTCGCGGTGGCCGGCGCGCCCTCCAGCAGCCGCGCGACCATCGTGGCGAGCATTTCGACGTGCCCGATCTCCTCGGTCGCGGTGTCCATGATCAGGTCCTTGTATTTGCCCTCGATGCGGCAGTTCCAGCCCTGGAACAGGTACTGCATGGTCACCGTCATCTCGCCGTACGCGCCGCCGATCAACTCCTGGAGCTTGTGCGCGTACACCGGATCCGGCTTCTCGGGCTTCGCCTCGAACTGCAGCAGCTTGGTGTGTCGGAACATCAGCGTCTTCTCCCGGGGATTCGAGCCGGGCGGCGCGCCCGGCGAGTCCGGCAGGAATGCCCGCGATCATCCGTCCTACACCCGGCGTTCCGGGGTCTTTTCAGGGATTTCGGCGGGGCAGCGGCGCGGTGGCGGGCCCTTCGAGAACGGTGCCGTCGACGTCGAATCGCGAACCGTGGCACGGGCAGTCCCAGCTGCGCTCGGCGGCGTTGAACCGCACGAAGCAGCCGAGATGCGTGCAGCGCATGCAAACCGCGTGCAATGTGCCTTCCCGGTCACGGTAAACGCCTTTGCGACCGTGTCCGTCCGCCAGCACTTTCGCCTGGTCCACGGCGATGTCGTCGGTGCTTTTCGCGTCGGCTTGCGCGAGCCGGTCGCCGACGAAGTCCTTCGCCACCTTCGCGTTCTGCTGCATCAGCTTCGACGCCGACTTCAGCGAAATCCGTTGCGGGGAAAAGAGGTCCCGATGCGGATTGGCCGATCCGGTGATCCCGTCGGCTACCACGGTCGCCGCCGCGGTCCCCATCGCCAGGCCCCATTTTCCGAAACCCGTTTCGACCCACAGCTTCCGGGCGCCCGGGAAGTACGGCCCGGCGATCGGGATGCTGTCGTAGGCCTTCGGGTCCTGCGCGGACCACCGGTGCGTGACCTCGTCGACGTCGAAGTGGCGCGCCGCGAATTCGCCCAGCTCGGTGTAGCGCGCGAAGTCGACCGGGTCGCCCGCCGGATGTCCTTGGCCGCCGAGGATCAGCCGGTCCTCGTAGGAGGCGAAAGACCACAATGGACTCCCGGCGCTGATCGCCAGCTCCTGCGGCGACTTGCCGGATTTCAGGGTCGCGGCGACGCAATACGACCGTTGGACCTCCAGCCGGGGGAAGAACAGCCCGCGGTCGAGGATCGGGTAGTGCGTTGCGACGACCACGTTTTCGGCGTCGAGCGCACCGTCCTCGGTCGTGACGCGGTACGGCGGCACCGCGCTGACCTGCCGGACGCGACTGTTCTCGAAGACGCGGCCGCCCTCGGCCTCGACCGCATCGGCGAGCCCGCGCACGTAGTCGGCCGGATGGAGCGCGAGTTGCCCGGACAGCCGCACCGCGCCGTGCACCGGGACCGGCAGATCGAGCGCGGTCGTCCATTCGACCGGAAGACCCGCCTGCGTCGCGGCCTCGTACTCCGCTCGCACGGTGTCCACCTCGTCGGCGTCCATCGCGAACGTCGCGGCGGGCAGCCTGCGCAGGCCGCACTCAATGGGTTCGGCCAGCTCCGCGACCAGTTCGACCCCGGCCAGCGCCGCCTCGGCGTATGCCGTCGCGGTGGCCGCGTCGTGCTCGCTGAGGAGCGTCGAGTACACAGTGGACTGCAACGCGGTGACCTTCGCGGTGTTATTGCCGCTGGCCCCCTCCGCGATGCGCCCCGATTCGAGGACGGCCACGTGCACGCCTCGCCGGGCGAGCAACAACGCGGTGGTCATCCCGGCGATGCCACCGCCGATGACGGCGACCTCGGCGCGTTCCCGCCCGCGCAAGGACGACCGGCCGGTCGCCGACGCGGTCGCGAGCCACAAGGACTGATCTGCGGTGGTGGTCATCAGAGGCTCCTCCGGGTGCCCATCGGGAGGACGCCGAGCACGATCATCGCCACCGCCAGGCCGAGGTGCAGCCAGTTGTCGGCGGTGTTGACCGGGATGAAGTTGGCCGGGCTGCCGTGGTCGATCACCAGCCCGTACACCCACAGCGCCAGGTAGACCACGCCGCCGACGACGAGGAAGTTCTTCGCCCCGGCCGGCGTGCGGGCCAGCGCGAGCCCCGCGACGCCGAAGGCCAGGTGCACGACGTTGTGCAGGATCGAGACGCTGAACAGCCCGAGCAGCAGCGCGCCCGAATGGTGCCCGGCACCCGCCAGCTGGTCGTAATGCGTGGTGACGCCCGGGATGAACCCGAGGATGCCCACGAGCAGGAACACCGCCCCCACACCGGCGGCGACGAGCTGGCGCGGAGTGCGCTGCGCGACGGCAGTACTCATGACCGGAGCCCTCCCTGAATCCCCCGCACCGGGTCCGGCGCGGAGATATCCGGATAACCGGTGCGGGACCGGGCAAACCTCGACTGCCGGTCGCGCGTCCGGAATCCGGTTTGAAGCCCGCCGCCGCGGGCAACCGCGAGCATGCGGTTACGGCGGAGCGAGCTGTCCTCGCCAGGCATCAAGCGGCAGCGACGCGGCCGCGGCTTCCGGTACCTCGCGCCGGACGGCTCCCCGGTGACCGACTCCGAGGTGCTCGACCGCATCCACGATCTCGTGATCCCGCCCGCGTGGCGGCGGGTGTGGATCTGCCCGCATCCGACCGGGCACATCCAGGCGGTCGGAACCGACGACGCGGGCCGTCGCCAGTACCTCTACCACCCCGAATGGCGTCGAGCGCGCGACGAGGAGAAGCACGACCGGGTGCTCGACCTGGCCGCGGAACTGCCGAACGTCCGCGCCGCCATCCAGGAGGATCTGCGCCGACGCCACCTCGACCGTCGGCGAGTCTCCGCCGCCGCGCTGCGGATGATCGACCGGGGCGTCTTCCGCAGCGGCGGAGAGGAGTACGCCGAAACCAACGGTTCCCATGGCGCGACCACGCTGCTGCGCGAACACGTGAAAATCAGCGGCGACGAGCTGACCTTTTGTTATCCCGCCAAAAGCGGCCTGGTCCGGTCGCTGAGCATGCGCGACGGCGAACTCGCCGCCGTCCTCAAGTCGCTCCGCCGCTGCCGCACCGGCACCACGCGCCTGTTCGTGTACCGCACCGACGACGGCTGGCACGAACTGCACGCCAGCGACGTCAACGAGCGGTTCAAGGAACTCGCCGGGGAGGAGTTCACGGTGAAGGACCTGCGGACCTGGCACGCGACGGTGCTCGCTGCGGTCTCCCTCGCCGCGCGGGAGGCACCGACGTCCCAGCGCGGCCAGGCGAGGGCCGAGACCGCGGCGATGAAGGAGGTCGCGGAGGAACTCGGCAACACGCCTGCCGTCGCCCGGCGCTCGTACGTCGACCCGCGCGTGCTGCGGGAATTCGAGCGGCACAGCACGATCCACCGCGCGGTGCGGAAGGCCGATGCGGACGGGCTCGCCGAGGAGGAGCTGCGGGAGCGGATCGAGCAGGCAGTGATCCGGCTGCTGCGGCGAGCCTCGTGACGATTCGGGTCTTCAATCATATGTACTGCTAATGGTATGTTGCGCTCATGACTCTAGCCGGAAAGACCGTCCTCATGTCCGGCGGCAGCCGCGGCATCGGCCTGGCCATCGCGACCCGCGCGGCGCGGGACGGGGCGAATGTCGTTCTGCTGGCCAAAACCGCCGAACCGCATCCGAAGCTGGAAGGCACCGTCTACACCGCCGCGAAGGAGATCGAAACCGCCGGCGGGCAGGCGCTGCCGATCGTCGGGGACGTGCGCTCCGAGGACGACGTGCTCTCCGCGGCCGAAGCGGCGGCGACGCAGTTCGGCGGCATCGACATCGTCGTCAACAACGCCAGCGCGCTCGACCGGTCCGGCACCGAAGAGCTCTCGATGAAGCGCTACGACCTCATGCAGGACATCAACACGCGAGGCACGTTCCTGCTCAGCAAGGCGGCGATCCCGCACCTGCGCAAGGCCGCGAATCCGCACATCCTGACGCTTTCGCCGCCGCTGAACCTCTCCCCCGCGTGGATCGGCGCGCACCTGGGCTACACGCTCTCCAAGTACGGCATGAGCCTGTGCACCGTGGGCCTCGCGGAGGAACTGAAAGCGGACGGAATCGCCGCGAATTCACTGTGGCCGCGCACCCTCATCGACACCGCAGCGGTGCGCAACATCATCGGCGGCGCAAGCCAAGCGCGCACGCCGGAGATCATCGCCGATGCTGCGTACGCGATCCTCACCCGACCGTCGCGCGAATGCACCGGGAATCTGTTCATCGACGACGAAGTACTCGCCGCCGAAGGCGTGGCCGACCTGTCCGGCTATCAGCGCGGCGAAGGCGAACTGGCACTCGACATCTTCGTCGACCCGGCCTGATCCCGCATCCGGTCGAACTCCCCGGGCAGCGTCTCGCCCTCGTTCATATTCGCCAGCAGCTCGTTCGTCACACGCGATCCTCACCCGACCGTCGCGCGAATGCACGGGGAATCTGTTCATCGACGACGAAGTGCTCGCCGCCGAAGGCCTGACCGACCTGTCCCGCTATCAGCGCGGCGAAGGCGAACTAGCGCTGGACATCTTCGTCGACCCGGCCTGATCCCGCATCCGATCGAACTCCCCGGGCAGCGTCTCGCCCTCGTTCATCCTCGCCAGCAACTTGTGCAGCGAATCGTGGGAACGCTGCGGAAGGTCGCTGAGCACGTGCTGGTCGAGGTCGACCAGCAGTTCGTTCGCCTTGCGCAGCGTCTTCCGCCCCGCGTCGCTGAGGTCGACGACGTAGCGCCGCCGGTCTTCGGGGTCGCGGGCGCGCGCGGCGAGTCCGAGGGTCTCGAGGTCGTCCAGGCTGCTGACCATCGTCGCCGGGTCGATGCGCAGGTACGCGCCCAGCGACAGCTGCGACATCGGGCCGTTGTCGGCCAGCGCCTGGAGGACGCTGTAGTGCCGCACCCGCAGACCGAGCCCGTGCAGCCGGTCCTCGGCGAGGCGGAACACGACCTGGCCGAGTTTGACCAGCAGGCAGCTCGTGTGCTCCCCGATCCCGCCCGGCACCAGCGGACCTGACATCGTTTCCCCTGCCCATCATTAGCGGACCGTACGAATCCGATAATACGGGCCGGTCACGCCCGCAGCCGCACACTGCCGTCCATGGCCGCGAAAGCGCGCCGCACGTGCCCGGGGAGTTCGCCCGGCGCGCAGTCGGGCAGCCATTCGTCCAGCGCGCACCGCCAAGCCGCGACGCAGAACTCGACGAGCAGCCGCAGTTCGAGACGGGAATCGCCGAGCCGCCGCACGATTTCCGCCTCGGTTTCCGCGCAGTGCCGCAGGGTGTGCCCGTTCAGCGCCGGGGATTCGTCGATCAGCCGGAGCGTCGCGGGGAACCGCTGGTACCAGTTCTCGTCCATCCGGCCGAGGGTCGCGAGCATCGCGTCGCGGAAGACGTCGGCGAGCGGGCCGGACTTGGCGGTCTCGTCCAGGACGTCGAGGTAGGCGCTCCAGAGCTCCTTGACCGCGGCGAGCGCGACGTCCTCCTTCGAGCGGAAATTGCGGAAGAACGTCCGGCGCGACACCTCCACCTCGTCGAGCAGCGCGTCGAGCGGCGTGGCGTCGAAACCGCGTTCGCTGAAGATCGCGATCGCGGTTTCCACCAGCGCTTGGCGGGTGCGCTGCTTCTTGCGCTCGCGCAGCGTGGGCGGTCCGGGGTCGGTCATCCGCGGCAGTTTACCCAGCACGCACCGCGGGCGCATATGCTATACAAGAGCAAATGCCACACTGTGGCACATTGACTTCCAGGGGGTTCCCGACCGTGCGTGCACTCGTTGTCGACCACACCGCGCCCGCGCATTTGTCCCTGGCCGAGGTCGCCGACCCGGTCCCCGGGCCCGGCGAGGCGCTGGTCCGGGTCGCCTCGGCGTCGCTCAACTTCGGCGAGGTCAAGGACGCCACCGATCCGTCCGCCGCGAACGGCACCGTGATCGGCTGGGACGCGGCGGGCGTCGTCGTCCAGGCGGCCGCCGACGGTTCCGGCCCGGCCGCCGGGACGCCGGTCGTCACGCTCGGCACGGCAGGCTGGGCCGAGCTGCGCGCGGTGCCGACGAACCTGATCGGCACCGTTCCGGATGGCGCTGACCTTGGCGCGATCAGCACTCTTCCGGTCGCCGCGCTGAGCGCTCTGCACGTGCTGCGCCGGATGGGCCCGGTCCTTGGCCGGCGGGTGCTGATCACCGGCGCGTCCGGCGGAGTGGGCCGGTACGCGGTGCAGCTCGCCGCCCGCGCCGGCGCGGAGGTCGTGGCGATCAGCCGGGACCCCGCTCAGGAGAAAGGCCTGCTCGCGCTGGGCGCGGCCGAGGTGCGCACGTCGGTCGCCGACGTCGGCCGGCCGGTGTTCGCGGTGCTGGACAACGTCGGCGGGCCGGATCTCGTGGCCGCCTTCGCCGCGTTGGAGGCGGGCGGCACGCTGATCAACGTGGGCCGCTCAGCCGAAGCGGACGCGGTGCTGCCGCCAAAGGCCTTCTTGGGCACCGAGGGGCGGCACGACCGGTCGATCCGCACGTTCTTCCTGCTGGCCGATCCCGCGGCCGGCTTCTCCGCCGACCTGACCTGGCTGGCCGCCGAAACCGCCGCCGGACGGCTCGACCCGGGCATCAGCTGGCGCGGGCCGTGGGACCGGTACGCGGAGGCGGTGCAGGCGCTGGTCGACCGGAAGTTGCGCGGAAAGGCGGTACTGGAGATCGGCTGAGCGGGCCGGACGCGGCACGCGTTAACCTGGCCTCACCCGACAGCGCGAGAACCACGGAACCCAGGTGAACCAGACCGGAGCACAGCCGCCAGCCGGAACGCAGGCCATCCGCCGGGCGCTCGGCATCCTGCGGCTCCTCATGGACGAGGACGGGGAACTCACGCTGTCCGCGATCGCCCGCAAACTGGACCTCACGCCGGGCACGACACACCGGGTCGTGGGCGCGCTGAGCGCCGACGGGCTCGTCGCGCACAACCCCCGCACCGACAGCTACCACCTCGGCCCCGGCTCGATCCTGCTCGGCCAGGCCGCGCAGCGGGTGCACGGGCTCCAGCTCGCGCTGCCGGTCATCCAGCGGATCAACGCCGACACCGGAGAATCGGTCAACATCACGATCCGCGAAGGCCACGAGTCGGTGGTGCTGCTGCGCGCGCAGTCGACGCTCCCGCTGCGGTTCGAGCAGCACCCCGGCGCGCGTTTCCCGTTGTACGCCACGGCTTCCGGCAAGGCGATGCTCGCCCATTCCCTCGACGCGGAGTCCTACCTCGCGAGCCTCCCGGAGCAGCTGCCCGCGCTGACGCCGCACACCCTCGCCACCCGCGACGCCCTCGCCGTGGAGCTGACCGAGACGCGCGATCGCGGGTACAGCATCGACAACGAGGAAAACGTCGCGGGAGTGCGCTGCGTCGGCGCGGGAGTCCTGGACGACCGCGGTCTGGCCCGGGCGGCGGTGGTGATTCAGGTGCCGACTGTTCGGCTGCCCGAGGATCGGATTCCCGAACTGGGCGCTCTTGCGATCGAGGCGGCGAAGGAAATCGCGCCATTCCTGCCGCCGGACCGGCTCACTCGCTACTGACGTCGCCAGGCGTACGTGAGGGGAACCCTCAGGGAATCTGATTCCCTCAGGGTTCCCCTCACGTACCTTCGTCCCCGCCGGACTGCGCCCCCTCAATGGTCATCCAGGTGCCGACTGTCCGGCTGCCCGAGGACCGGATCCCCGAGCTCGGCGCTCTCGCGATCGAGGCGGCCAAGGAAATCGCGCCGTTCCTGCCGCCGGACCGGCTCACTCGCTACTGACTCCGAGGGCCCGCGCCGTCAGCGAAGCAAGATGCGCAGGCTGATGCTCGGACAACTGCCGAATCTGCGTCCGGCAGCTGAACCCGTCCGCATGCACCACCGTCCCTTCCGGCGCCGCACGGAGCGCAGGCATCAGCTGGTGCTCCGCGACCGCGACGGAAACGTCGTAATGCCCCCGCTGGAACCCGAAATTCCCCGCCAACCCGCAGCAGCCCTCGCGCAGCACTTGCGAATGCTCCGACAACCGCCCGAGCAGCTGCGAATCGGCGTCGTAGCCGAGGTCCGCGTGCTGGTGACAATGCACCTGAGTGAGCACCGGCGCCGCAGACTTCGTCAAAGCGGGAAGCTCGCTCTCCCCGACATGCTCCGCGAACGTCCGGACACTGCGCTTAAGCAAGGCGGTCCGCGGATCCTCCGGCAGCAGCTCCGCGCCATCCTCCCGCAGGGTCGCGGTGCAGCTCGGCTCCAGGCCGATCACCGGAATTCCCTGCCGCAGCCACGGATCCAGCGCGTCCAGCGACCGCCGCAACACCCGGCGCGCCGTGCTCAGCTGGCCAGTGCTGTGCCAGGTCAGTCCACAACAGACAGTCCGCTCCGGGATGACCACCTCGTGACCCAGGGCTTCCAGCACCGCGACCGCGTCCCGGCCGACCTGGGGGTCGAAGAAGTTCGTGAAAGTGTCCGGCCACAGCACGACTTTCGACGAGGACGTCACCCGCTCCCGGCGGCGGAACCACGAAGCGAACGTCGGCGACGCGAGTTGCGGCAAAGCGCGTTCGGCGGCGATCCCGCCCAGGCGGTTCAGAACCGGTCGGAGCGGGCCGCCGGCGACGGCGTTGATCGCGCGGGCGAACGGGGCGCCCAGCCGGAGCCATCGCGGCAGCGCGCCCATCGTGTAGTGCGACATCGGGCGGATCCGTCGCTCGTAGTGGCGGCTGAGGAATTCGGTCCGGTAGGAGGCCATGTCGACGCCGACCGGGCAGTCGGATTTGCACGCCTTGCAGCCGAGGCAGAGGTCGAGCGCGTCGCGGACTTCGGGTGAGCGCCAGCCGTCCTCGATGACGTCTCCGGCCAGCATTTCGAACAGCAGGCGCGCCCGGCCGCGGGTCGAGTGTTCTTCCTTGCCGGTGGCGCGGTAGCTCGGGCACATCATCCCACCCGACGCGGAGACGCATTTGCCCACGCCCACGCATCGCCGGGACGCCGCGGCCAGGTCGCCATCGTCGGCGTGCAGGGCGAGCCGGGCCCGGGTCGGCAGGATCGGCGGGGCGATGACTGTGCGCAGGTCGGCGTCCAGCGGCGCGGGATCGACGACGCGGCCGGGGTTCATGCCGTTCGTGGGGTCGAAGGCGGCTTTGAAGTCGGCGAACGCCTGCATCAGCCGCGGCGAGAACATCAACGGCAGGAGTTCGGCTCGCGCCTGGCCGTCGCCGTGTTCGCCGGACAGCGAGCCGCCGTGGGATACCACGAGTTCCGCGGCCTCGACCATGAACGACCGGTACGCTTCCTTCGCTTCCGGGGCGGCCATCGGGAAATCGATCCGCACGTGGAGACAACCGTCGCCGAAATGGCCGTAGACCACGCCTTTCCGGCCGTGCTTGTCCAGCAGCAGGTCGAATTCGCGCAGGTACGCGCCGAGCCGATCAGGCGGGACCGCGGAGTCTTCCCAGCCCGACCACGCCTCGGAGCCGTCCGCCAGCCGCGTCGCGAGACCGGCGCCTTCTTCCCGGATCCGCCAGAGCTTCCGCTGGGCAACAGGATCCTCCACGACCAGCGACGACGCGCCGACCTGCGAGGCGCGCGCGGCGACCTGGCGGGCGACGGCCAACGCCTCCGCCGCGTCGTCACCGCCGGTTTCCAGGTACAGCCACGCCGTTCCGTCCGGCAGGGTGCTGCGGTCGCCGGGTTTCCGGGCGTCGAGGGCGGCAACCAAACCGGCCTCGATGCCTTCCATGGTCAGCACCGGCAGGTCGAGCAGCGCCGGGACCGCGTCGGCGGCGGCGATGCTGTTCTCGAAACCCAGCACGGCGAGGACACGCGTCGCCGGGATCGGGGCCAGGTCGACCACCGCGCTCAGCATCGTCACGCAGGTTCCCTCGGAGCCGACGAGTGCCTTCGCGACGTCGAAACCGTTCTCCGGCAACAGGTATTCGAGGTTGTACCCGGACACGCGCCTCGGCAGTTTCGGGTAGCCGAGCCGGATGTCGGCCAGGTACTCGTCGCGCAGGTCCCGCAGGCCGCGGTAGAGCGCACCGACCGAATCCGAGCGGGCGCAGAGTTCCTCCAGCTCCGCCGGTGAGGTGGGACCGACCTCGAGCCGGGTTCCGTCGAGGAGGGCGATTTCCAGCGCGCGGACGTTGTCGACCGTCTTGCCCCAGGCCACCGAATGCGAACCGCAGGCGTTGTTGCCGATCATGCCGCCGATCGTGCACCGGCTGTGCGTCGACGGGTCCGGTCCGAAGGTGAGCCCGTGCCCGGCGGCCCGTTCGCGCAGCCGGTCCAGCACGAGACCGGGTTCGACGCGCGCGGTGCGGGCGGCGGAGTCGAGGTCCAGCACGCGGTTGAGGTGCCGGGTGAAATCCAGGATCACCGCGCGGTTCGCGGCCTGGCCGCCGATGCTCGTTGCCGCGCCGCGCGGGAGGACGGGCGCGCCGTGGTCCGCGCACACCCGCAGCGCCGCCACCACGTCGTCGGCGCTGCGCGGCCGCACCACGAGCAGCGGGACGTGCCGGTAGTTCGACGCGTCGGTGGAGTGGGTGGCGAGCGTGGCCGGGTCGCCGGCGACCTCGCCGGACACCGCCCGCGCGAGTGCTTCCTGCAGTGCCGATTGCGAACGGGCTCGGGCCGGCATGGGCGTCTCCTGGGAAATCGGGGGTTCACAGCGCCGCGGTCGCCGGGCTACCGTGAAGGCTCGCCACATAGTGGATATAGCTTCCACATGTTGTCAACATCGACGTGAGGAGTGGTCTCCTTGACCGACATGCCCCGCAACGAAAGCGTCTTCACCTGGGCCGCGCCCCCGCTGAAGTTCGGTGCCGGCGCCCTCGACGAGCTGGGCGCGGAGGTGGCCGCCCGGCAGGCCAGGTCGTGCCTGATCCTCACCGACCCCGGCGTCCGCGCCACCGGCATCCCGGACCGGGCGCTCGACTCGATCCGCGCGGCCGGCGTGAAGAGCGAGATCTTCGACGGCGTCGGCGTCGAACCGACCGACGCGAGCATCGACGAGGCCGTCGCTTACGCCCGCCAGCAGGAATGGGACTGCTTCGTCGCGATCGGCGGCGGCTCGGCGATCGACACCGCCAAGGCCGTCAACCTGCTGACCACGCACCCCGGCGAGCTGCTCGACTTCGTGACCCCGCCGATCGGCGCGGGCAAGGCCCCGTGGCTGCCGCTGAAGCCGCTGATCGCCGTCCCGACCACCGCGGGCACCGGGTCCGAATCGACCACAATCTGCGTCGTCGATCTGCTCGGCCTGCACCTCAAGGCCGGGGTGAGCCACCCGTCGCTGCGCCCGTCGCTGGCGGTCGTCGACCCGCGCACGACGATCAGCCTTCCCTCGGCGGTCACCGCGGCCAGCGGCATGGACGTGCTTTCGCACGCGCTGGAGAGCTACACGAGCGTCGCGTTCGACGCGAAGCCCGCGCCGGAAGACCCGATGAAGCGACCGGCGTTCTGCGGCTCCAACCCGATCAGCGACGTCTGGTGCGAGATGGCGCTGACGTTGGTGGGCAAGCATTTGCGCGCCGCTGTCCTCAATGGACGCGACCTGACCGCGCGCACCCAGATGGCGCTCGCGTCGACCTACGCCGGCACCGGTTTCGGCAACGCCGGCACCCACCTGCCGCACGCGAACGCGTACCCGATCGCCGGTGCGGTGAAGCAGTACCGCGCCGAGGGCTACCCGGAGATGCCGATGGTCCCGCACGGCCAGGCCGTGTCCGCGACCGCCGCCGAGGTCTTCCGCTGGACCTATCCCTCGGCGCCCGAACGGCATCTGCACGCCGCGCACCTGCTGTCCGGCGGCCAGACCTTCACCGCCACTGACGGCGCCGACGCGCTCCCCCACGTGCTCGCCGAGCTGATGGCCGACATCCAGATGCCGAAGGGACTGCACGCGTTCGGGTACGGCGACGAGGACATCGACACCCTCGTCGACGGCACCCTCAAGCAGACCCGTCAGCTGGCTGTCGTGCCCCGTCCGGTCACCCGGGCCGCGCTCGAAGACATCTTCCGCCGTTCGCTCTGACCCTCGGGAGTTATCAATGGCGACAACTCCGGAAAAGAGCACCGACGTCCGCCTCGTGGTCGCGTCGAGCGTGTTCGGCACGACCGTCGAGTGGTACGACTTCTTCCTCTACGGCACCGCCGCGGGACTCGTCTTCAACAAACTGTATTTCCCCGGCTCCGATCCCCTGGTCGGCACCGTGCTGGCCTTCGCGACCTTCGCGCTCGGATTCCTCGCCCGCCCGGTCGGCGGGTTCGTCTTCGGCCACCTCGGCGACCGGGTCGGGCGCAAGAAGATCCTCGTCGCGACCATGCTCATCATGGGCACCGCGACCTGTCTCATCGGGCTGCTGCCCGACTACCGGATGATCGGCCCGGCCGCCCCGATCATCCTCGTCGTCCTCCGGCTGGCCCAGGGCGTCGCGGTCGGCGGCGAATGGGGCGGCGCGGTGCTGATGGCCACCGAGTACGCCCCGGCCGGGAAACGCGGGCTCTACGGCAGTTTCCCGCAGATCGGGCTGGCCATCGGGCTCACGCTGGGCACCGGCGTGCTTGCGCTGCTCAACGCGGTCACCAGCGACGAGGCGTTCCTGTTGTGGGGCTGGCGAATCGGCTTCCTGCTGTCCGCCGTGCTGGTGGTGGCGGGCCTGCTGATCCGGGTCAAGGTGATGGAAACCCCGGCCTTCCGCACGATGGCGGCCGAGGAGGGCACCGCGACCGTGCCCGCCGTGGAGCTGGTCCGCGACCGGCTCTCCCGGCGGCATCTGCTGCTCGGCATGGGCAGCCGCTTCACCGAGGGCGTGGCGTTCAACGCGTGGGCGGTCTTCGTGATCTCCTACGGCAGCGGAACGCTGAAACTGGACCGGCAGCCGCTGCTGGTCGGCGTGATGATCGCGGCCGCGGTGATGGTGGTGTTCATCCCGGTGTTCGGCCAGGTTTCCGACCGGCTCGGCCGACGCCGGACCTTCACCACCGGAGCCGTGACGACGCTCGTGCTGGCGATCCCCGCACTGGCGGCACTGCACAGCGGCAATCCGGTGCTGATCACCCTCTCGCTGATCGCGGTGCTGGGCATCAGCTACCCGGTGATGTACGGCCCGCAGGCGGCGTTCTATGCCGAACTGTTCCCGATTTCGCGGCGGTGCACCGGGATTTCGGTGGTGTACCAGCTTTCCGGCGTCGTGGCCTCGGGGCTGACCCCGCTGATCCTGGCGTATCTCGCCGGGAAGACCGGCACGACCGGCATCCTGGTCTACCTCGCCGCGACGACGGTGGTGAGCGTGGTCTGCACGCTGGCGATCCGGCAGAGCGACCTGTTCGAGGACGACGAGCGGATTTCCGCGCCAGTCAAGGAGGTTCCCCGGTTCACCTGAGCGGCGTGCCTCGCGAGCGGCGGTGCCGGCGAGAACCGGCACCGCCGCTCACGAGGCCGGACCTGCCGCCTCGGTGAGCTGCTCCCGCAGCGTGCCCAGCGTCCGGGCCAGCAACCGCGAAACCTGCATCTGCGACAGTCCGACCCGTTCGGCGATCTGGCTCTGCGTCATGTTCGAGAAGAACCGCATGACGACAATCGCGCGCTCCCGTTCCGGCAGGCTCCGCAGCAGCGGCTTGAGCGTTTCCCGGTCCTCGAGCTTCTCGATTTCCGGATCCTCGTCGCCGAGGGTGTCGGCCAGCGCGATCGAGCCGCTGTCGTCGTGGGCCGGGCAGTCGATGGACGCGGCCTGGTACGCGTTCCCGGCGTGCAGGGCCTCGGTGACCTCGTCGAGATCGAGGTCGAGGTGGTCGGCGAGTTCGCGCGCGGTGGGCGCGCGGCCGAGGCGCTGGCCCAGGTCGGTGGCGGCCTGGCCGATCGTCACGTGGAGTTCCTTGAGCCGCCGCGGGACGCGGACCGACCAGGTGTGGTCGCGGAAGTACCGGCGGACCTCGCCCATCACCGTCGGGACGGCGAAGGCGACGAAATCCGTCTGCCGCGCCGGGTCGTAGCGGTCGACGGCGTTGATGAGGCCGATCCGCGCGACCTGCAGGAGGTCCTCGGACGGCTGGCCGCGCCGGGCGAAGCGGCGCGCGATGTGCTCGGCCAGCGGGAGGTGTTCCTCGATGAGGCGGCGGCGCAGCCGGGAGTGCTCGTCGGTGTCCTCGGCGAGGCGGCTGATCTCCTCGAACAGCACCGCGCAGTGGCGGTAGTCGTCGCGCCGGGTGCGGGTCATGGTCGCCGCGGTCATGTAAATCCTCCTGACAGCCGAGGGGAACGTGACTCGTGTAGTGCCATGGAGCGCATCGCGTCGCCGACGCTAATCATCCTTAGTGGACAGTGCTCGGCGCCGCAAGGCGAGCAGGCGGCGGCTCCGCGTGCTCGCCGGGGCGCCAGGCAGCCGGAGTGTCATGGCCGGGTGGTACCCGCCCGAGAGCAAGATCAATCAGGCGGCCACCCGAATGGGGGCTCAAGTCACATCGCGCCGACGCGGCAGAGTGGCGCGATCGCCGACGGAACGCAAGACCGGCGGGGCGAGCTGCCCGATGCGGTGACCGTCCCTCGCGCGATGCGGTGACGAACCGGCGAACCTGCGGAACGACGCTGGCACCGGCGAAATAGCGGAGAACGACGAAATCCACTCCGGAATCGGGTTCGACCGCGGTCAACCATCCGTGGACCTGGGTCGAGAGCGCGGCATTGCGGACGCCTCCCCAGCGGGAAGGGTCAGCTTCCGGACCGCCATCGCCCGCGCACCGAACGGCGGTCGGCGCGGCTGAGCACGCCCGAGGTGTCGCGCGTCCAGTGTCCGCCGCGGGAATCGGTGAAGGACAGGCCGGGCACAGCGGCCGCGGAGTACAGGTCGTCCACTGGCATGGCGTCCTCGCCGAACGGCAGCGCGCGGACGGCGGTCGCGCCCGGCGGGATGATCGCGAGCCGGGTGCAGTGCGGTTCGTCCTCGTCCGGACGGCTGATCTCCAGCGAGCAGTCGAACACCGGTGCGTCGCCGCTGTTGTGCGCGCACACGACGTAGTCCTCGTCCCGGTCGTGCCGGACCCCCTCGTCGAGCCACGCGGAGACCGACTGCGCCTGCTGCTCCTGCCGGACTTCCGCCTGGTCTTTCCGGTTGAGCAGCATGATCCACACATACGAGGCGAACCCCAGCAGCGAGCCCGCGCTCCCGATCGCCGATACCCACGTCGCGGTCAGTTGTGATCCCATTTCCGGCGGGGTTCCCCGATCCGGCCGCGCCGAAACCCGGTCCCGGCAGAGGTTTGGACCTTCACCGGCCGGGGTACCAAGAGCGCGGCGCGGAACCCCCTTCCGCTCCCGGACTTTCGTTGCCGCGGGGACGCCGGTGGTGCCAAGACACCGCCGGCGTTTCTGCTGTCCACAGTGGACTCAGCCGCTCAGGTCTTCAGCCAAGCAGGACGAGTGCCCTTGCTCAGCGTGCGCCATTGCTCAACGAACCGGTCCTGCAACATCTTCGCCGCGGCTTCGTCCCGGCCGTAGAGGAGACCGAAGGTGAACGTGTTCTGGTTCTCGCTGAAGCCGTCGATCGCGAAGTGCCGCAACGCCGCTCGGTCGACGACGGTGTCCTGATGCTTGCCCAGCGTCTGCTGCACCGCCTTGACGTGCTTGCGCCACGTGCGGAGCTTCTCGCCGAACACCGGGCGGACGGCGTCGGCGGCGTAGCGAGCGCGCTTGGCCTTCTTCCGGACGTTGTGCAGGGCCTTCTCCAGTTCGGTACCGCTGAGCCCCTCCGTCGCCGCGGCGGCTCGAGAGAGCTTGCGCGCGGTCTTGCGCAGAGGTTTCCGCAACGACTTTTTGCCCGCCGGGCGCATCGTGTCGAGCAGCGCGGCGATCGACCCCAGCAAAGTCACGTATCGGGTGCTGGACAAGGCTTCCGTCGCGCGGGCCAGTTCAGTTTGGGAGGTGCGGGCGAAGTCGCGGGTCAGGTATTGCCGCAGCCGTCCGAAAATCAGCTCCGGCGGGATCTCGTCGAGACAGGATTCGAGGCGCGCTTGGCTGACCTCCGTGTCGCGCGCGGGGGCGAGTTCGCTTCCGAGCCACTTCAGCTCCACCGCGATCGCGTTGGCTTTCTTCTTTCCCACCAAGGGTTTGAACGTCTGAAGCGCGCTCCGCAGCTTCCGCGCCGCGACCCGGAGCTGGTGCACCGAATCGTCTTCCCCGACGCGAAAGCCCAAGTCAGCGCGACGCAATCGCTCGAATTGCTCGCGCAGGTACGCAGCCAGGACCTCGTTCGAGCCACGCTCGCCTTCGGCGGTGTCTCCGATCAGGCGCTGCAGTTTCGACGGCCACCAGGCGTTCTCGGCCCCGCGCTTCCGCAAGGTGCGATCAAGCCGGTCGAGCAGCTCAGGTCCCGCCTCGACGTCCAGCTCGCGCCAGCGGTCCAGCCGAACCGCTTGTCCCCCAAGGAATTCTCCGGTGACATGGTCGTCCGCCAGCGTCGCCAGGGTCCGGCCGGACGCGTCGGCCAGACGGTGTGTGAACCGGTCGGTCCGCAGTTGCGCGACCGGACGCAGCTTGCGGTCCCGCGTGTACGCGCGGACAAGCTTCACAACGGGCGCAGGCATCGTCGAGTCGTCGAGCGGAAACCGGAGCTCGTGACCGGACGTTCTCAGGCACCACCCGGTGTCGCTGCTTCTTCGCAGCGTGAGCCCGGCTCTGGTCAACCGGAAGTCCTTGGTGTCGTAGTAAACGGTCTCCAGCGTCCGCTCGGCGGGTGCTTCCTGTGTGATCCCCTTGCCCGCCAGCTGCGGCACCCGGGCTTTCAAGCTCAGCTCGTACTTGCGTCCGGACTCTGCGCTTCGCATTCCCCGCTCCTTCAGTCGTTGTCGGCGGCGCCGGCGACGGCCTCGGCGATCGCGGGCACCAGACCCTCGTCGAAGACGCTGGGCACGATGTGCTCCCGGTCGAGATCGTCGCCGACCGTCTCGGCCAGCGCGTGCGAGGCCGCGAGCAGCATCCGCGCGGTCACCTTCGGAGCGCCGGAGTCGAGCAGCCCGCGGAACATCCCCGGGAACACGAGGACGTTGTTGATCTGGTTGGGCAGGTCGCTGCGGCCGGTCGCGACGATCTCCGCGTGCTCGTGCGCGGCGTCCGGGTCGACCTCCGGATCCGGATTGGCCAGCGCGAACACGATCGCTCGGTCGGCCATCCGCGCGAGGTCGTCGCCCTTGAGCAGGCCGCCGACGCTGACGCCGACGAAGACGTCCGCGTCGCGCAAGGCGTCCTGCAGGCTTCCCTGGACCGCGTCGCCGCGGTTGGTGTTCTCCGCGAGCCACTGCTTCTCACCGGTCAGATCGCGTTCCCCGTGCAGAGCGCCTTTGCTGTCGCAGACCACGATCCGCTCCGCGCTGAAATCGGCTTTCAGGAGCAGCCTGGCGATCGCGGACCCGGCAGCGCCCGCGCCGGAAATCACCACCGAGGTGTCCCCTGGTGTTCGGTCGGTCAGCTTCAGCGCGTTGTGCAGGGCGGCGAGCACGGCTATCGCGGTGCCGTGCTGGTCGTCGTGGAAGACGGGAATGTCCAGCTCGTCGTGCAGTTGCCGCTCGACGGTGAAGCACCGGGGCGCGGCGATGTCTTCCAGGTTGATCGCGCCGAAGGACGTCGCGAGGTCCTTGGCCGTGCGCACCAGGTCTTCCGGCTCGCGGCTGACCGGGCAGATCGGCCACGCGTCGACGTCGGCGAAGCGCTTCAGCAGCGCCGCTTTGCCCTCCATCACCGGCAGCGCGGCGGCCGGGCCCTGGTCGCCGAGCCCGAGCAGCGCGGAACCGTCGGAGACGATCGCGACGGAGTTGCTGCGCACGGTTTCCCGCGCCAGCACCGAGGGGTCCTCCGCGACGCGCTTGGCCAGCTCGGCGACACCGGGCGTGTAGTGCTCGGCGAGGTCGTCGGCGTCGTCGAGCCGCACTCGGGTGGTGACTTGGATCTTTCCGCGACTGCTCATGGCAGCCGGATACCCGGCCGCGCGGCGGCGGAATCGTGCTCAGTCGAGCACGAGCGCCGCGTCCGGTTCGGTCACCCGGAAGCTGAAGCTTTCCTCCAGGTACAGCGTGAGCGTCTCGGCGTCGTGGTAGCGGTAGCCGACCGAGAGGTCCTGGCCGAGTTCCAGCACGAAGTCGCCGCCCGCCAGGCTCAGCACGACCGCGCCGGTCAGCCCCGGCGTGCGCTTGACCCGGCCGCCGCCGAGGGCCCGGCGGAGGTGGTCGAGCACGAGCAGGCCGCCGTGTTCGGTGCTCTCCACGATCGCGGTGTAGCCGTCAGGGTTGATCGCGAGCGCGTACGGTCCTTCGATTCCGTTGCACCGCAACGTGTTCACCGCGTTGGCGACCACGTGCGGATAGCGTTCCGGATCAGTGCCCAGCATGCCGTGGTCGTACGGGCTCGCCTCGACGATGCCGGTGATCCCCGCCTCCGGCCAGCCGTGGAACACCGCGCGGTTCTCCAGCAGGCCGACCTGCGCGGCGGCCTGGTCGAGGTCGTCGAACTCCAGGTCGTCGGCACCGCGTTCGGCGTCCTCGAGTTCCTTGCGCTCGACGGTGAACGGCACGCGCACCTCCACCAGCGGCAGCACCCGGCGCTGCTGCGCGAGGGTTTCGCGTTCGCGGGCGGTTTCCGGCGGATCGACGCGCCGGGTCCGGCCGAGCGGCGTCGCCGAGTGCGTCCAGCCGTGCGGGCCTTCGACGTCGACCATCTTGCGCGCCGCCAGGTGCGCCGCCAGCCGTTCCCGCGCCTCGTCGTCGATCTGCTGCCAGCCCTCGGCCGGGATCGGCGCGAGCTCGCGCATCAGGTGGTTCATCATGCTCCCTTCAGGCTGCCGATGCCCAGCGAACCGTCGTCCGGCGGGGTCTTGCCGGCTTTGCGCTCCTGCTCCTCGACGTAGCGCTCCGGGTCGACGTCCCCGGTATCGATGCCCTTCCCGCCTTCGTGCTCGGCCTTGAACTCCAGGAACTTCCGGCCGAGTTCCTCGCGCAGGCCCGGGTCGGCGTGCTTGCGGAAATCGGCGAGCGCGTCGTCCTCCTCCTCGGCCATGTGCTCGCTGTTGGCGGTGCGGGCCTGCCGGACCGCCTTGAGCCAGGCCGCGCTGCCGGCCGGGTGGCGGCGGGTTTCGGCGACGGCGTCGCGGATCTCGTTGTGGTCGCCGACCGCGTCGAGCGTCTCGTCTTCAGCGTCGGCGCCGCGCTGGATCAGCTCGGGGTAGAAGACCGCTTCCTCCGCGGCCGCGTGCAGGTCCAGCAGGTCGGCGAGCGGTGCCCAGGCCCGCGCCAGCTCGTCCGGGCCGTCGAGGTCGTCCAGTGCCGCGAACGCCCGCCGGAACCGCTCGTGATCGTCGAGGATCAGGCTGGTGATGTCCGTCATGGCCCTCGACGTTAGCTCTCCCGGCGGCGGCGCGCTCGTCGTGTTTGCGCGAGGCTGCTTGCGGGTAACGGGATCCGATGGTCGCGCGTCAGGAACCGGGAGCCGAGCCGCCGGACACCACCAGCCTCGACAAGCTCCGCCGAGCAGCCGGCGAGTGCCGCGGCTGCGGGCTTTACCGCGACGCCACGGCGACGGTTTTCGGCGTGGGCGCCAAGCGCGCGGACATCTTCGCCCTCGGCGAGCAGCCCGGCGACCAGGAGGACCGGCGCGGCGAACCGTTCGTCGGACCGGCCGGGAAGCTGCTCGACAAGGCGCTCGGCGACGCGGGCCTGGACCGCGATTCGCTGTATCTCACCAACGCGGTCAAGCACTTCAAGTTCAAGCTCCGCGGCAAACGCCGGATCCACGAAAAGCCGGCCCGATCCGAGGTCGTCGCGTGCCGCCCCTGGCTGGTGGCCGAACTGCAAGCGGTACAGCCGCGGCTCGTGCTGCTGCTGGGTGCGACGGCGGCGCAATCGGTGTACGGCAGCAGTTTCCGGCTCACCCAGCACCGCGGCGAACCGCTGGATCCGCCGGAAGAGTTCGCCGAACTGTTCGCCTCGGCGGTCGCCACCGTGCACCCGTCCGCCGTGCTGCGCGCGCCCGACCGCGACACCGCGTACGACGAGTTCGTCGCCGACCTGCGCGGCCTCTGACGTTTGCCGCTCCCGGCAAGGGGAATCCGGCCGCCATGAAAGCAGTGACCTGGCACGGCAAGCGGGACGTGCGAGTCGACCGCGTCCCTGACCCGAAAATCGAGGAGCCGACCGACGCCGTCGTGCGGGTGACCTCGACCGGCATTTGCGGTTCCGATCTGCATCTCTACGAGGTTCTCGGCCCGTTCATGACCGAGGGCGACATCCTCGGCCACGAGCCGATGGGGATCGTCGAGGAGGTCGGCAGCGGCGTGAGTTCGCTGAAGCCCGGCGACCGCGTGGTGGTGCCGTTCAACATTTCCTGCGGACACTGCTGGATGTGCGAGCGCGGGCTGCAATCGCAGTGCGAGACCACCCAGGTCAAGGACCAGGACAAGGGCGCGGCGCTGTTCGGCTACACGAAGCTCTACGGCCAGGTGCCCGGTGGGCAGGCCGAGTACCTCCGCGTCCCGCAAGCGCAGTACGGGCCGATCAAGGTGCCCGAGGGCCCGCCGGACGAACGGTTCGTCTACCTGTCCGACGTGGTCCCGACGGCGTGGCAGGCCGTGCAGTACGCGGACATCCCCGACGGCGGTTCCGTCGTGGTCTTCGGCCTCGGCCCGATCGGCCAGATGTGCGCGCGGGTCGCGCTGCACCAGGGCGCGGGCGAGGTGATCGGCGTCGACCTGGTGCCGGAACGGCTGGCCCGGGCCCGCGCACACGGCGCGACGACGCTGGACCTGCGCGACCACCGGCAGATCGGCGACGCGATCCGCGACCTCACCGGCGGCCGCGGCGCGGACTCGGTGATCGACGCGGTCGGCATGGAAGCCCACGGCGCGCCGATCGGGAAACTCGCGCACAACCTGGTCGCGCTGCTGCCGCAGACGCTGGGCGCGAAGGTGACCGAGAAGGCCGGGATCGACCGGCTGAGCGTGCTGTACGCGGCCATCGACAGCGTGCGACGCGGCGGCACGATCTCGCTGTCCGGCGTGTACGGCGGCATGGCCGACCCGATCCCGATGATGGAAGTGTTCGACAAGCAGATCCGGCTGCACACCGGGCAGGCGAACGTCCGCCGGTGGATCGACGACGTCCTGCCGGTGCTCACCGCGGACGGGGACCCGCTGGGCGTGGAAGGCTTCGCGACGCACAAACTCCCGCTGACCGACGCGCCGCGGGCGTACGAGATGTTCCAGAAGAAACTCGACGGAGTGCAGAAGATCCTGCTCGAACCAGCTGCGTAGCAGCGGTACATGAGGGGAACCCTGAGGGAATCAGAGTCAATGAGGGTTCCCCTCACGTACCTCGCTGAGCCAGCCGTTCCCGCTGCGGAACCACGACGTACTTCGGGTCCTTTGTGGACTCCACCCCGGCCGCGTACACCCCGAACCGCGTGCACAGCCCGGACGCCAGGTAAGCCGCCCCCGCGGCCACCCCCGCCGCGCGATGGCGACGGGCAGCCAACGACAACGCCGCCCCAGCCGCGGTGAGAACCTTGGCCGCCTTCAGCAACCGCCCGGCCCGGCCGGTCCGGTACGGCTCCGAAGCCAGCCCCAGCCCGGTCTCCAAGTGATGCTCGGCAGCCAATTCCGCGGCGGCACCGGCAATTCCAGCCCGCACGACGGGACCGTTTTCCTTCCGCGGCACCGCGATCAGCGCGATCCCCGCCCCGCTGGTCAGCGCGCTGCCCGCGAACAGCACCGGCAGCGTCCCGTGCGCCTCGTGCCAGGACGGCGTCGCCGTGTCGGCCAGCAGCACCGCGGTATACGTGCACATCGCCGGCCCCAGCACGCCCGCGCCCGCCCCAGCCAACCGGCCGAGCCGCGGGAAACGCCCGGTCAGCGCGGAGAAAGCCGCGCCGGCGGCGAGACCGGAGAACGGCGACAGGATCCACGATCCCACCGACAGCGGCGAAGTCGGCTTGAACACGCGCAGCATGTTCAGGAACCGCGTCGGCTTGCCGAGGTCGTGGATCAACGCGACCACACTGGCGATCGACCCGCCGGAAGCCGCCAGCCGACCGGCCTTGGCCAGCTCCGGCCGTCCGGTCGCGTCGGCGAGCGCGGCCAGCGACGCGGACGCACCGGCGGCGCCGCCGAGGAACAGGTACAGCGGCACATCCGGCTGCTTCCAGGCGGGCTCCTTGAGGATCGGCCTGCCGTAGTACGACCGGAATTCGGCGGGCTCGACCATCGCGCGTTCGCGGCGGGGGCTCATCGGCGCCGTCCCAGGAACGACACGACCAGCGCCGCGGCCACCCCGGCTGCGGTCGTCGCGGCCCGCTTCCACATCCGCGGCAGGTCGCGGGTCGTCACGACCGGGTCCGGCGGGAAGCCGTAGACCTCGGGTTCGTCCAGCAGCAGGAAGAACGCGCCGTCGCCGCCGACCCCGTCGCCGGGATCGTGCCCGTAGAGCCGCGCCTCCGGCACGCCGTCTTCGTGCAGCGCCGACACGCGCGCGGCGGCGCGTTCGCGGAGTTCGTCCAGCTCGCCGAACTGGATGGAATCCGTCGGGCACGCCTTGGCGCACGCGGGTTCCATCCCGGCGCCGAGCCGGTCGTAGCAGAGGGTGCACTTGAACGCGCGGCCGTCGCTCTCGCGTTTCTCGATGACCCCGTACGGACACGCCGGAACGCAGTAGCCGCAGCCGTTGCAGATGTCCTGCTGCACCACGACCGTGTCGAATTCGGTGCGGAACAGCGCGCCGGTCGGGCAGACGTCGAGGCAGGCCGCGTGCGTGCAGTGCTTGCAGACGTCGCTGGACATCAGCCAGCGCACGCCCGGTTCTTCCGGCTGCTGCTCCGGCGCCCCGACCGTCGGCATTCCCAGGTCGACCGCGGGCTGCTCGATGAACGCCACGTGCCGCCAGGTGTTCGAGCCGAGGTCGCCGGTGTTGTCGTAGGACAGGCCGAGCAGGTCCTCCCCGCCCGCCTCCGGGACGCCGTTCCACTCCTTGCACGCGACCTCGCACGCCTTGCACCCGATGCACACCGACGTGTCGGTGAAAAAGCCCATCCGGGGCTGGGCGCCGTACTCAGCCATTGGCTCGCCTCCGGTACTCCGCCACGAACTCCAGCAGCTCCGGCCCGCGCGGCCGCCGTCCGGGACGGATGTCGCAGGTGGCCGCTTTGGCCTCCTGGATGTGCACGTTCGGGTCCATCACGATCGAGAGCAGGTCGTTGGCCGCGTCGCCGCGGGACAGCCCGTTCGGGCCCCAGTGGTAGGGCAGCCCGACCTGGTGGACGGTGCGGCCGCGCACCTTGAGCGGTTTGACCCGGTCGGTGACCAGCACGCGGGCCTCGATCGCCGTCCGCGCCGACACGATGGTGGCCCAGCCGAGATGGACCAGCCCGCGTTCGGCGGCCAGCGCGGGCGAGATCTCGCAGAAGAACTCCGGCTGCAGCTCGGACAGGTACGGCAGCGTCCGGCTCATCCCGCCCGCGGTGTGGTGCTCGGTGAGCCGGTAGGTGGTGAACACGTACGGGTAGACCTCGCTGCGCGCCGGGTTGTACTGGTTCACCGGGCTGTCCAGCGTCTGCCGCACCGGCGATTCCTGCTGGCCGTACAGCGCGTTCGCGACCGGGCTCTCGAAGGGCTCGTAATGCGTGGGCAGCGGGCCGTCGGCCAGCCCGGCGGGGACGTACAGCCAGGCTTTGCCGTCGGTCTGCATGATGAACGGATCGCGGCCGCTCAGCGCGTCCTGCGCCTTCGCCCCGTCCGGCGGGACGTAGCTCGGCGCCTTGGTGGCCTCGAAGTCCGGGACGTCCGGGCCGGTCCACTTGGACTCCTCGGCGTCCCAGTAGACCAGCTTTTTCCGTTCGCTCCACGGTTTCCCGTCCGGATCCGCCGAGGCGCGGTTGTACAGGATCCGCCGGTTCGCCGGCCACGCCCAGGCCCAGCCGCTCGCGATCCAGTCCTGTTCGGAGCCCGGCTGCCGGTTCGCGGCGTGGTTGTGGCCGTCGGCGCGGACGCCGCAGTAGATCCAGCAGCCGCAGGACGTCGAACCGTCGTCCTTCAGCTGGGTGTACGACGAAAGCGGGCCTTCCGGACCGTGGCCGTTGATCTCCGCGAGCACGGACTCCGCGCTCGGCTCGGCGGTCGGGCCCTCGGTCGGATAGCTCCAGGACAGGTCGCGCAGCGGGGCGTCGCGTTCGCCGCTGCCGGCGCGCTCCCGGATCAGCCTGCCCAGGTGGTAGTAGAACCACAGGTCGCTGCGGGCGTCGCCGGGCGGTTCGACCGCTTTGTGGTGCCATTGCAGCAGCCGCTGGGTGTTGGTGAAGCTGCCGTCCTTTTCGGTGTGCGCGGCGGCGGGCAGGAAGAAGACCTCGGTGCCGATCTCCTCGGGCTTCAGCTCGCCGGTCTCGATTTCCGGGCCGTTCTTCCAGAACGTCGCGCTCTCGATGAGCTGCAGGTCGCGGACCACCAGCCAGTCGAGATTCGCCAGGCCGAGCCGCTGGAACTTCCCGTTGGCCGAGCCGACCGCCGGGTTCTCGCCGACCAGGAAGTACCCCTTGCACTCCCCCGCGATCTGTTTCTGGACCGTCTGGTACGTCCCGTGGTCGCCGGTCAGCCGCGGCAGGTAGTCGAAGCGGAAATCGTTGTGCGGCTGGGCGCTGTCGCCCCAGTACGCCTTGAGCAGGCTGACCGTGTACGAGCGCATGTTGCCCCAGAAGCCGGTTTTGCCCGCGTCGGCCTCGACGAAACTGTCGAGGTCGAGGTGCTGGTGCGCGTGCGGCATCGGGATGTAGCCGGGCAGCAGGTTGAACAGCGTCGGGATGTCGGTCGAGCCCTGGATGCTGGCGTGCCCGCGCAGCGCGAGGATGCCGCCGCCGGGACGGCCGATGTTGCCCAGCAGCGTCTGCAGGATCGAGGCGGTGCGGATGTACTGCGCGCCGACCGTGTGGTGCGTCCAGCCGACCGAGTACGCCCAGGCCGTGGTGCGGTCGCGGCCGGAGTTCGCGGTGATCGCCTCGGCGATTTCGGTGAACTGCTCGACCGGCAGGCCGCAGACGTCGGCGACCGCCTCGGGCGTGTAGCGGGAGAAATGCCGTTTGAGGACCTGGTAAACGCAGCGCGGATGCTGCAGCGTCTCGTCGGTCCTCGGCTTGTTTTCGATCGCCGCGCCGCCGCTGCCGTAGGACTCGGCGCGCGCGGAGCTTTGGTGCTTCTCGCCGCCGTGGTGGCCGCCCGGCTGACCCGGGTCGCGGTGACCGGCCGCCGGGCTCGCCTCAGCGTCCTCGTACGCCCACGTCGAGTTGTCGTACTGGCGGTTTTCCGCGTCGAAGCCGGAGAAGAGGCCGTCGAGGTCTTCGGTGTCGGCGAACTCCTCGGTCAGGATCGCCGCGGCGTTCGTGTAGGCCACGACGTACTCGCGGAAGTCCAGTTCGTGCTGCAGGACGTAGTTGATCAGCCCGCCGAGGAACGCGATGTCCGAACCCGCCCGCACCGACGCGTGGACGTGCGCGACCGCGCTCGTGCGGGTGAACCGCGGGTCGACGTGGATGATCTTCGCGCCGCGGGCCTTCGCCTCCATCACCCATTGGAACCCGACGGGATGGCATTCGGCCATGTTCGAGCCCTGGATGACGATGCAGTCGGCGTTGGCGAGGTCCTGCTGGAACGTCGTGGCGCCTCCACGACCGAAGGAGGTCCCCAGACCGGGAACCGTGGCGGAGTGTCAAATACGGGCCTGATTTTCGATCCGTATCGCGCCGAGCGCGGTGTACAGCTTCTTCATCAGGTAGTTCTCTTCGTTGTCCAGCGTCGCGCCGCCGAGGCTCGCGAAGCCGAGCGTGCGGTTGAGCCTGCGGCCCTGGTCGTCGGTGTCCTGCCACGTTTCGGCGCGCGTCTCGAGCACGCGGTCGGCGATCATGTCCATCGCCTGGTCGAGGGACAGCCGTTCCCAGTCGGTGCCGTACGGACGGCGGTAGAGAACCTCGGTGACCCGGCTCGGGCTGGTCACGAGCTGTTTGCTGGCCGAACCCTTCGGGCACAGCCTGCCGCGGGAGATCGGCGAATCCGGGTCGCCCTCGATCTGGGTGACCGCGCCGTCCTTGACGTACACCTTCTGCCCGCAGCCGACCGCGCAATACGGACAGACGGAACGGACTACCTTGTCCGCGTCCTCAGTGCGAGCGTGCCAGCTTTCCGATCCGCGGGATTTCGCCGCCGAGGCGCGCGCAGTGCGGTCGGGACCGGCCAGCTGCCGGTACACCGGCCAGCCTTCGATCCACTGCCGCATGCCCATGCTGTCACGGTAATCCGTTCTCCTGGCGCTCGCAGCATGTCCGGCGGGTCCCGTCGCCGAGCGGTTCGGTGAGCCCGGCCGCGTCGAGGTGCTCCAGGAGCGGGATCATCACCCGGCGGGTGCTGTCCAGCGCCTGCCGCGCCCGCGACACGGTGAACGGCTCGCCGAGCGCGGCCAGCGTCTCCGCCGCGCGCTCCGGCGCGTCCGGGCCCAGCACCACTCCGTCGGCGATCGCCCGGAGCCGGCCGACCCGGACGGCGGCGGCCAATTCCCGTTTGCCCAGGCCGAGTTCCCGCAGTTCGTCCGCTTCCGGCGCGCGGAACGGGTGCTCGGCGAACCGTGCTTCGAGGACTTCCACGGCGGTTTCCACTTCGGCGGTCAGCCCGGTGCCGGGCTTGCGGACGAGCCCGTCCTCGAGGACCAGCTCGCCGGTGAGGACCGCCGGGATCAGGTCCGCGTCCGGGAGGCCGAGCCGTTGCCGGAACGCCTCGGCCGGGATGCCCGCCGCCAGCGGATGTTCCCGGGTCCACGCCGCGACGACTTCGGCGGCCTCCGCTCGCGACCGGCGGAGGCGGGCCGGGTCGGCGTGCCAGCCGCCGAGCCGCTCGCCCGCCTCCGGCAGCCCCAGCGCACGGAAGTCCTCGTGGCGCACGAAACCCTCGCGGCGGAGGTAATCCCAGCCTGGCTCCACCGCGGCCAGCTCTTCGCCCCGGGCACGCGCGGCGCCGCGGCGCGCGAGCGACGGCGGCCGGACGTCCACCACGTCGAACCCGGCCGGGATCCGGTGTTCGCCGGGGTCGCGGAGCAGTCCCCGGTCGCCGGTCCGGAGCGGCAGCGGGCTCGCGAGCAGCAGCCGCGCGGTGTCCGTCCCGAGCGGACGGACCCGGGTCGGCACGGCCGCGGATCCGAAGTGCAGCACGAGGTTCCGGTGCAGTTCGCCGGACGGTGCGCCGCGCAGCCGGACGTCGATTTCGGTCGCCGGACGCCACGCACCCGGGGTCAGCAGCACGTCGCCCCGCCCGACGGAATCCTTGGGCAGGCCGCGCACGTTCACCGCGACCCGAGCCACCGCGGACACGCTTTCGCGCGGTTCGCCGAGCGCCTGCAGACCGCGGATCTGCACGCGGTTCGCGCCGAGCGTCAATTCGTCGCCGACCCGCAGTGTGCCGCCGCCGAGGGTCCCGGTGACAACAGTGCCCGCGCCTTTGATGGTGAACGCGCGGTCGATCCAGAGCCGGACGTCCGCGTCAAGGTCCGGCGGCGGCAAGCGGCTGGCGAGCTTGGCGAGTTGCGCGCTCAGTTCTTCGAGCCCTGCGCCGGTCGTGCCGCTGACGCTCACCGCGGGCACCTCGCCGAGCGCTGTCGCCGCGATCTCCTCGAGCGCCGCCGCTGTCGCTCTCGCCGGATCGGCGCGGTCCGCTTTGGTGACGGCGAGCAGACCGTGCCGGACGCCGAACGCGTCGAGCGCCGCCAGGTGTTCCGCGGATTGCGGCATCCAGCCCTCGTCCGCCGCCACGACGAACAACGCGGCGGGGACGGGACCTACGCCCGCCAGCATGTTCGGGACGAACCGCTGGTGCCCGGGGACATCGACGAAGGCGATCTCCTCGCCGCCCAGACGGGTCCAGGCGAAGCCGAGGTCGAGGGTCAGGCCGCGGCGGCGTTCCTCGGCCCACCGGTCCGGTTCCATGCCGGTGAGCCGGCGGATCAGGGTGGATTTCCCGTGGTCGACGTGGCCGGCGGTGGCGATCACCCGCATCGGCGGACCGCCTCCCGCAGGGTCGCGTCGTCCGCCGGGGCCACCGTCCGGAGGTCGAGCAAGCACCGGTCCCGCACGATCCGGCCGACCACCGCGGGTTCGCCCAGCCGCAACGCCTGCGCGTACCGGGCAGGCAACGCGACCGCCGCGCTGGACAACTCGACTCCCGGCGCGCCACCGCCGCCGACGACCGCGGTCGAATCCACCGCCTCGGCGTCCACGCCCGCCGAGCGCAGCGACTGAGCTAGCGCTTCGGCACGTTGGTGAAGACCCTCCGCGACAAGCGCCTCCCGTACGGGTGGTTCCGGCCCGCGAAGAGTGGCTTCGAGCGCGGCGAGGGTCAGCTTGTCGACCCGGAGCGCGCGAGCCGCGGGATGGCGTCGCAGCCGGTGCACCAGTTCGGCGTCCCCGAAGAGCAAGCCCGCCTGCGGACCGCCGAAGAGCTTGTCGCCGCTCGCCGTGACGACGTTCGCGCCGTCGGCCAGCGCGGTCGTGACGTCCGGTTCGTCCGGCAGGAGCGGATGCGGCGCGAGCAGCCCGGATCCCACGTCGGCGACCACCGGCACGCCGAGCCCGGCCAGTTCGGCGACGCTCGCCTCCGAGGTGAACCCGGTGACCTGGTAGTTGGAGGGATGGATTTTGAGCACGAATCCGGTGTCCGGACCGATGGCCGCCGCGTAATCCGCCGCCGAAGTCCGGTTCGTGGTCCCGACTTCGCGGAGCCGGGCACCGGTCGAGGCGAGCAGGTCGGGGATGCGGAAGCCGTCGCCGATCTCGACCAGTTCGCCGCGGCTGACCACGATTTCCTTGCCTGGAGCCAAGGTCAGCGCACACAGCAGCAAGGCCGCCGCGTTGTTGTTGACCACGTGCGCCGCCTCCGCGTGCGGCACCGCCTCCGCCAGCGCGGCGAGGGTGCCGCGGCCGCGTTTCGCCCGCTCCCCTGTTTCGAGGGCGAACTCGACGTCCGTGGCACCGCCTGCCGCGACGATCGCGTCCAGCGCGGCCGCGGACAGTGGTGCACGGCCGAGGTTGGTGTGCACGAGGACGCCGGTCGCGTTGAGCACCGGACGCAGCGAGGACACCGTCGAGGGCAGCCGGGCCACCACCTCCGCTACGACGTCCCCGGGCTCGATCTCTCCCGCGCGCGCCCGTTGCTGCGCTGCCAGGACCAGCGACTTCACCAGGTCCCGGCCGAGTGTCTCGACGGCTTTCGCGATCCTCGGCTCGCCGAGCACCGCGTCAGTGCGCGGGATCGCCCGGCGCGGGTCACCCATGACCGGCCGCCATCACGAACAATCGACCCACACCCTCACCGGACCCGACCCCGCCAGCCCGCGCCCGCCGCTGCGCCGCCACGACCGACGAACTCACCGAGCCCCGGCCAAGCACCTCGGCAGCTTTCGCGATCCTCGGCTCGCCGAGCACCGCGTCAGTGCGCGGGATCGCCCGGCGCGGGTCACCCATGACCGGCCGCCATCACGAACAATCGACCCACACCCTCACCGGACCCGACCCCGCCAGCCCGCGCCCGCCGCTGCGCCGCCACGACCGACGAACTCACCGAGCCCCGGCCAAGCACCTCGGCAGCTTTCGCGATCCTCGGCTCGCCGAGCACCGCGCCGGTGCGCGGAATCGCCCGGCGCGGGTCACCCATGACCGGCCGCCCTCACGAACAATCGACCCACGACCAGGCCACCACCAAGCACCTCGACAGCTCTCGCCACCCCCGGCTCGCCGAGCACCACGTCGGTGCGCGGGATCGCCCGGCGCGGGTCACCCATGGCGGAGGCGGACGGGAATCGAACCCGCCAGCGGCAGGACCTGCCGCTCAACGGTGTTGAAGACCGCGCCGGTCACCAGGCCGGATACGCCTCCCTGGGGCATTCCGCCATCCTGCCAAGACCGTCGCGCCCCCGCATGATGAAAAGCATGAGGCTGACCCAGTACGCGCACGGCGGCGGCTGCGCGTGCAAAATCCCGCCCGGCGAACTGGAAACGATCGTCCGCGGCCTGTCCGGTGCGGCGCCGCGAAACCCGCCCGGCGAACTCCTGGTCGGCCTCGACGACGGCGACGACGCGGCGGCCGTCCGGATCGCCGGGAACATCGCGCTGATCGCGACGACGGACTTTTTCACCCCGGTCGTCGACGACCCGTACGACTGGGGCCGGATCGCCGCCGCGAACGCGCTGTCCGACGTGTACGCGATGGGCGGCGTCCCGGTGGTCGCGGTCAATCTCCTCGGCTGGCCGCGCGAGGTGCTGCCGTTCGAACTGGCCGCGGAGGCGCTGCGCGGCGGCTTGGACGTCTGCGCGCGAGCCGGATGCCATCTGTCCGGCGGGCACAGCGTCGATGACCCGGAACCCAAGTACGGCCTCGCCGTCACCGGCACCGCGGACCCGGACCGCTTGCTGCGCAACGATTCGGGCAAGCCGGGCACGCCGCTCACGCTGACCAAGCCGCTCGGGATCGGCGTGCTGAACTCGCGGCACAAGGCGACCGGCGAACGCTCCGAGGAGGCGATCGCCGCGATGACCGAGCTCAACCGCGCTGCGTCGGCCGCCGCGCTGGAGGCGGGCGCGGTGTGCGCGACCGACGTCACCGGCTTCGGGTTGCTCGGCCACCTGCACAAACTGGCCCGGGCGAGCGGCGTCACCGCGCGGCTGGACCCGGCGGCCGTCCCGTATCTCGAGGGCGCGCGGGAGGCGCTGCGCGACGGGTATGTCAGCGGCGGGACTCGCCGGAATCTCGACTGGGTCCGGCCGCACACCGATCTCTCCCGGATCTCCGAGGAAGAAGCCCTGCTGCTGGCGGATGCCCAAACCTCCGGCGGCCTGCTGGTGGCGGGCGAACTGCCGGGCTACCCCGTGATCGGCGAGCTGGCCCCGCGCACCGACCACACCATCGTCGTGGGTTGAGGTACGTGAGGGGAACCCTCATTGACTCTGATTCCCCATGCCATGAACTTAAGCCGCGTCGCCCCGCTGCCCGGCGCACAGGACGCGCCGGGCAAGGCCAACGTACGTGGGGGAACCCTGAGGGAATCAGATTCCCTCAGGGTTCCCCTCACGTACCTTCACCGGGGTCACCCGGCCCGGGCAGCCACGACTCAACCGCACCCGCAACCTCGCCTTAAGTTCCTGGCACTGACTCTGATTCCCCCAGGGTTCCCTTCACGGGCGGCTGGCGGCGCATCCTGAGCGAACCGCGCCGGATTGGCGGGTCTCCGAAGTGGGTAGCCCCTGCCCGAGGTGAGACATGCGCGCTGCGATCGAGATTCTGCTGTGGTGGCTTGCCCTGACCGGGCTGTGGACTCTCACGCTGTCCACCCCGTCCGCACCGGAACTGATCGTCGGCGCCGGCGCCGCGGCGGTCTGCGCGGTCGCCGCCCGTTCCGCACGCCGGGCGATGCACGGGGGGTGGCAGCTCAAACCGAACTGGCTCACCTGGCTCGCACCGCTGCCCAAAGCCGCCGTCAGCGAATCCGTCGCCGCATTGCGCAAGGTCTTCCAACGACCGTCTGCCGGAAAGTGCGAAAAAGTCACCGTCCCAGCCGAACCGCGCGCGCAGCACGAAGCACGCCTCGCCATAGCGACAGTGGTCGTCGGCTGCACTCCGGGCGCAATGGTCGTCGCGAGCCCGCCAGACGACAGTGACCTCGTCATCCACCGGCTGCTCCCCGGCTCCTCGACCCTCGATCGGGTGACGCGATGACGTGGCTGCTCCTCGCCGCGCTGCTCCTGATGGCAGGCGGTCTCGGCACCGCGTTGTGGCTCGCCGCCCGGGGCACCGCGATCGAGCGGCTCGCCGGGATGCAGTTCGCCGGCACCGTCACCATCCTGACGCTCCTGCTGCTCGTCCAGGCGTACGGCCCGTCCAGCGCCGTCATCCTCCCCTTGACGCTGACCGTCCTCGCCTTCGCCGGAACGCTCGTCTTCGCGCGGCTCCTGGGGACCCGATGACCCTCGCCGCGCAGATTCTCGTGTTCGCCGGGGTGTTCGTCGTCCTCGCCTCGGCCGTCGGCCTGCTGCGCGCGAAAGACCTGCTGACGCGCCTGCACCTGCTCACCCCGGCGACCACGCTCGGCGCGCCGCTCATCGGGGTCGGGCTCGTCCTGGTCAACGGCGTCCACCTCGGCTCGGGCGCGATCCTCGCGACGGTCGTCCTGCTGGCGGTCACCAGTCCGATCCTGCAATCGGCCAACGCCCGGCTCGAAGCCCGCGACCGCGGCGAGATCGACGAGGACCTTCCGTCATGACAGCCGCCGTGCTGCTCGTCGCCCTCGCACTGGTCGCCGCGGCCGGATTCGCCGTCGTCGCCACGCACGACCCGAAGCGGCAAGCGATCACGCTCACGGTGTTTTCCCTCTGCCTCACCGTGCTTTTCGTAGTTTTCCAAGCACCGGACGTCGCGCTGTCCGAACTCGCCGTCGGCGCGGCGATCGTCCCGCTGCTCGTCCTGCTGACCCTGCGGAAGACGGGGAAGCGATGAGGACCCGCGACGTCGTCGGAGCCGCCGGGCTGGCCGGGGTCGCGGCGCTGTTCATCGCCGCGTTCACCCGGATGCCCGCCGCCGGATCCGCGAGCCACGTCTACCGGGATCTGGTGCTGCCGATGGGGTTCCGGGAAATCACCCCGAACCTGGTGTCCTCGATCAACTTCGACCTCCGCGCGCTCGACACCCTCGGCGAGGAAACCATCGTCGCCGCCGCCGTCGTCGGCACGCTCGCGCTGCTGCAACCGCCCGAGAAGGAGCCGGAAACGGACGGGACCGGCTACGTCCTGCCCGCCGTGAAGCTCGCCGGTTTCCTGCTCCTGCCGGTCTCGGTGCTGCTGGGCATCGACATCGTCGTGCACGGGCACCTGACGCCCGGCGGCGGTTTCCAAGGCGGCGTCGTCCTCGCCACCGGCTGGCATCTGCTCTACCTCTCCGGCAGCTACCGCGCGCTCGCCCGGCTGCGCCCGATCGACTGGTGCGAATACGCCGAAGCGGCGGCCACCGGCCTGTACGTCGTGACCGGCCTGCTGGGACTCGCCATCGGCGGCTCGTTCCTCGCGAACGTATTGCCACTCGGCCAATTCGGCTCGCTGCTGTCGTCCGGGACCGTTCTCGTGCTGAGCGTGCTGATCGGCATCGAGGTCGCTGCCGGATTCGTCGTCCTGCTCTCGCGGTTCTTCGTGCACGGGCTGGAGGAACAGTGACGGGCGTGGTGTCGGCGGCCTGCTATGGCGTGGCGGCGTGGCTGTTGCTGCTCGGCTGCGCCGGGATCATGCGCAGCCGCCATCTCGTGCACACCGTGGTCTCGCTGTCGGTCGCGCAATCCGGCACGTATGTCCTGCTGCTCGCGATCGGCTACCAGGACCAGGCCACCGCCCCGATCGTCTCGCAGGGGCAGGCGCAGCCGGTGGTCGACCCGATGGTGCAGGCCATGACGCTCACCGACATCGTCGTCTCGGCGACCATCACCGCGCTCCTGCTCGCACTGACGCTGCAGATCTCGCGCCGCCACGGCACGGTCGATCCCGACGAACTGCGGGCCCTGCGCGGCTGACCATGACGACCCTGCCCGCACTCGCCATCGCCGTCCCGCTGCTCGCCGCCTGCCTGCTGCTCGGCCTCGGCGGCAAACTCCCCCGCGTCGTCGTCGACGTGACGGCCACGGTGACCGCGGCGGCGGTGTGCGTACTGTGCGTGGTCCTGCTGACCGCCGCGCACCACGAGCGGGTGGTCAGCTGGCTCGGCCGCCAAGGTCCGGAAGGCACCCGCTCGGTCGGCATCGTGCTCGTCGCGGACGGGTTGAACACGACGTTCGCCGTGCTGGCCGCGTTCCTGACCGTCTGCGCGCTGCTCTACAGCTGGCATTACTTCGAGGCCGTCGAAGCCCGCTACCACGCGATGATGCTGCTCTTCCTGACCGGCATGATCGGCTTCCTCTTCACCGGCGACCTGTTCACGCTGTTCGTGTTCTTCGAGCTGATGAGCGGCGTCGCCTACGCGCTGACCGGGTACCGGATCGAGGAGGCGGACTCGGTGCAGGGCGCGCTGAACTTCGGCGTCGTCAACTCCCTCGGCGCGTACTTCACGCTGATGGGCATCGGCCTGCTCTACGCCCGCGGCGGCCAGCTCGGGCTCGCGCAGCTGGGCGTCGCGCTCGACGGCCGACCCGCGGACGCGCTGGTCATCGCCGCGTTCGTGTTGGTGTGCACCGGATTGCTGGTCAAAGCCGCGAGCGTGCCGTTCCATTTCTGGCTCGCCGACGCGCACGCCGTCGCTCCGACGCCGGTGTGCGTGCTGTTCTCCGGCGTCATGGTCGAACTCGGGCTCTACGGCGTCCTCCGCGTCCGCACGACCGTGTTCGGGGCGGTACTCGACGACGCCACCGTCAGCCGGATCTACCTCACCGCCGGGATCGCCAGCGCTGTCCTCGGTGCCGTGCTGTGCTTCACTCAGCGGCATCTGAAACGCTTGCTGGCCTACTCGACCATCGCCCACATTGGACTGTTCCTCTGCGGACTCGCCGCCACCGGTGGCGAAGCGACCGCCGCGTTCGTGCTCTCCGTACTCGGACACGCTGGAGCAAAGGGCGCACTGTTCCTCCTGACCGGCGTGTTGAAGGACCGCTACGGCAGCGTCGACGAGGACGATCTCTTCGGCCGCGCAACACATTCACGGACCGAAGCAGTGCTGTTCCTCATCGCCGCAGCCGCCCTCGCCGGGCTGCCGCCGTTCGGCCTGGCGCTCGGCAAAGACGCCGCCGAACACGCCGGTCCGGAGTGGCTGATGATCGTGTTCGCGATCATTTCCGCCCTGACCGCCGCGGCGGTGCTGCGCGCCGGGCTCCGAGTCTACTTCGGACTCGGCAGGCCGCCCGACGACGATTCCGAGGACACGACACCCGGTTCCGGCGAGGAACCCGAGACCGGCCGGCCGATCGAACGCACCCCGATCCCGATGCTGGCCGCCATCGTCGTCCTGCTCGCTTTCGCGCTGGCCGCCGGGATCGTGCCGTGGATCCGCGACGTCGCCGCGGCCGCCGGTGCGCAGGCGGTCGACCGAGCGGGCTACCTCCACGACGTCCTGCCGACACTGCCGTCGCCACTCCCCGCGACGGCGCCCGAACTGTCCTGGACCGGCCCCGGCCTGCTGTCCGCCGCCGCGACCGCCGTCCTCACCCTCGCCGCCACCGCACTCGCGCTGTGGTCGCGACGCCGGGCCCCGAAACCAGTGCACGAAGCCCTCACCGTCCTGCACCGCGCGCACTCCGGCCAGGTCGGCGACTACGTGGCGTGGCTGCTCGCGGGCGTCGCCGTCCTCGCCGGGCTGGTCTGGCTCTGACGTCGCGTTTACCCGCCGGTCAGCCGGGCTACCCGCAGGGCGGCCCGTGACGTCGACCGTGAGGAGTTGCCGTGCCCGCCAGCACCGCCGACGGCCCGAAACTGCTGCCCGAAACCGAAGAGCTCGCCACCGGCAAGAACTTCGCCGCGGTCACCACGGTGCTGCCGAGCGGCAGGCTGCAGACGCAGATGATCTGGGTGCACGTCGAGAACGGCAGGATCGTGCTCAACACCGAAACCCACCGGGTGAAGTACCGCAACGTCGAGCGCGACGACCGGATCACCGTCCTCATCCGCGACGAGCAGGACCCGTACCGGTACGCGGAAGTCCGCGGCCGCGTGACCGGCATCGAGACCGGCGAGCGGGCGCGGTCGCAGGTGGACCAGCTCGCCCGCAAGTACACCGGCGGCGACTACCCGCCGGACGCGATCAAGTCCGAACGCGTCATCCTCCAGGTCACCCCGGAGCGGCAGACGTTCATCGACCAGAAGAAAGGCGTCGCGGACTGAGGCGCCCTCACCCGTGCGGGTCGATGTCGTCGCCGAGCAGCCGGTGCACCGCGTCGAGGTTCTCGTACCGCTGCTCGGGCAGCTTGCCGAGATGCCCGATGACGTCGTCGCCCGCCCCCTTCGCGGCGGCCCGGCGGAGGAGCTCGTCGCGCTCGCACGGGTACTCGACTTCCGTTAAATACTCCCGGACGTCAGACATGGCGCTCCCTTCCTCGGGTTCTCCCTCCGGCATACCCGCCCGCTCCGGGATCATGCGGGTTAGGCTCGACTGGTGAACGAATCCCCGGAACCGGCCAAGATCGGGAACGTGCTGCATCCCGTCGCCGACGTCAGCTCAGCCGTGCGGTTCTACGCCACGACCTTCGGCCTGTCCGCGAAATTCGTCGACGGAGACCGCTACGCAGCCCTCGACGCGGGCGGAACGACCCTCGCCCTCGCCGGTCCGGAAGAAGACGTCACCGACGGGGTTCCGGCCGCGTCGTTCAAGGTGCCTGACGTCACCGCCGCGCTGGCCGCGCTGGTCGCCGGTGGTGGAACCGTTGTCCGGCAAGCGGAACAGGGCCCGCACGAAGTCCGTGCAGTAGCCCGCGATCCGTGGGGCAACACCATCGTCGTCTACGGACCCCAGTAACAGAGCCGCAGCGGGACCATGTCCCGCTGCGGCTCGCCTAGCGCGGCCTCCGTACGTGGTCCGCGATCGCCGCGTCGTCGTCCGCGTCGTACATCTCGTCGATCAGCCCCGCGAACGAACCCACGACCGCCGCGCGCTTGACCTTCCCGTTCGCCGTCCGCTCGCCTCGCGAAGCTTCCAACGGCCGCGGCAGCACCCGGAAATCCTTCAACTGCTCCGCCCGCGCGAGGTCCGCGTTGACCCGCTCCACCTCGGCCCGCAAGCGCCCGTCCAGCTCCGCGCTCGCGGTCGCACCCGGTTCGATCAGGACGGTCAGGTACTTCCGCCCGTCGCCGACCACGATCGCTTCCTCGATCAGCACGCTCTCCTTCAGCCGGATCTCGATCGGCTGCGGGTCGACGGTCTTGCCGCCCCGGGTGATGATCACGTCCTTCTTCCGCCCGATCAGCCGGATGTCCCCGTCGGCGGTCCGCTCCATCAGATCGCCGGTGCGGAACCAGCCGTCCTCGAAGACCGCTTCGGTTTCCCCGGGGTTCCGCCAGTACCCGCTGAACAGCAACGGCGCGCGGATCAGCATCTCCCGGTCGGCGGCGATTTTCACCTGGTAGCGCGGGTCCGCGAACTCCCGGCCGATCCGCCCCGGACGCGGGAACGGCTGCCCGAACTGCCCGATCGGGCACCCGCCGGTCTCGGTGAGCCCGTAGTTCTCGCGCAGGTCGAGGCCCCAGATCTGCCACAGCGCCACGACGCTTTCCGGCATGGCCGCCGAAGCCGTCCACGCGACGCGCAGCCGGTCCATGCCGAGACTTGCCCGCAGCGGAACGAAAACTGCCCGAACCGCGGCAGCGTAAGCAATCCTCAGCGGCACCGGCGCACGACGGCCGGACCACCGCCGCTCGGCCATCCGGCGGCCGATCCGCATCGCGGCCCGGTACGCGAGGCGGCGGATTCCCGTCCAGGACTCAGCGAGGGCGATCAGCTCGGCGGCGAGCTTCTCGTAGAAACGAGGCGGCCACAGCACGACCGTCGGCCGTACCGCACGCAGCACCTCGCCGTAGTCCTCGATCCGGCAGAAGGTCACGACCAACCGCGTGTGCAGCGGGGTGAAAACGAGCAGTACCGCGGGCGCGACGTGCGCCAGCGGCAGGAACCCGACGACGTCGTGCCGCGCGGTCCGGCTCTCCGGGTACAGGCCGATGACACTCTGGATCGCGTGCTGCAGCGTGCGGTGGGAATGGGTGACGCCCTTGGGAACCCCGGTGGAGCCGGACGTGTAGAAGAGGACGGCCGGGTCGTCGAGCGTCGTGGCGGCGATCAGCTCGGCCAACGCGTCCGGTTCCCCGGCCGCGCGCAGGTCGTCCCAGCTCACGCCGGTGATCCCCGCGGGAAGGTCCGGTGGGGCCGCCTCGATTCCGGCGACCAGCCGCAGGTCCGGAGTGTTCCCGGCGATCTTCGCGACCTTGGCGAGTTCCGTTTCCGTCTCACCGATGAACGCGACCGCCTCGCTGTGCGCGAGCACCTGTTCGATCTCGGCAGGCGAGTTGGTCGGATACACCCCGATCACGACCCCGCCGACGCTCTGCACCGCCAGCGCGGCGAACACCCATTCCGGCCGCGCGCTGCTCATCACCGCGACCCGGTCGCCGTGCCGGACCCCCTGCGCGACCAGGCCGAACGCGAGTTCGCGCACCCGGTCGAGGTAGGTCCGCCAGGTGATCGCCCGCATCGCCCCGCCGCGCGAATACCGCAGCGCGACGGCGTCCGGCTCGCGGCGGGCGCGGTCGAGCAGCAGGCCCGGCAGCGTCCGCTCCGGTTCGAACTCGGTCAGCTCCATGCCCTGCCCTCTCTTCCCGCCGCGAGCCGTGCTCCGGCGGCGCTCACGCGGCACGCTCGCCGAGGTGGAGGAAGTCACCCCGGTACCACGTCACGGGCCGCCCGCCGCCGACCCGCGCCTCGCGCACCCGGCCGATGAGGATCACGTGATCCCCGCCGGGCACCGCCTGCTCCAGTTCACAGCGGAGGATCGCCGCCGCGTCCGGAAGGAGCGGATGGCCCTGGTCGTCGAACTCGAAGCTCCCGTACGCGAACTTGTTCTCGCCCTTCGTGGCGAACCTCGTCGCCAGCTCGGCGTGCGAGGGAGTCACCACGTTCACGACGAACCGCTCGGCCGCCATGAAGACCGGGAAACACGTCGCGCCCCGGTCGAGGCACACGAGCACCAGCGGCGGATCGAGCGACAGCGAAGCGAAGGAACTCGCGGTGAATCCGTGCAGCGTGCCGTCCTCGCCGCGGGTCGTCACGATCGTGACGCCGGACGGGAAACGGGACAGCGCCGAACGGAAGACGGCCGGGTCCAGATCGTGCGATACGTCAGCCATTCCATGCCTCCCGGGCAGCTCGTGCGGCAGGGTCGGTGAAAACTGTTCGCGCATCGGCGGCCGTGCCCCGTAGTTGTTTCTCGTCCGGCCAGCCGGCGGTTTCCTGGAGGAGAGCCAGTTTCAGGGCCGCGAACACCGCGGGCGGTTTCGCCGCCGCCGCGCGTGCGTGTGCGGACGCGGCCTCCAGCAACTCCCCCGGCTCAACCACTTCGTCGACGATGCCCAGCGCTTTCGCCTCGGGCGCGTCGACGGATTCCCCGCCCAGCAACAGCCGCCGGGCGCCACGGTCGCCCAGCACCTCGCGGACCCGGGCGATCCCTTTCACCGCAGGCAACATTCCGTGGTCGACCTCAGGGAAGACGAACCGCGCTCGCGATGACGCGCAAACGAAATCGGAGAACAACGCCATCTCGATCCCGCCGCCGACGCACCATCCGTTCACCGCGCACACCAGCGGCCGGGGATACTTCTCCAGTGCGCAGAGCAGCGCATGGAACGCGGTCATCCGCTCGGCCATCGACTCGGCGTCGTAACCGACCGCTTCCTTGAGGTCGCCGCCCGCGCAGAAGAACCGGTCGCCCGCGCCGGTCAGGACGACGGCGGGAGCGTTCGGGCCATGGGCGAGGTCTTCCAGCGTCGTGGCCAGCCGGCTGATCAGCGAGTTGCTGAGCGCGTTCGCGGGCGGACGGCACAGGGTCAGGACCACCGCGCCGTCCGTTTCCCCGGACAACTGGACGCCGCTGAGCGAAGCGGTGGTCATGTCGCCGGTACGCCGGAAGCGGACGGGAAAACCGGAGCACGCTTTTCCCGGAACGCTTGGCGCGCTTCCCGGTAATCCGCTCCGGCGAAGTCGAGAATTTCCAGCGCACCGGACAACTCGTGCTGCGGCAACGCATTCGTGAGCCACATGTTGAGCGCGCGTTTCGTGAACCGGAGCGCCTGCTGCGATCCCTGCGCGAGCTGAGTGGCGACCTCCAAGGCACGCGGGAGCACTTGTTCGCGAGGCACGGCCAGGCTCACGAGCCCGATCCGTTCAGCCTCCGCTCCGGTCAGCTTTTCCGAGGTCAGCACGTAATACTTCGTCTTGGCCATCCCGACCAGCAGCGGCCAGATCAACGCGGCGTGGTCGCCCGCGGTCACGCCGACCTTGGTGTGGCCCTCGATCAGCACCGCGTCTTCGGCGGCGATGCTGATGTCCGCGAGCAACGCCGTCGACAGGCCGTAACCGACCGCCGGTCCGTTGATCGCGGAAATGATCGGCTTTTCGATCCGGAGCACCGTCGAAATCCGCCGGCGCTCGGATTCCAGCATCGCGAGCGCCGCTTCCGGCGTCGGATCGGGTTCGCGCACGTCCATTCCGGTGCAAAACGCCTTGCCCGCCCCGGTCACCACGACGACCCGCGTCTCGTCGTCGCGCTCCACGTCGGCCCAGATCTCGCTCAGCTCGTCGAACATCGGCATCAGCAGCGCGTTGTACCGCTCGGGCCGGTTGATCGTGATCAACAGGACGCCGTCGGCCGGGCGCTCGACGAGCACGTTTCCGCTGCCGTGCTGGTAAAGATCGCTCATCGGACTGCCTCCGCGGTCTGGTTCTCGGACTGGAACCGGCGCAGCGCTTCCTCGTGCGCCGGACGCGCGGCGCGAATGCCGGCCAGCACGTCGTCGGCAGGGCGCACCACGTTGCGCGGATGCTTGAACCGCGGGATCACGTACTTGCCGAACAGTTCGATCGACCGCATCAACTGGTCGTGCGGGAGACTGTCCACTCGCAACACCAGCGACTCCACGCCCATGTCCGCGTACCGCTGGACGTGCTCGACGCAATGCTCCGGGTCGCCGACGAGGAAGCCCTGCGAGCGCTCGAACAGGTACTCCTCGTCGCTGAAATCGACGTCGTTGATCGCACCCATGTAGGCGTAGTCCTGGGAGAGCTTCGCCAGCCGCCCGTACGCGTCGGTGGAAAGCTTGGACATCTCGAACAGTGGCCGGGCCTGTTCGCGGGCCAGCGCGGTCGTTTCGGCGCAGTGCATGCCGCCGCTGACCAGCACCATCTTGCGCGGCGTGATCGGGTACGGGTGGGTGGTGGCGGCGAGGGTCTCGTCGTAGAGCTTCAGCATGTTCTCCACGAGGTCGTAGCCGAGGTAGAACCCGCCCATGATCGCGCCGATGCCCATCGCGGCGGCGGTTTCGACCGAACTCGGGCTGCCCGCGGCGACCGAGATCGGCGGATACGGTGCCTGCAACGGCTTCGGCACCAGGCTGCGCGGCGGGATCTTGTAGTGCTCGCCCACGAAGGAGAACGGATCGTCGAGGAACGCCCGGCGGATCAGCTCGATCCCTTCGCGCCACTGGGATTTGTTCTCCGTCGGGTCCACCTCGAACGCCCGCAGCGCGAGCGTCGTGTTGCCGCGGCCGGTGCCGAGTTCGATCCGGCCGTTGGACAGGATGTCCTCGGTCGCGATCCGTTCCGCGACGCGCAGCGCGTGGTTCATGCGCGTCGGCAGCAGCGTCACGAGGTGGATGAAGCGGATCCGGCTCGTGAGCGCCATCAGGTACGGATAGAGCACCTCCGGCGCGGACACGGTCGCCGTCCCGATGGCGACGTGCTGTTCGGAACTCCCGAACGCGTCGAAGCCGACCTGCTCGGCGAGCAGCACCTCCTCGACCAGTTCTCGGTAGCGGTGTTCGTGGGTGAGCCCGACCGGGGTGTCCCCCTCCGACATGAGGATGAAGTCCATGATCGCCCCTTCCAGCCGATGTTATTGGTCGATAACATAAGACGCAGACAACCCTTGGTCAAGGCTCTCTCGTGGAGGAAACGTGTTACTTGCTACTAACTTTGCTTGGAGGAGCGCATGAGCGAGCTGCGGATCGAGCACCTGACCTCGCCCGAAGTCGCCGACGCGCTGGCGAGCGGCATGCGGACCGCGATCCTCCCGCTGGGAGCTACCGAACAGCACGGCGCGCACCTGCCGCTGTCGGTCGACAGCGACCATGCCGACCGGCTGGGCGTGCTCGTGGCGGAGCGGCTCGGCGATGCGCTCGTCCTGCCGACCGTGCGCCTTGGCTGCTCCGCCCATCATCTCGGCTTCCCGGGGACGTTGTCGGTGCGGCCCGAAACGCTGGAAGCCATCTGTTTCGACTGCTGCGAAAGCCTTGCTGTACATGGGTTTCGGCGGGTGTTGATCTTCTCCGCGCACATCGGCAACTATCCGCTGCTGAGCGAGATCGAGGCAAAGCTCCCCTCTCGTCTGACCGCTGAGCTGGATGTGGTCGCGTTCGCCGACTCGGCCGCGGTTCTCGATGCCTGGCGCACTGCCGTCGCCGATCTAGCCAGCCAAGTCGGCGGACACGCTGATGTCGCCGAAAGCTCGATCATGCTCGCACTTCGGCCGGAGTCGGTGCGTGCCGATCGGGTCGCTCCTGGTCTTGCTGAGCCGATGGACGATGCCCTGCTGGCTCGGGTATTAACCGGAGGCGTCAAGGCGGTTGCTCCGAACGGGGTGCTCGGCGATCCGCGCGGGATGTCTTCCGACCTGGGCTTTGCCTGCCTCAGCGGGGTCGCGGACCTGCTGGCGGAGCACGCGGCGGCTCGTTATCGGCCTCTCACCTAGACTCGGGTCATGACGAGCTCATCTCGCGCCGCGTCGCCGCGTTCCTCGCGCAGGCAGACGCTGATCAAGGTCGCCGGCGAGTTGTTCCACGAGCGGGCTTTCGACGCGGTCACCACCGAGATGATCGGTGCGCGGGCTGGCGTTACCGGGCCTGCTCTTTACCGGCATTTTCCCAGCAAGCAGGCGTTGCTGATCGCGGTGCTCGAGGATCCGTTGAAGGATTTGCTGGCCAATGCGCGCGAGACTGCTGCGGAGGTTACTGATCCGCGTAAGGCGCTCGAGGCGATGATCGACTATCACGTTACGCGGAGTCTGCAGAATGTGCCTTCTACGTTGGTGTTCTTGAAGAATGAGCACAACGTGCCCGAGGAGGAGCGGCATCGGATGCGGCGGATGATGCGGCTCTATGCCGAGGAGTGGAGTGCGCTGGTGGAGCGGTTGCGGCCGGATTTGTCGGATGCGCAGAATCGGGTGTTGACGCATGCTGTTTTTTCTATGATTAATTCGGTGCCGCAGTTTAATAGCGGGCTGGATGTGGAGAGTGTGGCGTCTACGATTCGTACTGCGGCGGTTAATGCGTTGCTTGTGCCTGCTGGGGGTGTCTGATCTCCCGGGGGGTCTCGGCTCGTCGCCTGGCGGCGATATTGGCCCGGCTTGGTTGCGTGGGGCACCCCGAAGCTTGATTGTGCTGACGGTCGGCGGGTGCTTGTCAAGGCGGGAAAGATGCCTTGACAAGCACCCACCGACCGCAGAGAGGCTTCGTATCGGGGTGCGCGGGAGGGGCTGGGCGCCTCGATGCTTTGGGTGCAACGGCGGCGGTTGGATGGTGGGGCTCGCGCCCCAATGAGGTCTTTCCGGTAGCGCGGTGAGCGGCGGCTGGGTGGCGGAGCTAGTGCCCCGACGAGGTTCCCCCGGCAGCGCGGCGATGGGCAGTTGAGTGGCAGGACTTGTACCCCAATGAGGTTTCCCGGCAGTCCGATGTTCGACGGCCAGGCCCTGGGACTCACGGCCCCACTGAGGCTTCCCCAGCAGCGCGATGTGCGGCGGCCGGGCGGTGGAACTAGCCCACCAATGAGATTTCCGGCAGTGCGGCGCCCGACGGCTGGGCGGTGGGGCTCACGGCCTCACTGAGGTTTCCCCGGCTGCGTGGTGTGCGGTGGGTCGGCGGTAGCCGTGCTGGTCAAGGCCCCGCGGAGCACCAGCCGAGGAGACCCGCCGTGCTGCCTCTCTCGATGAGGTCCGTGAAGACATCCCTGGGTTTTGTTTGTCAAGC
>NZ_SDLS01000041.1:0-76383 GCF_004522315.1 Amycolatopsis sp. CFH S0740 | reverse complement strand
CAGCGAAATCCAGAAAACCATCATCAGCCGCGGCCTCCTCCGCGAATATCAGGCCTGACGCGGGGCAAGCACCACGACCGGAATCTCGCGCTCCGTCCAATCCTGGTACTTCGCGAAATCCGCGTACAGGTCGACCAGCCGCGGCCAGAGTTCGCGTCGTTCGTCCGGCGACGCGACTCTCGCCGTGACCGGGACGTCGCGGCGGCCCTTGAGATGCACGCGGGTCTCCGGTTCCGCGCGCAGATTGAAGTACCACTGCGGATGTTTCGGCAGCCCGCCCTGGGAGGCGACGACGACCAGGTCGTCGCCGGAACGCAGGTACAGCAGCGGCGTGGTGAACAGCCGCCCGGACTTGCGGCCTCGATGGTCCAGCAGCAGCGTCGGTACGGGCTTGCGGAAACCCGCGCCGACGCGCCAGTTGTGGCCGATCCGGCCGTTGGTCAGGGTGAAGACTTTGACCTGTATTCGGGACATGTATTTCATGAGCGCCGCTGTCACCGGCGAGTCCAGGCCTTTCGGCGCCTGTGCGGGAAGGGAAAAGCGTCCCATCGTGACCTCCTGGCGGGCGAGCGCGTCAGCGGGCGGTCGATCCGGCGAGCGGCATCGGGTCCAGCCCGAGTTTGCGGTGGTCCCAGGACCGGACCCGCTCCACGTCGACGCGGATCGCGACCCGTTTGCGGAGCATGAATTCCACCATCGGCTTCACCTCGTCGGTGTACTCGCCGTGGTATCGCTCCCACACGTTGACCCCGACCGCCCAAAGCGCGTCCGGATCGTCGACGACCTCGGCGCGCCCTTCGAGCGAGACGCCGCGCAGGACGTCGTAGGTCAGGCCGTCCTCGATCAGCACGGTGACGCGCGGGTCGCGGCGGAGGTTGACTGCCTTCTGCGCCTTGGCTTTCGTCTCGAACCACAGCACGCCGTCGACGACCGCGTACCACATCGCGACCGCGTGCGGGTGCCCGTCGGGGCCGAGCGAGACCAGCGTCGCGGTGCGCTGCGAGGCGAGGTAGGCCGACACCTCCTCGGGACTCATCTCGATCTGCGCTCGCTGGTTGGTTCCCATCGGTTCCTCACTTCCTGCGGCGGGCCCCGGGCGGGCCGGCGAGTATCGAGGTGACGACGTCGACGAGGTCGCCGACGATCTGGCCGGTGGTCCAGTCCGCCGCGTCCGGCCCGTGCAGGCGGCGGGTGCGGCCGACGTCGCCGAGGACGTTCAGCGTCACGGTCATCGCCTGGGACAGCCGGAAATCGAGCGTGCGGCGGGGGATTCCGGGGCACAGCCGGTCCAGCTGTGCGACGAACGCGGCGTTGCGCTCGAAGAACGACTCGGCGACCGCGTCCAGCCCGTCGCCGCCGGTCGCCAGCAGCCGGCCGACCAGCCGGATCCAGCATTCGCCGCCCGATTCGAGCACCGCGACCACCGGCTGCACGAACGCGCGGGCCAATTCCCGTGCGGTGGCGTCTTTTCCGGGGGATTCCCGCAGCACCGCGTTCCGCTCGCCGGTCACCTGGTCGAGCCGGCTGCGCAGGACCGCGTCGAGCAGGCCTTCCTGGGAACCGAAGTGGTAGTGGATCGCCGCGACGTTCGTCCGCGCCTCCTGCATCACGGCCCGCAGCGACACCGCGCCGACGCCGTGCTCGGCGAAAAGCCGTTCCGCGGCGGCGATCAGGCGCTGCTCGGTCGCCTCCCCGCGAGCGGGGCTCCGAGCGGCTTCGCTGCCCATGCCGCGGACTCTATCAGCCGTTTCAATCACGTGATAGAGGCTGCCGCGAGGGTCAGAGCCGGTCGTACAGGTCGGCCAGCCGGGTGAGCACCGTGCCCGCGGCGTCGATCGCCTGCTCGTCGAGGTCTTCGGTGAGCTCGTGCAATCCGGCGGCGAGGAGCTGCTCGCGCTCCTCGTGCCGGCGGCGGCCCGCGTCGGTCAACGCGACGATCGACGTGCGCCGGTCCCCGGAGGCGGCCCGTTCGCGCGTGACGTAACCGGCGTTGGCCAGGCCGTTGACCAGCTGGGTGACCGCCGCCCCCGTCGTTTCGACGTGCCCGGCGAGCTGGTTGACCGTCATCGGCCCGTGTTCGGCCAGGCTCTTGAGCGCGCGGGCGTGCGCGAGCGAAAGGGCTTCGGCGCTGCGGGTCGCGCGGCCGCGCAGCCGGGAATCGGCCGCGCTGAGCCGGTAAGCGGCTCGTGCCAGCCGGGTGATCGCCTCGTCGCCCATCGGGTCTTCTCTCCTGTGGTGCCCGCCGCATTCCTTGCCGCGCGGAGTCTAGCCGTGGCACATTAGCTAAGTACTTAGTTATTTGAGGAGGCGGGCATGACGACACGTTCGGCCGGGCAGAGCTGGGCCCTGGACATCGCGCTGGCGCAGGGCGGCTTCGACGCGCTGCACCCGGAAGGCAAGGGCACGCTCGAACAGCTCGGGCACGATCACGCCGACTTCGACAAGGTGTTCGCGATGGTCCGCGCCGGAGCGATGCTGCCGAAGGCGTGGGCCGTCGTCGCGGGACAGGCGGAGGAGCGGGCCGCGCACCACGAGCGGCTGGGCTACCGGAGGACGGCGTCGGACCTGTACCTGCGGGCGGCGGTGATGTACGGCCGTGCGCAGTACTCGATCTTCGACTCCGCCGACGGACGCAAGGCGAAGTTCCGCGAACGCTGCGATTCGTGCGTGGCACGGCTGGGAGAGCTTCGGGGCAACACGGTCCGCCGGGTCGAACTGGACTTCGAGGGCGGCAAGATCTTCGCTCTCCTGCACCTGCCGGCACAGCCGGTTTCCGGTGCCCCGGCGGTGATTCTCGGCCCCGGCATGGACATGATCAAGGAGGACTACATCTTCGCGGCCGAGCGTTACTACACCTCGCGCGGAGTCGTGGCGCTGTCCATCGAAGGACCGGGGCAGGGGGAGACGCGGGCGCGCGGGCTGACCGTGACCCTGGACAACTACGAGCGCGCCCTCGAAACCTATGCCGCGTACCTCGCCGGTCTGTCCGAAGTGGACGAAAACCGGATCGGCATGTTCGGCATCAGCATGAGCGGGTACTGGGCCCTGCGCGCCGCGGCGATGCCCGGCACCCGCCTGCGCGCGGTCGCCGCGTTCGAAGCGGTGTCCGGCGATTTCGAGACAATTTTCGAGCGGGCGCAGCCGAGTTTCAAGAACAACTACCTGTACATGGCGGGCTACACCGACGAAGCGGCGTTCGACCGCGACCTGAAGGAAAAGATGCCGCTCGGCGACCTCGTGACCAGTATTCGTTGCCCGGTGCTGCTCGGCATCGGCGAATTCGACGAGCTGACGCCGGTGGAAAGCGCGCTCGAGACCTACGAAAAGATCCGTGCGCCCAAGGAGATGCGGGTTTACGAGGACGAATTCCACCCTCTCGGCGGCACGGCAGCGGAGGTCTTCGCCTTCGGCGCGGAGTGGCTGACGCGCGGTCTCGACGGGGAGTTCGACACGCCCGGGCGGGACGAGCGGTTCTTCGTCCACCGCGACGGCCGCACGACGGAGGGGACGGCGGACCCGCGTTGGTGGCTCGGGGCGACTCCGGCCCGTTTGGCGCAGGCTCGAACCGGGGCTTTCAGCGAGTGAGGAGGGTCTTGCCGATGAGCCGTCCCGAGGCTGCTTCTTCGTGCACAGCGGGGAGATCGGCGAGCGGCCGCCGGTCGGCGACGGTGATCCGCAACGTCCCCGCGTCGACGCGCTCGGGCGGGACGAGCGGTTCTTCGTCCACCGCGACGGCCGCACGACGGAGGGGACGGCGGACCCGCGTTGGTGGCTCGGTGCGACTCCGGCCGGTTTGGCGAAGGTCCGGAGCTAAGCGGTTCGAGCGCTGGGGTCAGCGCTCGAACCGGGACTCTCTCATGGAGTGAGGACGGTCTTGCCGACGAGCCGTCCCGAGGCTGCTTCTTCGTGCACAGCGGGGAGATCGGCGAGCGGCCGCCGGTCGGCGACGGTGATCCGCAACGTCCCCGCGTCGACGCGCTCGGGCGGGACGAGCGGTTCTTCGTCCACCGCGACGGCCGCACGACGGAGGGGACGGCGGACCCGCGTTGGTGGCTCGGTGCGACTCCGGCCGGTTTGGCGAAGGTCCGGAGCTAAGCGGTTCGAGCGCTGGGGTCAGCGCTCGAACCGGGACTCTCTCATGGAGTGAGGACGGTCTTGCCGACGAGCCGTCCCGAGGCTGCTTTTTCGTGCACTGCGGGGAGATCGGCGAGCGGCCGCCGGTCGGCGACGGTGATCCGCAACGTCCCCGCGTCGACGCGTTCGACGAGTTCGGCCAGTTGCCCGGCGTTGCTGGCGACGAATACCCGCGCGGTCCGGATGCCGCGTCCGGGATTCTCCGGCGGGGGAGTGGTGGTGCTGACCAGCGCTCCGCCGTCGGCGACCAGGCCGGCGAGCGCCGCGGTCTCCTCCGGGGTGGTGGGCACGAGGTTGAGCACGACGTCGAACGGCGCTCCGTCGACGGCGTCGGAAGCGAAGTCGAGGTGCCCGATGATCCGGTCGGCGCCGTAGTCGCGGAGGCGTTCCGCGGTGCGCGGGCTCGAGGTCGCGGTCACCGTCGCGCCTGCCTGATGGGCGAGTTGAACGGCGAAGCCGCCGACCGCTCCGCCTGCGCCGTTGATCAGGATGGTCTGGCCCGCTTGCAGGCGAGCGTCGTCGAAGAGCGCCTGCCAGGCAGTCAATCCGCCGACCGGCAGCGCGGCGGCGTCGGGCAGTTCGACCGTCTTCGGAGCGGTCGCCAGCGCGTCAGCGGGAACGACGGCGTACTCGGCGGCCGCACCGTCGGCGTTCATCGGCAGGAAGGCCACGACCGGGTCGCCGACCCGACGTCCGTCGACCTGGGGACCGAGCTCGGCGATCGTCCCGGCGACTTCGATGCCCGGCACGTGCGGGAAGGTCAAGGGAAACACCTCCTGCAGGCCGCCCGCCCGGATCCCGAGGTCGACGGGGTTGAACGAGGTGGCGGCGACCTGGACGAGCACCTGCCCCTCGCCGGGCGTCGGCCGCTCGGCCTCTTCGAGCGCCAGGACTTCGCTTCCGCCGTAGCGGTGGTAGCGCACTGCCTTCATGACATCCTCCGTAATGTGTTTCGAAGTCGAAGCACCTCTGAGTATGCTTCGATATCGAAGCAAAGTCGCGGAGACGTGAGGACGGCCACAATGATTCGACTTCGAAGCATCTAGACTGGCGGCATGGCGGACGCGCTGGAGCCCAAGCAGCTCAACACCTATTTCGCACTCATGGAGGCGGTGAGCCTGCTGCAGCACGCCGTCAGCCAGCAACTGCGGGCCGAGGGCGACCTCAGCTACGTGCAGTTCGAACTCCTCGCCCGGCTCGCCGACTCCGCCGGACCGCTCACGATGACGGAACTGGCCGACGGCGTCGTGTACAGCCGCAGCGGCCTGACTCACCAGGCGGGCCTGCTCGAAAAGGCGGGCCTGGTCACCCGCGGCCCCAGTGCGGACGACCAGCGGGCCACCGTCGTCGGCATCACGGACGCCGGACGAGAGCTGGTCGCGAAGGTGCTTCCCGGGCATATCGACGCCGTCCGCCGGTTGCTGTTCGCCCCACTGTCCACTTCGGACCTGGATGCGCTGGGCGGCATCATGACCCGCGTCCGCGACCACATGCGCGCCGAGCCGCCCCGGTCGGTCTCGTCGCGGAGGAGCGCGAAGGGGAACGGCGTCCTCTAACGCGCATTGTCGTTGTTCTTAGACTGGCGGCGTGGAAGACATCGAGGCGATCGCCGTCCTGCAGGACCCGGTCCGGCGGCGGCTGTACGACTACGTGGTTTCCCAGGACCACGACGTGAGCCGGAACGAGGCGGCCGAGGGGGCCGGGATCCAGCGCACGCTCGCCGCCTTCCACCTCGACAAACTCGTGGATGCCGGGCTGCTGGAGACGGAAAGCAAGCGGCTGAGCGGACGTTCGGGCCCGGGCGCCGGTCGCCCGGCGAAGCTCTACCGCCGGTCCGGAGCCGAACGCCAGTTCTCCGTCCCGGCGCGCGACTACCGCACCGCCGCCGACCTGCTGGCCGAGGTCGCCGAAGTCGCCCGCCTCGATACCGAACTCCAGGCCGCCGCCCGCCGCGAGGGCCGTGCCGCCGCTTGTCCGGTCGAAGACCTCGCCGCCGCGAAGGAACTGCTGGCCGCCCGCGGGTACGAACCGCGTGAGGACGGCGACGTCCTGCGCCTCGTCAACTGCCCGTTCCACGTCCTCTCGCAACGGCATCCGGGGCTGGTGTGCGGCATGAACCTGGCGCTGCTGGAAGGACTGCTCGACGACGCCGAAGGCCTGCGCGCCCGGATGGATCCGCGTCCGGGCCTGTGCTGCGTCGTTGTCGAGTCTTCTAAAAATAATGAGAGTTGACATAGAGCGTCCGGCGATGGTGAGGTGAACGAGTGAGCGAACATCACCTCGCCCAGCTCAACGTGGGCATCCTCAGACATCCCCTCGAAGACCCCCGGATGCACGGCTTCACGTCGATGCTCGACACGCTGAACGAGGTCGCCGACAACGCGCCCGGCTTCGTGTGGCGCCTGGTCGAGGACGGCGGCAACGACGCGACCTCGCTGCGGACCTCGCTCGGCGACGACGTCCTGGTGAACATGTCGGTCTGGGAGAGCCGCGACGCGCTGTGGGACTACGTCTACCGCAGCGGCCACCTCGACATGCTGCGCCGCCGGTCGGAATGGTTCGAACTGCCGAAGGCGCCGTTCCAGGTGCTGTGGTGGGTGCCCGCCGGGCACGTCCCGACGGTCGAGGAGGCCGTCGAGCGGCTGGAACTGCTGCGGGAGAAGGGACCTTCGCCGAGCGCGTTCGGTTTCCGGGACAGCTATCTGCCCGAGGGCGCCGCATCCGCGCCGTGACGGTTTCCGCGACACGTCCGGTGGGTCGCCGGGACCGGCCCGCGGGATGGCTAGGGTGTCCGGCGTGGCGAACATGTCCCGTTGGTCGGATGAGAATGGCGGCTTGGACTTCGGTCTGCTGGTGCTGCGGCTGATGCTGTCGGTCGCGATGGGGGCGCACGGGCTCACGCAGGTCTTCGGCCTGTTCGGCGGTGCGGGCATGGCACACTTCGAGAACGTGTTGCGCGGCTACGGGTTCAGCCACAACATCGAATTCCTGACCTGGCTGACCGGCATCACCGAAGTCGCCGGCGCGGTCCTGCTGGCGCTGGGCCTGCTGACCCCGCTCGCCGCGGCAGGCCTGCTGGGCGTGGCGATCAGCGCGGTCCGGGTCAAGTGGTCAGGCGGCCTGTTCGGCACCAGCGGCCCGGGATTCGAACTGGAACTGACCCTCGCGGCGATGGCATTGGCATTGCTGCTGACCGGCCCGGGGTGGTACGCCCTGGACCGGCACACGGCATGGCGGCAGAAACCGCTGGGCTTCGCGGTGGGCGGACTGTTCTTGTCGGTATGTGCGGCGATCGGGGCGGGTTCGCTGTTCTGATCGTCGACGGCGGCCGGCCAGGTCTGGAAAGCTGATCCCGTGTTTGCGCGCAAAGACGACGGCAATGAGCTGAACGCGGAGTTCTCCGTGGTTTCCGACGGCGAGCGGTTGAGCCTGGTCATGGAGAGCGCAGGCGGCCGGAGCGCCGGGCCGCAGCCGCGCAACAATCAGTACAACGAGGCCTTGACGCTGTTGCTCCGCCGCCTTCGGGACCGGCAAGCGGTCGTGGTCTCCGGCGTGGTCGCGTCGTCGCAGGCCAACCGCCTGCCGGAGGAAGAGCGCAGCATCGTCCCGGTTCCGATCCATTTGGCCGAAGAGCGCGACATCGGGCAGGTGCGGCGGCAGATCACCCGGGCGTCCGGGAGGGTCGGCCTGAAAGACGGCGCAGCGAAAGAGGGCAACAACCAGAAGCGGATCGAGCTGCGGCTGGAGGTTCCGGGTTGCGGGCCGGGCGACGCGGCGCAGCTCGAGGCGGATCTCGCCGCACCCTCGGCGAGCGAGGCACTGGTGGGCGACCTGCTCCGCAGCCTCAAGGGCGAGACGATCCGGACGGTCACCGGCAAGGAGAACCGGATCATCGATGTCGAGGACGGGTCGGTGCTGGTGGGCACCGACCGGTCCCCGGGCGGGCAGGCCGTCCCCCTCGTCGACATCCAGTACGGGCTGGACGTGCTCACCGCGCGCGGCAAGATCCAGGTTTCCGTGGAGGAACTCGGTCACCGGAGTGCTTTCGTCGGGGCAGTCCTTGCCACGCTGCCGCACGTCACGACCACCACCTCCCCGGCAACGGTGACGTTGCACAGCTCTGCCGCCGAACCCGACGCGACGGACGTCCATTACGGCGAGCTGGACGTGCGGGCGCAGGTCAAAGTCCGGACCGAGCAGCGCAAGCTCCGCCGGTTGCTCGCTAACGAGCGCACCTCTGCGCTGTGTGCGTTGTGCGGCGATGAGTTCCCGGTGGACTTCCTGGTTGCCGCGCACGTGAAGAAGCGCGCAGCCTGCACCGACGATGAACGGCGGAATCTCCGCGACATCGCCATGCTCGCCTGCAGCTTCGGCTGCGACATCCTCTACGAGGCGGGTTGGGTGACGGTCGACGGAACCGGCTGCATCCGGACCGTCGAACTCGGCAAACTTCCCGCCGGGAGCCTGAAACTGCGCATGCAGCACCTGGCCGGTCGTCGCTGCGGGGCGCACCGGGAAGCTTCCGAGCCGTACTTCGCCTGGCACCGCACCACCACATTCCTGGGCAAGCTGGCTGACTGAGCCGACTCGGCACCGGATCCCGCTCAACGCATGGCGTTCCCGCCTCCTCGGTGCTATCTTCCTCCCAACCGCTTGCAAACCGCAATCACTCGGGAGGTCCGCCATGCCGGACACCACCTGTCACATGTCGATGTCGCTGGACGGGTTCGTCGCCGGGCCGGCGCAGAGCCGGGAGGACCCGCTCGGCAAGCGGGGGGTGGAGTTGCACGGCTGGCACATCGGCGACCCCCGCGCCACCGACGCCGACAAGACCGCCAGCGAGTGGCTGATGCGGCCCAGGGGTGCGTATGTGATGGGGCGGAACATGTTCGGTCCCGTCCGCGGCGACTGGGACGAGGACTGGTCCGGCTGGTGGGGCGCCGAACCGCCGTATCACGCGCCGGTGTTCGTGTTGACTCATCATCACCACGAGCCGATCGAGATGGAGGGCGGGACGACGTTCTACTTCGTCACCGACGGGTTCGACGCCGCCTACGCAGCGGCGTGTGAAGCCGCTGGGGACAGGGGCGTCGACATCGCCGGCGGGGCGTCGACGGTTCGGCAGGCGCTGATCGCCGGGGTGATCGACGAGTTCACGCTCGACATCGCGCCCGTGCTGCTCGGGTCGGGCGAGAGCATGTTCGACGGGGTGGAATCCTTCGGTTTCGAGCCCGTCGAGGTGCTGCATTCGCCGCTCACCACCCACATCCGCTATCGCCGCGCCAGCTCGTAGGGACCTCCAGTGTTGCGGCGAGCAGGCTCCGCGTGTACGGATGCGACGGCGCGGCGAGTACCTGGTCAGTCCGTCCTGACTCGACGGCCCGGCCTTCGCTGAGCACGACGACCTCGTCCGAAATGCTGCGCACGACCGCGAGATTATGCGTCACGAAGATCATCGAGGGTCCGTCGTTCATCAATGAGCGCAGCAATTCCACCACGGACGCTTGCACGGAAACGTCCAAAGCGGACGTCACCTCGTCGCAGATGATCAGTTTCGGCTCGCATACCAGCGCCCGGGCGATCGCGACTCGCTGGCGTTGTCCGCCGGACAGTTCCGCCGGGTAGCGGCCGCCCAGCCGGGCGGGGATCTCGACGCGGTCGAGTGCGGCGCGGGCCCGGCGGCGGCCTTCGCGGGCGGTTACGCCGAAATAGTGCCGCAGGGGGACCAGCAGACCGTCCTCGACCGTCCGATGTGGACTCAACGAGCCATAGGGGTTCTGGAAAACGTACTGCAGTTCGCGCCGGGTACGGGAATCTCGCCGGGCGGCGGCGGGCGGGACTGGCTTGCCTTCGAAGATCACCGAACCTTGCTGCTCGGTGTGCAGTCCGGCCAGGCACCGCGACATGGTGGTCTTGCCGCTGCCGGATTCGCCGACGACCGCGAGGCATTGGCCGGGCCGCAGGTCGAAGGAGACGTCGAAGACGACCTGTCGTCCGCGGTAGCTGGCGTTCAGGCCGGAGACCGATAACAGCGCCGCTTGGTCCGCGGCAGGTGGGTCCGGCTCGGGTGCGCGCGGCACGCTTCGCGCAGTCTGAGCTACTTCGTCCGCGCGGATGCACCGTGCGAGAGTGCCCGAAGCCGAGCGAGTCAGCGCCGGATGTGTTGTGCCGCAAGCGGTCGTGGCGTGATCGCAGCGTGGTGCGAAGACGCACCCGGCACGAGGATCGTCGATACCGGGCGCTCGGCCGCGGATGGGGACCAGCCGCTGCCGGTGGGTTGCGGAGGGGACGGCCGCCAGCAGAGCCCGGGTGTAGGGGTGCGCGGCGCGGGTCAGGACCTCGCGGGCGGGGCCGTGCTCGACCACCTCGCCGCCGTACATCACCATCACCTGGTCGGCGACGTCGGAAACCACCGCGAGATCGTGCGACACGTAGATCGCCGCCAGGTCGCGGGTCCGGCACAGGTCCCGGACCAGGTCGAGCACGCGGGACTGGGTGGCGACGTCGAGTCCGGTCGTCGGCTCGTCGAGCACGATCAACCGCGGCCCGGCGGCGACGGCCATCGCGATGGCGACCCGTTGCTGCTGGCCGCCGGACAGTTGACGCGGGCGGCGGCGCAGGAACGCGTCGTCGCCGGGCAGTCCGACGGTGTCCAGCAACTGCCGGACCTGGGGCAGCGGCTGGCCCGATCCCTCGGTCAGCTGGGTCGAGACACGCAGGCTCGGGTTCAGCGCGGTCGCCGGATCCTGGGGCACGTACGCGACTTTCCGGCCTCGCGCACGGTGCAATTCCGCGGCGGGCAAGGAAAGCAGATTCACCCCGTCGACCACGACCTGTCCGCCCGTGATCTTCGCGCCGGACCTGGCGAAGCCCAGCAACGCGAGCGCGAGCGTGCTCTTGCCGGACCCTGACTCGCCGACCACGCCGAGGACCTCGCCCCGGCCGAGTTCGAAGCCGATCTCCCGGACGATGGGGTTCCCGGCGGCCTCGACGGTCACACCCGAGACTACGACTTCCTTGACGAGGTCGGTCACGTCAGCTCTTTCCTTCCGTGCGGCTGACCGTCCGGGCGACGGACTCGGCGACGAGGTTGCCGCCGAGCGCCATCATCAGGATCAGCGCGATCGGCGTCAGCACGGGCAGCGGCGCGGCCGCAAGACCGTCCTGGTTCTCGCTGACCATGAGCCCCCAGTCCGGAGCGGGCGGCGCGATGCCGAAGCCGAGATAGTTCAGCGAAGCGATCGCGGTGACCGCCCACACCAGCCGCATTCCGGTCTCCACCATCAGCGGCGACGTCACCCCGGGCAGCACCTCGCCGAGGACGATCTGCCGCCCGGGCAGTCCGTTCGCCTTGGCCCACAACACATATTCGCTGTCGAGCACCGGCAGCGCCGCACCGCGCAGCACGCGCGAGACGCCGGGCGCGAACGCCACCCCGACGAGCGACGCGGTGAGCAGCGGGTGCCGGCCGAACGCGGCCACGAAAACCAGCACGAAGATGGTCTCCGGGAAACTCAGCACGACGTCCATCGCGCGCATGAGGACGGTGTCGGCGAGCCCGTCGCGGTAGGCCGCGGTCAGCCCGATGAGTGCGCCGAGGACTACGCCGATGGCGGTGGCCAGCAGCGTCATCCAGGTGAGGGTGCCGCCTCCGGAGAGCAGGCGGCTGAGCACGTCCCGGCCGAGAAGATCCGTGCCCAGCGGGAATTCCGCGCTCGGCCCCTCCAGCGGCGGAGCGACGATGGCGGTCGGCGGCCACGGTGCGAGCAATGGGCCGAAGATGACGATAAATGCCGTAACAGCAAGCAAACCGAGACCCAGCCGGGCGCGTCCGGTCCGGGCCGCGCGGCGCACCACCGAGACGCTCATCGGCTCCGCCCTGCCGCGGCGAGGACGTCCGCGAGGAGATTGCACAGGTAGTACGTGGCGGCCAGGATGAGCACGCACGCCTGCAGGACCGGCAGATCGTGCGAGTTCACCGCGCTGACCAGCGCCGTGCCGAGCCCGGGGTACGAGTAGACGTATTCGACCACCACGACGCCGGTGATCGTGACCGCGGCGACCAGACCGGCGGCGAGCAGGCTCGCCGCGATCGCGTTGGGCAGCGCGTGCCGGAACAGGATACGGCGGCGGCTCAGTCCTTTGAGGACGGCCATCTGCACGTATTCGCTGTCCAGCGCGTCGATGACCGAAGCGCGGACGAGGCGTCCCAAGTACATCACCCCCATGAACGCGAGCGTGGCGACCGGCAGCACGAGTTCCGCCGGATGCCACCACGGCAGGTCGCCGGGCGGGATGTCCGAAACCCCCGGCAGCACCCCGAGCAGCGAGGTGGCGAACAGCGCGATCAGCAGCATGCCCACGACGAACGGCGGCAGCGCCATGCTCAGCGACGTGACCGCGACGAACGCTTTGTCCGCGAAACTGTCGCGGCGCGCGGCGCTCAGCACTCCGGCGACTACCGAGAGCGGGAGGATCAGCAGCATCGAAATGAAGCCGAGGGTGAACGAGTTCAGGATCCGCGGTCCCAGGATTTCCGAGACCGGCTCCCGGTTCTGCAGCGACACTCCCGGGTCGCCGGTGAGCAGCCCGCCGAGCCAGCGGCCGTACTGCGTCACGAGCGGCTGGTCGAGGCCAAGCTGATGCCGCAACGCCGCGACTTGCTCGGCGGTGGCGTCCTTGCCGAGCACGATCCGGGCTACGTCGCCCGGCAACGCTTGCGTCACCAGGAAAACCAGGATCGAGACCAGCAGCAGCACGAGCACGCCGAGCGCGAGCCGCCGCACGAGCCATCGCGCGGTCATCCGACGGTCACCCCGGTCAGGAACGACAGCGGGCGGCCGTTCACGTCCGGCACCAGCCCGCGCACGGCCGGCCGGTGCGGCATCAGCACGTCGGAGAACGCGGGCGTGATGTTCGGGCCGCTCGTGTACTCGATCTCGTGCATCCGGTTCATGAGCGGGCACTGGTCTTTCTCGGGCGAGGAGAACAGCTTCCCGGCGAGCTTCACGAACGCGGGGTCGTTCCAGTTCGCGCCGTTGCCGATCCGGTCCGGCAGCAGCGAGCCGAGCACGGACGGCAGGTAGGGGACCGGGTTGTAGTCGACGTAAGCCGGCCACTTGCCCCATTTCGCCAGCAGTTCCGGCGTGGGGACCACGTTGACGCTCACCTTCACCCCGGCCTGCGCGGCGTTCTGCGCGAAGACCTGCGCCAGTTCCGACATGCCCGGCAGCAGGCCGTCGGTGGTGATCGCGAAGGCCAGATCGGTCTGCCCGGCCTCGGCCAGCAGCCGTTTCGCGGCCGCGACGTCCGGAGCGCGCTGCGGGATGTCCGGCGCGGCGCACGGGGGCGCGGTGGTCTCGTAATCGTTCGCGATCCGGGCGTAGCCGCTGAAGACGTTGGACACGATCTGCTGCCGGTCGACCAGCAGCCGCAAAGCCTGCCGGACCCGGACGTCGCTGAACGGCGGGACGGCGGTGTTGAGCCCGATCCGCAGGCTGAAGTTCCCTTTGCTGTCCAGCAACTGGATGCCGTCCCGGCCGACGAGGGACTTCGCGATCGTCGGACTCGTGTTCGAGGCGATGTCGACCCGCCCGGACAGCAACGCGTTCGCCTGCGCCTGCTGGCTTTGGTACTCGATCAGCTGGACCGCGCTGAGCTTCGGTTTCTCGCCCCAGTAACCGTCGAACCGCTCCACTGTGGACTCCCGGCCGGGAGCGAACGACTTGACCGCGAACGGTCCGGTGCCGATCGGCTTCGCCGGTGCCGAACCGGTTTTGGTCATTGGCAGCAGGACGCTCGCCCAGATCTCCTTGAACGGACTGAACGGCTCGGTCAGTCCGACCCGGACGGTGAGTTTGTCCACCGCCCGGACCGAACCGGGGTCGATCATCTGGATCAGCGCAAGGCCTTGGGCGGCATGCGCGGGATCGCGCAGGTACTTGATGCTCGACACGACGTCGGCGGAGGTGAATTCGGTGCCGTCGGTGAACTTCACGCCGGGGCGCAGCGTGATCGTCCACTGTGTCCGGTCGGCGTTCGAGGCCATCCCGGTGGCGAGCCGCCATTCGGCTTTGCCCTCGGGGTCCAAGGCGGTGAGCCCCTCGAAGAGCAGGGAGCTGCGCAGCTCCTGGATCGGGCTCTGGGTGCCGACGTAGGGATTGAGGCTCTCGCCCGCGTCGGCGGAAACGGCGACGCGAAGCGTGTTCGGCCCGCCCGCGGCCGCGTCGTACGGCGGGCTGCAGCCGGCGAGCAGCGCGACGGCGAGCAGGAGGGTTGGCAGGCATCGGGGTCTGCGCGACACTGGGGACCTCCAGGGAAGCCAGAAATCTAAGCGTTTAGATATGCCGAGCGTCGCCACAGGGTACGGCCAGTTCCGGCGCGAGGGAAGAGTCTACAAGTGGAGAAGCTAATCGTTTAGAGTGAGCTCCGGCCGGACCGCGACGTCCGGCGGAGCAGAGGAGGAAGCAGCCCCATGACCAGCCCGTACGAGCGTCTGTTCGTGAGGAAAATGCCCAACTGTCTCGACGATCTCGTCAACGAGGGAGCCGCGGCGGGCGTCGTCGAACCGCCCAACGTCGGCGAATCGCTCGCCCTCATGCGCGCGAAGGAGGTCCCGGAGAGCAAGATCCACCTCACCTACACGTGGATCAGCGAATGCGACACCCCCGTGCAGTGGGTCAAGGAGCACCAGCACGACTACGACGAGGTCCTGATCTGGCACGGGAACAACCCGGCGGACCCGGACGACCTCGGCGCGGAGATCTACCTCGACATCGAGGGCGTCCGCCACGTGATCACGACCAGCGGTTCGGTCTACCTGCCCGCGGGCACGCGGCATTGCCCGCTCGGCTTCACCCGGGTGGACCGGCCGTTCCGGTTCAGCGCGCTGTCGCTGAACGCGGAGTACGCGTCGGACGAGCACAACACCCTGGCGGTGTAGCGGACCGCCCCGCCGTGGTGACCGCGGCGGGGCGGTTATCCGGTTGCGGTGGCTTTGGCGTGCGCGGGTTTCTCGGCGGCACCGGGTTCGCAGCCGCAGGTCACGCCGATGCTGAGCGTTCCGTCCAGCACGGACGAATCACCACGCCCGTCGAGCGCGTCGAAGGCCCGGACCGCGAATTCCTCCAGCGGGACGCGGACCGTCGTGAGCGGGACGTCGCCGAGGCGGGCCTCGAGGGTTCCGTCGAAGCCGACGACCGCGAGGTCTTCCGGCACGCGCAAACCCAGGCTGTGCGCGATGCGGATGGTCACCAGCGCCTGCTCGTCGGTGGTCGCGTAGACCGCGCGGATCCGGCGGCCGCTCGTCAGCACCTCGCGTACCGCGCGGCCCGCTTCGACCTTGTCGAACGACGTCCGGACCAGCCTGCCTTCGGTGGGCAGCCCGGCGTCCGCCATCGCCCGCCGCCAGCCGCCTTCGCGGCCTTCTGCCGGTCCTACCGCGAATTCGCCTGCCACGCACAGAATGTCTTCGTATCCGTGGCCGAGCAGGTGTTCGGTGACGAGCCGCGCGCCGTCGAAGTCGTTGAACGCCACGCTGGGCGAATCGTCCGGTGCTGCCCATTGCAGGTACACGCACGGCGTTTCGGTCGATAGCCGCGGCTTTTCGCCGGTGGTCACGAAAATCCCGCGTGGACGCAGTTCGGAGAACGCTTCGCCGTACTCGTCGGCGAGGCCCGGGCGGTAATCGGTGTTGCCGAGCAGGGTGAGCAAACCCCGGCGGCGGCCCTCGGCCTCGAGGCAGCGCGACATCTCGCCGAAGAAAGCGTTCGCGGTGTCCGGCACCAGCAAACCGACCAGATTGGACCGTCCGCCGCTCAACGCGCCGGCGAGCGGGTTGCGCCGGTAGCCGAGCATCCGGATGGCGTCCTCGACCTTGCGCCGCGTCTTTTCCGCCACCGGACGGGGTCCGTCGTTGAGGACGTAGCTGACGACCGCTGTCGAGGTCCCGGCCAGTCGCGCGACATCGGAGAGAACCGGCCGGCGCCCGGGACGCTCGGCGCGGGGGAATTCGCCGGTTTCCGCTGCCACGGTGCCACTCTAAAGCACCGGCGCGAGAGCCGCGTCCATCCGGCACAGTGGGAAGTGGACGGCGCGGCGGTGACCGAACTTTCCGCCGACCGCGGGCGAAGCGGGTCAGCCGCCGTACCGCGCCGGCGCCTGGAGCGGTTCGAGGACGTCGTCGACGCTGGCGTGCGACCGCGTCCGCTGGAGCCGTTTCACGCCGACCGGCGGCCGTCCCACCCACAGCACCGCCTGGGGCGCGTGCCCGAGCGTGACGCGTTCCGCGAGCGTCTCGCGCATCCGGCGGCTGGCCCGGCTCAACCGGCCGGACGAGAGCCCGTGGACGGTGGCGGTCAGCAGCACCGAACTCAGCGCCTCTCCCGCGCGCAGCCACGCGAGGTGATCGTCACCAGGCGTGCTGAGGACGACCAGCGTCGCGCCGTCGCTTCGCGGTTCGGCTTCGCTTCGGGGGATTCGGTATCCCGCGGCTGCGCGGACGAGGACGCCTTGCGGAGCCGCCAGGGATGCGCTTCGCGCATACGCCTCTTCCCGAGGCAGCTGAGCAGGAACTCGCGCGCCTTCGCCGAGCGCGGTCATGAGGTACCTGCGGACCGCGCGGTCTTCCACTGGGTGCAAGACCGCGCCTTCGCGGGCGGCGGCTTGCGAAAGCCGGTCAAGGCAGTCCGACGGCACGGGCCGCCCGCCGCACGGCCGTAAATCCTCCCGGCGGCGGGCGATCGACGTCGCCAGGGCAGTCTCTCCGGGAGCCGGTTCGCCGGGATGCGGCGTCACGACGGCCAGGTGGCCCGGCTCCAGCGGGCACGGCAGCCGGTCCACCGTGCAGGCCCAGCCGAGACCGGCGAAGGCGACCCGGAGGTGGTGCAGGGCCGCGCCGCTGGCGAGCGTCTGCCATCGCCCGGCGGAGTCGTTGGCGGCTCGCCAGTGGGCCGGGTCCGCGTACAGGTGGAGGGTGCGGTACCCGGTGCGCCAGTGCCAGAACGGGGCGTCGGAGGCGCCCGGCGCGAGGAGAGCGGCGGCCACCGCCGCCTCGACGGCCGCGGGTCCGGGAACCCGCGAACTCGCCAGTGAATTCGGCCGTGAATTCGGCATTGTTGCTTCCCGCTCGGGTTGGGGGGAGTGCGTCCGGTCGGTGCCAGGCTCCATGGTGCGCTCCCTCGGCGGCCCGCGATAGGGGCCGGGGTTCATCAATTCGGAGCGACCTGCGTTCGCGAAGCTCGCCGTCTTAGCGTCCGGGCGGCGGCCCGGCCCGGAGTTTGCCCGTCTCCTCCGGGGGAATCCGGCGGGAAACGAGGAGGAGACGCATGGTCGAAGTGAGCCGGACGGTGCCCGCGCCGCCGGAAGCGGTGTTCGAGGTGCTGGCGGACGGCTGGTCCTATTCCGGCTGGGTGGTGGGCAGCTGCCACATCCGCGACGTCGACGCGAGCTGGCCCCAGCCGGGCGCGCGGATCCACCACAGCGTCGGCGGATGGCCGGTCCAACTGGAGGACACCACGGTGGTGCTGGCGGTCGAACCCGGCGTTTCGCTGGAACTGGAAGCCCGGGGCGGCGCGCTCGGCACGGCGAGGATCGAGCTGTCGCTGGCTCCGGACGGCGAGGGCCAGACGATCGTGCGGATGGCCGAGCGGGTGACGAGCGGGGCGGGCGGTTTGGTCCCGGAAAGCGTGCTGGCGCTGGTGCTGGGGCCGCGGAACCGCGAGTCGCTGGCGCGGTTGGCGGCGTTGGCGCTCGGGCGTTGGCGGGGGACCGGCGAGAGTCAGCCGTAGACGGCGCGGTTCGCCGCGCGGATCACCGCGGCGTACCCCGGGCCGAGCAGGTGCTCGCGGGCCAGCGCGGCGCGGGCGGCGTTCGCGCCCGGCCCGCCGTGGACCGCGCCGCCGGGGTGCGCCGCGGCGCCGGCGAGGTACAGCCGGTCCACCGGCGTGTCGGCCCGGCCGAGTCCCGGCACCGGACGGAAGAACAGCTGCTGGTGGATCGCCGTCGTGCCGCCGTTGATCGCGCCGCCGACGAGGTTCGCGTCGTGGTCGGCCAGGTCCGCCGGGCCCTGCACCCGGCGGGCGAGGATCAAATCCCGGAACCCCGGGGCGTTGCGCTCCACCGTCGCCTCGATGCGCTCGGCCTGTCGCCGCACTGTGTCGCGGTCGCTGCCGCGCGGGACGTGCGTGTACGCCCACACGGATTCGGTACCGGCGGGAGACCGCGTCGAATCCGCTGTCGTCATCTGACCCAGCAACAGGAACGGCTGCTCCGGCACCCGGTCCCGGGCCAATTCCGCGCCGAAAGCGGACAATCCGTCCTCATCGCATCCTAAATGGACGGTTCCGGCGCCGCGGGCGTCCTTCGCGGTCCACGGGATCGGCTCGGACAACGCCCAATCGAGCTTCACCGTCGCACTGTCCCATTCGAACACCCGGAGATCCGCCAGCAACCGCGAAGGCAGCCATCGCGGTGCGACGAGCTTGCCGTACAACGTCTCCGCGGTGACGTCCGCCAGCACCGCCTTGCGAGCCCGGATCGGCTCGCCGTCCGCGCAGCGCACCCCGACCGCCTTGCCGCGCGCCACCAGCACCTCGGTCACCGGTGTTCCACAATGGACGGATCCGCCCTTGGAGCGGAGCCTGTGCACCAACGCGGCCACCAGTTCGCTCGCCCCGCCCTCCGGGACCGGGAATCCGACGTCCTGGGCCAGCATCCCCAGCAGCCAGCCGAAGACCGCGCTTCCGGCGTTGTCGACGGAAAGGTCGCTGTGCGCGGCGTTTCCGGACAGCAGCAGTCGAGCGCCCTCGCCCTCGAACCGCTCGCGGGCGAATCGGCGGGCGGGCAGCGTGAGCATCCGCGCGAGCCGCAGCACCTCGGCGGTTCCGGTGCGGCGCAGGAACCGGGCACCGGCGCGCACCGGCGGGAACGGAGTGAACAGCGCGTCCAGGAATTCGTCGCGGAATCCTTGCCATTGCGAGAAAAGCTCCCGCCACGATCGGGCGTCTCCGGGAGCGAACTGTGCGATCGATTCCGCGGTGCGGTCGAGGTCGCGGGAGAGGACGGCGCAGCGGTCGTCCGGGAAAACGTGCGCGAGCGCGTCCGGCGCGTGGAGCCAGCGCAGGCCGTGCTCGGTCAGGTCGAGGCCGCGGAGCACCGGGGACGCCGCGCCGAGCGGGAAGAACGCGGCGCACAGGTCCGAGCGGAAGCCGGGGGCGGTGATCTCCTCGGTGCGCAAGGCCCCGCCCGGAACGGGTTGTTCCTCCAGGACCACGACATCCCAGCCCTCGTCGGCGAGCAGGTTCGCCGCGACGAGCCCGTTGTGCCCGGCCCCGATGACGATCGCGTCGGCGGTGTGCACGGGCTCAGGCCTGCGACTGGCGGGTCGGACGGCCCCTGCCCAGCGCCCTTGCGCGGTCGAGCAGCCCGGGGCGCGACGAGGCGAGCGGGGCCGACGGCGCGCCGTCCTTCCGGCGCATCCCGGCGACCAGGTCCTGGACGGTTTCGGCCGAGCTGTACCGCGGCGTCCAGCCGAGCACGAGCCGCGCCCGCGACGCGTCGACCAGCGCGGCCTGATCAGCGAGCTCAAGCCAGCCAGGGTGCAACGGCTGGAGCCCGGCCAGCCATGCCGCGCGAGCGACCGTCCGCGCGACTGGCTTCGGCACCGCGATCCGGGTGCCGCCGACGGCGTGCGCGAAGGCGGAGGCGTCGAGCACGTCCTCGGCGGCGAGGTTGAACGGGCCGACCGCGCGCTGCTCGAGGGCCAGCCGGAACGCTTCGGCGACGTCGTCGGTGTGCACGGCCTGGAGCCGCAGACCCTGCCACAGCGGCACCGGCGAGAACCGGCCGCCGATCAGTCGGGGCGGCAGCGCGGGCGGGAGCAGCCACCGGGTGAATTCCCCCGCCGCTCGCCGTTGCAGGATCGCGCACGGGCGCATCCACGCGACCGCGACGTCCGGGTGCGTGGACGTGAACAGGTCCAGTGCGTCTTCCAGATCCGCCTTGCCCCGGCTGTACGCGCTGGCCGCGATCCCGCGACAGGGCCAGTCCTCGGTGACTTTCTCGTCGTTCGGCTCCGGCGCGTAGGCAGCTGCTGACGACGCGCACACCACCTGTCCGACGCCTGCCTTGCTGACCGCTTTCAGGACGTTCGCGGTGCCGCCTTCGTTGGTGCGCGCCATCGGCGGGTCGCTCCAGGCGGGGGAGATGGCCCAGGCCAGGTGCACGACTGCGTCCGCGCCGGTGAAAATCCCGGTCAGCAGCTCGTCGGCATCCGGCGCGCCGATGTCCACCGAATGCCATTCCGCGCGCGAGTACGGCTCAGCGGCGCGATCCGGCACCCGGCGGGCGACACCGGCGACGTCGTGGCCGGGTCCGAGGGCACGCAACAGCGCGGTGCCGACGTTCCCGCTGGCGCCTGTGATCACGATCCGCATGCGGGCCGTTTACCCGCTCCGCACTGGCGGAAACGTCCAGGTGCCGAGCGTCTCAACCGGTTCGGGTGGCTAGCGCGTCGGAAAGGCGGAACTGCGGGTCGCGCGCGTCGTCCGGGCTGAGGCAGGCATCGCGGGCGAGGAGGCGGCGCGAGGCGACGTGGTCGACCGGCCGGTTCACCGACTCGACCGCGGCGAGCCGGCCGCGGTGGAAATGCAGGACGGAGAACGCGTCTTCCCCGGCGAGGCGCACCGTCTCGGTCTCGCGGTCCGGCAGCAGTCCGGCGATCTGCAGTTTGGCCGAGAACTGCTCGGTCCAGAACCACGGCACCGCGTCGAACGGCACTGTCCGCCCGGCGAGGCGGGCGGCGAGGACGCGGGCCTGATCGGCGGCGTTCTGGACCGATTCCAGCCGTCGGCGGCGTCCGTCGCCTGCCGGGAACGAGGCGCAGTCGCCGACCGCGGAGATCAGCGGGTCCGACGTGCGCAGCGCGGCGTCGACCTCCACCCCGTCGCCGACCGCCAGTCCGCACTCGCGCGCGAGCCCGGCTTCGGGCTCCACGCCGATCCCGAGCACAACGAGGTCGGCCGGGAGCCGCGTGCCGTCGGCGAGCTCCACCTGCCGGACCCGGGCGTCGCCGTGGAACGCCCGGACCGTCGTGCCAGTGAGGACGCGCACGCCCTGTGCCTCGTGCAGCGCCCGGAAATGCCCGGAAATCCCGGCCGACACGACCCGCTGCATGACCCGGGGCAGGCTCTCCACGACCGTGACCGCGCAGCCCCGGCGGCGCGCGGCCGCGGCCGCCTCGAGCCCGATGAACCCACCGCCGACCACGACGACATCGCGCGCCTCGGCCAGCGCGTCCCGGACGGCCCGGGCGTCGTCCGGGACGCGCAGCACGCGGATTCCTGCGAGCCCGGCTCCCGGCACGGTCGTTTCGCGCGCCCGGCAGCCGGTCGCCAGAACCAGCTCGCGGTAGCCGAGCGACCCGCCCGACCCGAGCCGCACGACGCGCCGGTCCCGGTCGATCCGGGCGGCCGTGTCGCGCAGCAGCGTGATGCCCCGCGCCGCGTAGAACTCCGGTTTGCGGAACTCCAGCCGCGGTTCGCTGTCGCTCAGCAGCATCGCCTTGGACAACGGCGGCCGCTGCACCGGCGGGCCGTCCAGCCGGTCGACGAGGACGATCGGGACGTCTGACCCCTCCTCGCGCAGGAACAGCGCGACGTGGAAACCGGCGTGCCCGCCGCCCACGATCACGACTGGGTCGGCGCCGGTCACTGTTCTTCAGGCAGGTCGACGAGCACGTCGTGCTCCGGCGCGGGCAGCTGGCAGCTCAGCCGGCTGGACGGGCGGCGCTCGGACGCCGTGCAGTTCAGCATCTCGTCCTCCGCCTCGCCCATCGGCGGGAAGTCGTGCGCGGCGTCCTCGGGGACGTAGACGTGGCAGGTCGCGCACATGGCGTTGCCGCCGCATTCGCCGACGATTCCCTCGACGTCCCCGTCGAGGGCGGCCTGCATCAGCGGAGTGCCCGGCGGCACGTCGACGGCCCAGTCGCCGTCCGGCGCCCGGAAGATCACCTTCGGCACTTCAGATCCTCTCCAGCGAGTGCTCGACGACGGGGGAGCGCATGCGGCCGAGCCCGTCGATCTCGGCTTCGACGACGTCTCCGCCGGCGAGGAAACGGGGCGGGTCCAGCTGGAAGCCGCAGCCCGGCGGCGTGCCGGTCAGCAGGACGTCCCCCGGGCGCAGCGCCATCGACCTGCTGACCGACTCGATCAGCCCGGCGACCCCGACCGCCATGCCCGCGGTGGAGTCGTGCTGGCGGAGTTCGCCGTTGACCCACAGCCGCAGCCCGGCCCCGGCGGGGTCGAACTCGTCCGGGGTCGCCAGCCACGGCCCGGTCGGGCAGAACGAAGGGGACCCCTTCGCCCGCGCGATCTGGAACAGCAGCGGATGGTCCGCGCCCGCGCCGAAGGCGACGTCCCGCGCCGTGACGTCGTTGGCGACCATGTACCCGGCCACGTGCTTCAGCGCTTCGGCGCGCGGGATCCGTTGCCCGCCAAGGCCGATGACCACCGCCAGTTCGACCTCGTAGTCGAGCTGGCGGGTCTCCGGCGGGCAGACGATGGGGTCGGCCGGGCCGCACACGCTGCTGGCGGGCTTGAGGAACACGACCGGCTCGCCCGGGGGCCGCGCGCCGAGCACCTCGCCGCCGTGGGCCGGGTAGTTGAAGCCGATCGCGATGACTGTGCCGGGACGGGGCACCGGCGGGCCGAGCCGCGTCCCGGCCAACGGCACCAGGTCGGTGCCCGCGTGTCCGGCGACCGCGGCCCGCACCAGCGGTTCGGCGACCGGCCAGCGCGCCAGCAGTGCGCTCCATCCCCCGGCGAACGCGGCTCCGCGCAGCGGAAGGATCGCGTCCGGCCGGACCAGCACCCCTGGTTCCTCCGCCCCGGGCGGTCCGAAACTGACGAGCTTCACGGGTTCCTCCTGGCTTCGGTGACGGCCGCGAACGACAGCGCCAGATCGGTGAACGACCGCACGTCGAGGCCGGTCAGCTGGTGCCATCGGGAGAGGCGGTAGGAGACGGAGTTCGGGTGCAGCGCGAGCGCGGATCCGGTCCCGCGCAAGGTGAATCCGGACTCGGCGTAGGCGACGACGGCGTCGGCGAGATCGGGCTGCTCGCGCGCGATCCGGGCCGCCGGTTCGAGGAGGGGGCCGATGAGCGGGGCGAGATCGGGGATCGTGGCGCGGAACCATTCGGTCTCGAACCGGACCGCCGCGCGGCCGTCGGCCTCGGCGAGCCGCAGGGCCCGCGCGGCGTCGCCGAGGCCGAGCCGGATCCCGGCCGGGCCCGTGCGGGCGAGCCCGATGCCGAGCGGCCGGTTCTCGCCGCCGACTTCGGCGGCGAGCGTCACGACGTCGTCGACCGCCGCGCCCTGGGACACGACCGTCATCAGTCCCGCCCGCGCGTCGACGTGCAGCACCCCGGTGATCCGCCGTCCCGCGCGCTGCAGCGCGTCGACGGATTCGCGCGGCCACCAGCGGCTTCCCGCGACGAGGACGGTGAACTCCCCGTCCGGGTCGAAGGCGAGTTCGCGCATCACGTCGGCGATGCCCTCGCCGGGCCCGTCCGCGTGCAGGAGATCGAAAAAGCGCGCCCGCGTCTCGCGTTCGTGCTGCTCGCGGCCGCCCTGCTGAGCCACGTAAGCGTCCACGACCGCCTGGCTCATCGCCTGCGACCAGTGCGCCATCGGGCCGACCAGTTCGACCAGCAGCGCTTCCGAGGCCAGCTCCGATCGCCGCAGCGCCTCCCACAAATCCCGGTGCGCGTAATGGAAAGCGGCCAGCACGTCGTATACCGGCATGTCGTAGTACGCGCGCCGCCGGGCGGAAGCGCGGATCGATTGCAGCACTTCGGGATCCGGCGGCGACCCGGCGGCGAGGCTGCGCGTCATCGTCCCGTAGAGCGCCCGGACGTTCCGGAAGTGCTCGTCCTCCGGAAGCCGCGCGTACGACGGCAGTTCGGCCCGGATCCGCGCGACCAGCCCTCGCGCCAGTTCGTCCAGGGTGTCTTCGACCGACGCCCAGAACCGGTCGCGGTCGGCCGGCCCGGGGACTGCCGACAACCGCGGCCGGGACGCCTCGCTTACCACGCCGGCGCCCGGTCGACGTGGGCGGCGGCGGGGAAGTCCGCCGGATGGCTCCGGACCCAGTCCGCGATTTCGTCGGCCCGGGCGAGCCAGACGCGGTCGTCCGCGGCGAGCCGGTCCACCAGTGTCCCGATCGCCGCGACCCGGTCGGGGCGGTCCTGCCACGGCACGTGGAAGATCAGTCCGGTGCAGCCGCCTGCGGCCGCCGTGTCGTCCACGATCGCCGCGTAGCCGTCGAGAAGTCCGCCGGGGCCGACCGGCTCGTCGCCGGGCGGCTGGCGGAGCCGGGTGAAACCGGGGATGTAGTAGGCGCCGTCGACGCCGTGCCAGGGATACGGCAGAAGCGGAAGCCTCGCTGCGTCGCCGATCGCGGTCCCGAAGGCCGTTCCGGCGAGCGAAACGTAGTCGAAGCCGTGCTCGGCCAGGAGGTCGATCGAGTGCGAACCGAGCAGTCCCGCAGGAGGCCGGGCGCCGCGCGGGCGGATGCCTAGCTCGGCGAAGGCGTCCAGGCTCAGCCGGAGGGACTCGTCGATCTCCTCCGCCGACGACCGGTGCCACGGCTCGTGCAGCCAGCCGTGCCAGCCGACCTCGTGGCCCGCCTCGGCGATCGCGCGCACCGCGTCCGGGTACTGCCGGAAATTCCACGCCTCCACGAAGAACGTCGCGGAGTACTGGTGCGCGGCCAGCATCGTCAGCAAGGCCGGAAGCTCTCGCGTCACGCTGTGGTGATCGCCTGTCGGCTGGGCCGAACCGAGCTGGATCTCGGCTGCTTCGCCGAGGTGGTCGAACGTGACCGCGACCGCGCACTGCGCGCCGCCGGGCCCCCACCGGCCGCCCATCACCGGCCCCGGGGCGCGACGTCGAGCCGGGAAATCATGGCAAAAGTCAGATCGGTCGTGCGGGGCGGTTCGGCGTCGCACAGTTCCAGATCGGGCAGCCGTCGCGGCAGTTCGCGCAGCAGGATCTCGCCCTCCAGCCGGGATAACGGCGCGCCGAGGCAGAAGTGCCCGCCCGCGGTGAACGCGAGATGCCGGTTGTCGGGGCGGCGCGGGTCGAACGCGTCGGGCCGCTCGAACCGGGCCGGGTCGCGGTTCGCGGCGGCCAGCCCGAGCAGCAGATGGTCGCCCTCGGGGATCGGGATTCCGCCCAGTTCCAGGCCGGCTCCCGCGTAGCGCCACACGAAATGCACCGGGGCCTCGAACCGCAGGTTCTCCTCCCACGCCGCCCTCGCCGTCGACGGGTCGTCGGCCAGCGTGCGGAACTGGTCTTTGTTCGAGGTCAGCGCGTAAACCGCGTTCGTCATCGCGACCATCGTCGTGTGGTAGCTGGCCACGAAGAACCCCACCAGGGTCACCACCAGCTCCGTCCGCGACAGCCGCTCGCCGTCCGCTTCCGCGAGCAGCAGCGCGCCGACCGGGTCGTCCTCGTCGAGCTTTCCGCGCAGCGTGTCGACGATGTCGCCGATGTAGTCGAAATAGAACTGCGCCGTCGCGTCGGCTTCCGCGAGCTGTTCCGGCGTGATGTCGCCCTGGCTGAGGACGGCGTTGAGGCCGGGCATGCGTTCCAGGACCGTCGCGGCGTCGGCCATCGGCGCGTGCAGCAGCCGGCACGCGATCAGGGCCGGGATCTTCATCGCGTACTCGCGCACGAAGTCGACCACGCCGTCGCGCCCGGCCAGTTCGTCCAGCCCCGCGGTGACGATCTCCTCCACCCACGCCCGCATCCGCTTGACCGACCGCGGCTGGAACGCGGGCGACGCGAGCTTGCGCAGCCGGGTGTGCGCGGGCGCGTCCACGTTCGGCAGGGAGAACCGGTAGAACTCCGCCGCCGGGCCGGAGCCGATGTGCGCGGGGAACTCGCCGGGGTGCGGCTGCACCGTGTTCGCCGGGGACTTGAGGACCTTCTCGACCTCGGCGTACCCGGTGAGCAGCCAGGAATCCTGCCCGTTGACCACGGTCCGCGCGACCGGGGCGGCCTCGCGGAGGCGGCGGTAGGCGGCGTGCCGGTCGGCGCCGAACGCCGGGTCCGACGGATCAAGGCGAACGACTTCTGCGGCGTTGGTCATCACGAAATCCCCTTCGATCTCGCTCGGGCACCCGGGCGTCTGCCCCGACGATGCTAAGCAGCGGCCCCGACGCGCGTCATCGGCGAAAACACGAAAATCCCCGCGCCCGTTTGTGCCTTGTCCCGAAGCCGGGAGCGGCCCCGAGACGCCGGTCACCCGCGGTCCAGTCCCATTTGACACCCGATGCGAACACATGTTCGACTCCCGTGCGGGCCGCCGGGAACCGCGGGCGGTCCGGGAGCGGGGAAGCGAGCAGGTGAGCCTGAGGTGAGCGAGTGGCCGTCGACGGTGCGGAAAGTGGATCCGCCGATTCCGGTGTGGGTGGGCGTGCGGAAGCTGCTCGTGCTCGGCACCGAGATCCTCGCGCCGCGCGACCGCGCCGGGCTGCGGATCGAGACCGAGCATCCCGGGCTGCTGTTCGAATGGGCGCGCCGCGAGGACGGCGGTCTGCTCGGCTGGGTCACCTACCAGCTCGTCACCGGCGACGAGCAGTGGTCGCGGCCGGTCAGCCACTACGTGCCCGCGCACCTGCTCCGCCGCCGCGGACCCGCACGCCGCCACCAGTACGGCGACTACCGGCCCCGGACCCACGGATGACCGCGCCCGGGTAGTAATTTCCCTTGCGAGCGAGGGGAGCGGACGAGAAGTGGCACGGCTTCATGTCGGCTGCGCGATGTGGACGCACAAGGCGTGGCCAGGGCGGTTCCTGCCGCAGTCGCTGCCCGCGAAGGAACGCCTGCGGGCCTACGCGGGCTGGTGCAACGCGGTCGAGGGCAACACCACCTTCTACGCGACCCCGGCCCGGAGCATCGTCGAGACGTGGGCGCAGCAGACCGGTCCCGACTTCCGGTTCGTGGTCAAGGTGCCCAAGACCGTGACGCACGAGCGGCGGTTCGCGGGGGTCGAAACCGAGATGCGGGAGTTCCTGGACGCGCTCGAACCCCTCGGCGAGCGGGCCGTGCTGTGGACCCAGGTGCCCGGTTCGTTCGGCCCTTCGGACGTCGACGTGCTCGGCCGCTTCCTGCGCCGTCTCCCCGCCGACCTGCGGCGCGCGGTGGAGGTGCGGCATCCCGAGTTCTTCAGTGACGCCAGCGCGGCGTCGCTGCTGGAAGGGACGCTCGCGACCGCGGACGCCGAGTGGGTGCCGTTCGACACCACGGTCTTTTTCCAGCGCCCGCCGACCAGCGAGGCCGAGCAGGACGCCTGGGCGAAGAAACCGCGGTTGCCGCGCCGGACGCGAGCGCTGACCGACCGGCCGGTCGTCCGTTATCTGGGCCGGGACTCGGTGGAGGAGACGGTGGCGGGCTGGCAGCCGTGGGCCGAGGTGGTCGCCGGCTGGCTGCGAGAAGGCCGCTCGCCGACAGTTTTCCTGCACACTCCCGACAACGACGAAGCACCGGCGCTCGCCCGCCGGTTCCACGACGACGTGCGCGCGCTGGTGCCTGGCTTGGACGCGCTGCCCGAGCCGGAGCCGGTGGAACCCGCGACGCTGTTCTGAGCAACCGGGCCGGCTACCCAGCCGGGACGAACGCGATCAGCCGCTGATGGGGATCGTCCACCACCTGCAAGACAATCTGGTCCACCGTCTCCTCGACCCCGCCCGGCAGCCGGAGCCGCACCCGCAGGTGGGTGTGCGGCCGGACGACGTCGTTGCGTTCCCAGAGCGCCGCGAACTCGGCGTCGGTCCGGAGCAGTTCGTCGATCCAGTCCCCGGTCGGCGGGCCCGCCGGGCTGCTCGCGCGCACGATGCCGATCGTCGTGCGCCGCATCGCTTCCAGGTCCGCGAACCGGCTCTGGAGCACCGGATCGGTGAACAGCATCTGCACGTACCGGCGGCGTTCCGGCGGGACCGCGCCGAAATCGGTCATCAGCCGCGCGGCGGCGGCGTTCCAGGCCAGGATCGCCGTCGCCGGTCCGACGAGCACCGCGGGAATCTCGCCCATCCGGTCGACAAGGCGGCGCAACGGATCGCTTGGCTCCGGGTTCGGCGGAGGGACGTCGGGGACGGTGACGAGATCCAGCGCGTACTGCGTCTGGTCGTCGTCGAGCCCGAGCGCGGCGGCGATGCGGCGGACCACGTCGGCGCTCGGCACGACCCGGCCCTGCTCGATCCGCGTGTAGTACTCGTCGCTGACGAACGCCAGCGCGGCGACCTCGCCGCGTCGGAGACCGGGCACCTGACGACGGTCCGTTTCGGCGGAGGCGGGCGGCGGGGCTTCGTCGCGGCGGGCGTGCAGGAACGCGCCGAGCTGGACGAGCCGCGGGTCGCGTGCCATCAGCGCGGGCTCCGGGGGAGGGGGATCGGATTCTTCCCCTCCCGCGCCGGACGGCGAGGGCGCACGGTGGAGGCATGATCGACCGCGAACGCATCGACGTCCACACCCACCTGGTCCCTCCGTTCTGGGGCGAGGCCCTCGCACAGCACGGCGGCGACCCGTCGGGCTGGACGCTGCCCCCGTGGACGCCCGACGACCACCTGAAATTCATGGACGCCAACGGCATCGCCACGAGCGTACTGTCGCTCACCGCCCCGAGCGTGACCGGCTGGACCGGCCCGGCGCGTCGCGAGACGGCCCGCCGCGTCAACGAATACACCGCCGAACTGGTGCGGGAACGCCCGGACCGGTTCGGGCTGTTCGCCACGGTTCCGTTGCCCGACGTCGAAGGCGCGGTAGCGGAGGTCGACCACGCGTTCGGCGCGCTCCGAGCCGACGGCGTGGTCCTGCTCTCCAACTACGACGGCATCTACCTGGGCGACGACCGGTACGCGCCGCTCTGGGAGGCGCTCGACCGCCACCGCGCGGTGGTCTTCATCCATCCCGCGCATCCGCTCGTGCCGCTGCTGCCCGGCATCCCGGGACCGATGGTGGACTATCCGTTCGACACCACGCGCAACGCGGTGCACATGGTGTTCAACGGCATCACCGAGCGCTACCCGAACGTGCGGATCATCCTTTCGCACGCGGGCGGTTTCGTCCCCTTCGCGGCGTTGCGGTTCTGCCAGATCCAAGCCGCGCTGGAGCCCGCCGGACCCACCGCAGACGACTGGCTGGCCCGGTTCCGCAGCTTCTACTGGGACACGGCGCTGTCGTCGGGCGAATACGCTCTCGGTGCGCTCGCCCGGTTCGCCGATCCCGCGCGGATTCTGTACGGCAGCGACTTCCCTTACGCGACAATGGAAGTGAGCACCCGGTTCACCGAGATCCTGGACACCGAAAGCGGGTTGACCGCCGAACAAAGCCGGGCGATCGACTCCGGGAACGCCTGCGCGCTGTTCCCTCGGCTGGGCTGAAACCCCGGTCACCCCGCGTCGACGAGATCCACCGCGATGACCAACGTGCGGATCAGCGTCGAGGAACAGCCGGGCAGCGGATCGACGGCACGAGCGGTGAAGCCGGAGGCCGGACCGAGCTTTCGCAGCTGGGCGGCGCCCTTGTCGCCTCGGAAGTCTCTGCCGGTGTGGCAGCGGCAGTGAGGGTCCGCATGAGGACACCGGCGACGACCGCCTTGGCTCGCAGCATCGGCCGCGTCGATCCGTTGTCGCCAGGTGGCTGCCGGGGGTTTTCGCCGGGGTATTCACGGCGTAGCCGGCGGTCCGGCACGAGAGCGCCCTCGCGCGCGAAGTTCGGCATCGCCCGGTCGGCACGGCTCGAGCCGGGCGGCCGAGTACGGGCCAGGTTCCGCCGTCGCGGAACTGGCTGACTCAGATCGCGTCGCCCGCTCGCAGTCCCTCGACGGCGGACAATGGAGGGAACGGAGGCGCGGGCTGGGCCGGAGAAGCATCCGAAAGAGACCGAGCGGGGCTTCCGGGCGAGGAGCCCGGCGCATACTCACCGCCCTCGAGCGATGCCACGATCGAGTGCCCTTTGCGATATTTCTGTTTCTCTTCCCGCCGCGTCATCCGAATTCCGTTCTCCTCCCGCTGCCTTTCGCGAATAGCGTTGCGAGCCGCGCGAGATTATCCAGAACTGACACCGGCGAAATCCCGCTGCCGCCGAAATTGTCAGACCTCGCCGCTACCTTGCTGGGCATGACGCTTCTGGGGTTCTCCGAGGAGGACGAGTACCTGCCCGACTACGGCACCATTGTGCTTCGAGACGACGTATACCGCAGCGCGCCCGCGCTGGACAACAAACTGCTCGGCGAACTCGCGACGAACGCGTTGTCCGGCACGGTCGCGACAGCGGGCGACGGCTGGCTGCACTGCTCGGCAAGCCATCCCTGGCAAGCAGTGCGCTGCGAAGCCCACGACGGGCCGCCGGAACTGCGGCTCGAGGCATGGGAAGACGTTGTCGAGTCGCCGTTTCACAGCCGCTCCGGGGCCGTGAGCCTGGGATTGCTGACCGGCGGCGCCGGCGGCGACGCACTGAACCTGGGAACGAAAGGCCTTTTCCGTACGCGGGTCTGCCGGAAACCGGCGGCGGCCGGGGAAGAGGGCGACGTCTGGCTGATCCAGTTCTGGCCGTCACCCGACGGGCCGGAGCCGCCGCGGTGGCTCAAACGCACCCGTCCCGCGTTGCATCCGGAGGACCCGGGCTGGCAAGAGGTAGTGGGTTACCACCTGATCGAAGTCTCGTGGTACTTCACGCTCGTGGGCATGTCGCGCCCGGACGGCTGGCTCGACGAACCGTTGCCCGGTGAACCGCCCTCGGACACCGTGTGTGCCCAGTTGGGCGTCGACCCGCCGCGCACGCGACGGGACGCGATTCCCTTGCTGGTCGCGGCAGGCCTGCTCGTGGACGACGGCACCGGCGGGTACTCGGCGGGAACGCCGCGGCGCGCCACGGAGGTGCTCGACCTGCCAGCGGACCTGGCCGCCCGGTTGGACGCGGCCGCCGTCCGCGCCGTGTACATCCTGCTCGCGGCGGATCTCGTCAGCATCGCGGCGTGGTCGGATCCGGCGCACGTCAAGGATTTGGCCGCTTTGCTGGCGGTCCCGGAGGAAACCGTTGAGCCGTTGCTCGAGTATTCGGTCAGCGACAAGCTGATCCGCCGGGAGAACGACACCGTCGCGGCGCTTCCCCGCCCGCCGTTGCGGCATGAGCCCGTGCCGCTCGTCCGAAGGGTTCGCGAAGAGGAACCGCCGACCGTGGCCGGTCCTCCGCCGCGAGCCGGGTTTGTTTCCGGCGACGGCACGGTCGGCGTCTGGCACGGGGGAGAGCTGGGCATCCTCGGCCGGGTCGAGAGCGACTATCGGTATCGCGCGTTCGAGACCCTGGCCGGGATTTACGTCGCCGCGTCCGGCGGGCAGGGACAGCTGATCGACTGGTCGGGCACGGCCCGGCAGCTTCCGGTGGACCTGGACATCCGGCCCGTCCGCAGCGCGGACGGACGCTACCTGGCGGGCGTGCAGACCCACATCGGCCGACGGTCGTGGGACCAGGTGCATTTGTACGATGTGACCACGGAAGAAGCGTGGAGCCTTCCCCGATCGCCTGAGCTGACCCGGAGCGTCCTGGGCATCCACGACGGCGCTGTCTGCTTCACGACGGATTCGGGAGCCCTCGTCGCTTCCCGCTGGACACCGGGTGAGGAACCGGTGAACCTAGCGTCGCCAGTGCATCGGCTCGATCCGTTGTCCGGGGCGCAATTGCGCGAAGAAGCCGGGGGACTGGCGGTATTCACCGCGTCCGGGGAACGGCGGGAAGTCCCGGAACCCCACCGCTGGCGGTTCGTGCCGGGCGGCACGCGGATGTATTCGTTCGGGTACGACCCGCCCGCCGCGCAGCTGCTCGACCTTGCCACCGGGACCATCGGCGAACACCCGCTTCCCGACGGCTGCGAGTCCGGCGAAGCCGTGCCGTCCGCGCCGGTCTGGGAAACCTCCGACACCCTGGTCTTCTCCCAGCCGCACCGCGGACTGACTCGCCGCGTCGTCCGATGGCACTTGCGGCGCAACGAGTTCGAGCATTTCGACCTGCCCGAACTCGCGGGACACCGCCCGTTCCTGATCGGACCGATTCTCGCCGGAGAGCCGGACGCCCCGGGCCGCCGTCTTCGCGACGGCGGCCCGGAGCGGGTGCCCGGTCCCGGCGCTGGAAGTCAGGGTCAGCGATGAGCCGCCGCGACCGCCAGCTTCCACACCGCGTAGCCGATCGCGTCGGAGTTCTTCTCCAGCGGCGTGTCCGGGATGTTCGACGTCGTGTCGCAGGCGCGGTGGTAGCAGTTGTCGAACGCCGCGCCCGGCGTGCCGCCCCACTTCTGGGCCTGTTCGTAGCTCTTGATGTCGCCGGCGCCCGTCGCGAGGCCGCCGACCGGGATGCCCGCGCGCTTGAACGACGCGTGGTCGGACCGCCCGTCGCCTTCGGTGTCGCCCTCGGTCTCGATGTTGACGGAGGCGAAGTATTCGTCGAACACGGCCTTGACCGAAGCGACGTCGTCGTAGACGAAGTAGCCCCAGTTCTTCGAGCCGATCATGTCGAAGTTGAGGTAGGTGGTGATCTTCGAGCGCTCGGCGCTCGACAGCGTGCTCACGTAGTACCGCGAGCCGACCATGCCGGACTCCTCGTCGGCCCACCACGCGAACCGGACGCGCTTGGCCATCGCCGGGTTGGTGCGGGCCAGCGTCAGCGCGACCTCGAGGATCGACGCGCTGCCGGAACCGTTGTCGTTGATGCCGGGGCCTGCGCTCACCGAGTCGAGGTGCGCGCCGAGCATCAGGACCTGGTTCGCGTCGCCCTGCGGCCATTCCGCGATCAGGTTCTGCGACCGTCCGGTGCAGCTCGTGCAGGTCTGGCGCTTCGTGGTGTAGCCCGCGTTCTTGAGCAGGTTTTCCACATAGGACACCGACGCCGCGTATCCGCCGCCGCGCGGCGAGCGCGTGCCGCCGTTGTTGCGGGCGATGGCCTGGAACTGGTTGAGGTGGGTCTTGATGTTGGCCAGCGAGATGTCCGGGGCCGCGAGCGCCGAGGCGGGCGCGGCGGTGGCCGCGGGCACGCTGACGACGCCCAGTACCGCCACCAGGGCGGTGACCCCGGCGCCGATTCTTGTCTTCCACTTCATGACGGTGCGTTCCTTCGGTTGGGGTGGGGAGAGCGGGTGTTCTCGGGGGATTGGCCGGGCAGGCCGGGTCCCGGCGCGCGGCGGCGGGCGGGACCCGGCCGGACCAGGTCAGTGCGTGGTGCGCGTCGTGCAGGTCGGCTCCCCGGACACCGCGGGGACGGAGACGGCGTTCCAAGCTGCCTTGGTGGCGTTGAACTCGGTGCAGCTGCCCGGGTAGAGCGCGATCGCGGCCTGGAGCGTCGCCTTGCGGGCCGCCTTGTGGTTCCACGACGAGGTCTTCTTCAGCAGGCCGTTGTAGAAGATCTTGGCGGCCTTCTGGATGCCGATCCCGGTGACGCTGCTGTTGTTGCAGGTCGGGCTGGCCGGCTTGCCGCCGCCCGGGTTCGAGCCCTCGGCGAGCAGGTAGAACCAGTGGTTCTGCGGACCGGCCGCGGCGTGCACCTCGGTGCTCGGGATCGACGACGAGTAGCAGTTCGGGTCGCCGACCTTCGACGGGTTGTACATGTAGCGGATCGGGCCCTGGCCGACCAGGTTGACGCCTTCGCCGACCTCGTAGTCGGGCCGGTCCTTCGCGTTGTTCGCGTACGCTTCGGTCATCGCGCCGAAGATGTCGCCGGTCGACTCGTTCAAGCCGCCGTTCTCGTTGCCGGAACCCGCGCCGCCCGGCGTGGTCTGGAAGATGCCGTGCCCGAACTCGTGGCCGACCACGTCCATCGACGTGGCCTGGCGCCGGTTGTCCTGCGAGTGCCCGAAGTGCGTCGAAGAGCCGTCCCAATAGGCGTTGACGTCGTTCAGGCCGACGGACGCCGGGTAGCCGCGCCCGCTGCCGTTGATGCCGTTGCGGCCCAGCCAGTCCTTCAGCATCTTCCATTCGGTCTGGACGCTGAAGAGGGTGTCGACGCAACCGGTCTCGAGGTTCGTGCCGGAGCCGTTGCCCCAGCTGTTGTCCGGTCCACTGTAGACAGACCCGCCCTCGCGGCCGCAGCTGATGCCCGGGCGGCCCGGGTCGCGCATCGAGTACGAGCTGCCGGATCCGGTGGTGTCGATGGAGACGGTGCCGACGTAGTAGCTGTTGCCGGTGCCCGCCGCGTTCACCGCGTTCGGCCGCGCCTGGGACTTGGCCCCGGAGCTGAAGGTCTTGATGTCGTCCCGCTGATCGAGCACCGCGCCGGTGGCGGCGTCGACGAACACGTGCAGCTTGCTCGGCGCCGTGGCCGTCCGCCCGGTGACGACGACCTCGTACGCCAGTTTCGGATTCGCCCCGGCCAGCACCACCTTTTCGGGCGTGCTCACACTGTCCACAGTGGGCAGTTGGGCGCGTGCCGTGGAAGCGGCCTTCGCGGCGTCGAGAACAGCTTGCGTCCCAACGGCGATGGGCGCGGTTTCCGCGGCACTGGTGTCCCGGACGTTGCCGGCTCCGTCCGCGACGACGACCGCGTCCCCGCCGACGACCCGCAGGCCTTGGTAGGTGCGCTCGTAGGCGCTGTAGAAGAGCCCGGCGTCGCCCGCGGTCTGGCCGACGCGCCGGAACGCCTCCGCCGGGCCGCGGCTGAGCCCGCCGAGCCCGGAGGCGACCGCCTGGTCGGCGGCGCGAGCGGCGGCGACGTCGGGGGAAACGGGCTGGGCTGGGGAGGCCGCGCTCGCCGGGACCGACGGCAACGCGAGGGACAGGGCGAGACCGGCGGCGGCCGCCAGGCCCGTGGTGAGTCCGCGATGGGGCATCGAGGTCTTCCTTCCCTGAAGGCAGGACGATGGGTGCGGGGAGAGGGAACGCGCCCGGCTGCTCACGGTGGGTATGCGGCCGAGCACAGTCGAGTAAAGGATCGGCGCCCGGGAGCGTCAATGCTCCAAACGGACCAACGGAATGTTCCGGATTCAGCGGTCAATTCGTATATGCGTTGCCGGTGCTGGGATTTTTCGCGTTTTCGGGCCCTGGGCGACTTTCGTAGGGAATGTCCCGGGTGCCGTACGAATGTCGGAAGAGTCCGGACGGCGGAAAGGCCGGGCCAGCGGAAGGTCGTTCCCCGGCGGGGACCGCCAGTGCGAGTGCGAGTGCGGCGCTGCCTGCCGCGGGTCGGCGAAGCATTGCTGCCAGGCGAACTCGGCGCGTTCGCATGCCCCGGACCAGAGGCTGGGTTCGCGACGGAGCGCTGCCGGACCAGCGGGCCGCCCGGCGTGGCCCGGTCGGGCTCGTTAGGAGCTGGACTTACGGTGCTGCGCTGCCGGGCCAGAGATCCGCCCGGCTTGATCCGGATGGGCTCGTTACGGGCTGGACTCGCGCGGCGGTGCGCTGCCGGGCCAGGGGTCTGCCCGGTCTGATCCGGACGGGCTCGCCGATCGCGGCGGGACGCGCCGTGTGCCCGGCACGCCCTCGGGTGCCCGGACCTCGCTGCCTCAGCGACGTCCGGGAAGAGATCCCTCCGGCCCAGTCAGGGCCGCGCACACTTCGGCGGCCGCTGTCCACAGTCCTAAGTGGCCGGTCGCGACGGTCCGGCATTCCATGCCCAGCTTCCGAGCGCGGGCAGACATAACCGAGAAAGGAGAGTGCTCGCCGAAAAGAACGTAGCGGCCAGGCGGCCGCGTGGCCGAGGACGGCGGCAGGGGTTCTTCGTGGCTGGCGAGGTCGATCGGCCGCAGCCGGGAGACCACGGCAGGCTCGGTGAATCCGAGCGCGTCGAGCCCGAACGGCGGAACGGTCCGGCCCGACGGGTCGTGAGACTGCGCCGCTTCGGTGAACAGCCGACGCAGAACCGGCATGAGGTCGAAGGCAGATTCGCCGGGCGAGGGAAGGAAAGCATCGAGATAGATCGCTTCGCGCACCTGCTCCGGATGCGCGTCCGCGAGCCCGGCGACGACCATCCCGCCGTAACTGTGGCCGACGAGGACGACCTGGTCTTGGAGCACCTGCCCGACTTCGTCGAGGTGCTGCCGCAATCCGGGGCCGGTGAGCGTGGGCGCGGCGACAGTGTGCCCTTGCTCGGACAACCGCGCCGCGATCCGGTCCCATATCCAGCCGCCGCACCACGAGCCGTGCACCAGGACGTAGTGGCTCATGGCGCGGGCACCTTCGCGATGACGTCGACCTCGACCAGTACGTCGGGGGCGAACAGCGCGGCGACTCCGACCAGGGTGCTCGCCGGAGCTGCGGGCACTCCTTCGCGCAGTGCGGCGAAGAGTCCGGAGATCAGCTCGGGGCGATAGTCCACGACGTAAACGGTTTCCTTGACGATGTCCTCGCGTCCGCCGCCGGCGGCGGCGAGCGCGACGTCGAGGTTGTGCGCGATCCGCCGCATCTGGGTCGCGTGGTCGTCGCCGCAGAGGTTCCCGTGCTCGTCCCAGGCGACTTGCCCGGAAAGGAAAACGAGGTCGGCGACGCGCACGACCGGGGTGAAGGCTCCGGGGATGCGGTGCAGCCCGGCAGGGGTCAGGTACTCGGTCATCGCCGCGCCGCCGCTCCGGCCCAGGCGGTGATCGCGGCTTCCCGGCGCGCGGCGTCCGGCGGATCGGTTTCGCGGCGGACCCATGCGATGTGGCCGTCCGGTCGGACGAGGAGTTCGCTGAGGTTCTCGGGTCGGGTGCTGGTCACCGTGATCCGGTCTTTCCAGCCTTCGGCGACCTGCTCTGCGCCGTCTCCGAAGTAGCCGAAAGTACCGTCGTGCAAAATATTCGCGCCTTGCGACCCGAGCATCCGGCCGGGCGCGCGGGTGCCGACGAGCGGGTCGTCGTCGGGTGCTGGATAGGACGTCGACAGGGCGGACACCAGACCGGCCAGCCGGGCGTTGACCTCGGGGATTTCGAGCAACGAATCCAGCAGTCCGCGCACCGCGGCGACCGGACGCTGGTAGTCGGGGACCAGGGTGAGTTCCAGCAACAGCGTCTGGGCTTGGGTGTTGTCGGCGACCAGTTGTCCCACCGGGAAACGCTCCGCGTGGTAGGTGTCGAGCAGGCCCGGCGGCGCCCAGCCGTTGAGCTCGGCGGCGAGTTTCCAGCCGAGGTTCATCGCGTCCTGCAGGCCGGTGTTGAGGCCCTGGCCCGCCGCCGGGAAATGGATGTGCGCCGCGTCGCCCGCGAGGAAAACGCGGCCGGACCGATAATGCTCGGCCAGCCGGGTGGCGTTGCCGAAGCGCGAAAGCCAGCGCGGCTCCGCGATGCCGAAGGAGGTGCCCGTCAGCTCCACCAGGGTGGCGCGGAACTCCTCGAACGTCACGGGCTCCGTTGCCGGGACGCGCATGCGCTCCGGACTGGTGACGACGATGCGGGTCAGTCCTCCGGAAAGCGGGGCGATCAGCAGCGGAACGCGCCCGGCCGCGGCGATCGCCTCCTGGTCGACGACCGCGAAGTCGCCGAGCATCGAGCTCATCGTGCCGTCCGAGCCCGGGAATCCGATGCCCGCGGACTCCCGGACCTTGCTCCGGCCGCCGTCGCAGCCCACGAGATACGCGGCACGAAGCCGGAAGTCCCCGTCCGGCCCGACGCCCGCGACGTTGACCCCGTCGTCGTCCTGAGTCAGCGACACGACTTCGTGCCCGTAGGAGATTTCGACGCCGAGCTCGCGAGCGCGTTCTTCGAGCAACTGCTCGGTCCGGGCTTGCTCCAGGAACAGCGTGTAGCCGTGCCGAGTGTCCAGCGCGGAGAAGTCGAGCTTCCGCGAGAGCCCGGCGAAATGCCAGCTCGGGACAGTGCGGCCCTGGGCGAGAAACCGGTCGGCGATGCCGCGCAGTTCGAGGATCTCGATACTGCGCGGATGCAGTGTGAGCGCGCGGGATTGGCCGTGCCGCGCCTGCTGCCGTTCGAGGATCCGGACCCGCACTCCGGCCAGCGCCAGTTCCGCGCCGAGCAGCAGCCCCGTCGGGCCTGCCCCGCTGATCACGACCTCGGTGTCCACAGCCGCCTCCACTATTTTCCGAACAATGTTCATTTAAACCTGCCGCCAGTGTCCTGAGGAAGCGCGAAGCTGTCAAACACGCTGCTAGGCTGGCCATGCCATGACCGCGCACCAGCCCCGCACCCGAGGACGCCCGCCCGCCGCCGACCGGGCCCACGTCACCGCCGCCGCGCTCCGGCTGCTCGACGAAGAGGGCCTCGACGCGCTCACCATGCGGAAACTGGCCACCGCGGTCGGCGTCCAAGTGGGGACGCTTTACGGCTACTTCCCAACCAAAACGGCCTTGCTGACCGCCATGGCCGAGTCGATGCTGGACGGCTGCCGCACCGCCGCCGACGGAATCGCCGAGCCGCGCGAACGGGTGCTGGCCCTGATGAGAAGCCTGCGCACCGCACTTCTGTCCTATCGCGACGGTGCACGGGTGTACGCGGGCACGCACGCCGTCGGGCCGAACACCCTGGGCTTCGCCGAAGCCCTCAACGGCGCGCTGCGGGAAACCGGCCTCGACGCCGCAGCGGCGATGAAAACCGCGCTGCTGGTCCTGCACTTCGCAACCGGCCACACCCTCGAAGAACAAGCAGCGATCCAATCCGGTCCGGACCTGCCCGCCGACATCGGCCACTTGCGCGAAGCAATCCAGGCCGGCGACTACCCGCACCTCGCCGAGGCCCAGGACCACCTGACCGGAACCGACCTGACCGACCTCTTCGAACAGGGCCTGCGCCTGCTCACCGCCGACCTGCCCTGACGGCCGGGTTTCACTGTGCGGCCAACGGCTCCGGCGCGTTGCGGGCTGGGTGACTACATCGGTCTTGCTGACACCGGGAGCAGGTCTCGGTCGACACCGGCATTGGTGAGACGGATCGGACGCCGATACCGCGGATGGCACCAAGTACCGGCTCTAGCTTATATAAGCCACGGCCGGTATGATCCGGGCAGTGCACGCGTTCGACATTCTCGGCGACCCGGTGCGCCGCCGCATTCTCGAACTGCTCGCCGACGGTGAGCAGACGTCGGGCGCGATCACCGACGTGATTCGAGCCGAGTTCGCACTGTCCCAGCCGGCCGTCTCGCAGCATCTGCGCGTTCTGCGCGAGAACGGGTTCGCTTCGGTCCGGGCCGAGGGAGCCCGCCGGTTCTACGCCGTCGACCCTTCGCCGCTGAGCGAGGTCGACGAGTGGTTGGACCGGTTTCGCGGGTTCTGGAATCAGCGGCTCGATGCCCTGGGCACTGAGCTGGCCCGCGGCAGGCGAGCATCCCGGACCTCGGGTGTCGGCAAGGCCAGTCCGCCAGCGAAAGGACGATGACGTGAAGGACGTACTGGACGAACTGGCCGCTGCGCGCCGGGCGATGGGCACCGCGACCCTGCCGGCCGGCGACGCGTACACGATCGAGCTGCGGCGTGACTACGACGCGTCGGTCGACGAGGTGTGGAACGCCATCACCGACCCCGAGCGGTTGGGCCGCTGGCTGAAGCCGGTGACCGGTGACCTGCGCCTGGGCGGATCGTTCGAGCTGGACGGCGGTGAGCACGGGGAGATCCTCGCCTGCGACCCGCCGCGGCGGCTGCGGGTGTCCTGGCTCTTCGGGCCCGGGGCCGACGAGTGGCCGGGCACGAGCGAGGTCGAGGTGAGGCTGTCTCCGGGCACTGCCGGGGGCACCGAATTCGAGCTGGTCCACGCCGCGGCCGTCGGGGAGCCCATGTTCCCGACTTACGGCCCTGGTGCCGGCGGTGTGGGCTGGGATCTGCATCTCCTCTCCTTGTCGCGCTTCCTGGCCGACGGCGAGACCCTTGATCATGACGAGTTCCGGACCTTGTCCGGGGGACGCGAGTTCGCACGGCGCAGCGCGGCGGCATGGGGCGAAGCTCACCTGGCCGCCGGCGGCGACCCGGATCGCGTGGCGGCTGCGGTGGCAGCCACCACCGCGTTCTACGCCCCCGAAGGAAGCGAGCGATGAAGTACGCCAACTCGATCGAGATCGCCCTGCCTCGCGAGAAGGTGGTCCAGCTGATCTCCGACCCGGCGCACCTGGCGAAGTGGCTGCGGGGCCTGGTTCTGCACGAACCGGTGAACGGAGCACACGGCCAGGTCGGCACCACCTCGCGCGTGGTGTTCCAGAGGGGCAAACAGCGGGTGGAGGCCACCGAGACCATCACGCGGCTGGAGCCCGCGGACATCCGCGCAGTGCCCAGGTCGGTCGTCGTGCATTACGAACGGGAGATCGCCGCCAAAGGGATGTGGCAGGCCCAGCGCGATCGGATCGTCGACGCCGGTCCGGACACGACGCGGTGGGAGAGCGAGAGCGAGTTTCGGTTCGACGGGCCCCTGATGCGACTGGTGGCGCGGCTCATGGTCGGCTCGTTTCGCAAGCAGTCGCAGCAGCATATGCGGGACTTCAAAGCGTTCGCCGAGCACGGGACGGACGTCCGGCAGGGGGCGAGCTGACCTGCCGCTGAGTCGCGGGTCCGGCCAGCATGGCGAGCACACCCGCCGCACGCGTCGACCGGTATGCCGCGATGCCAAGGCAGGCCTGCCGAAACGGGCGTCGCCGCGTTGGCCTCGGCGTGGCCCAAGCTGCCGAAGCCGCCACTGGCTCGCCTGGACGGTCGCGCTCGCCGCCGCAGTCGTCGTGCTGGCTGTGGAGCCGATGGTCCATCGCCGCTGGTACCGCGATCCGGGATAGCGCTCGCCGCGCCTGTCCCACGACCCGGTGAACAAGGCTGGCGTGATCGAGTTTTCCGGCGAATAGTTCAACAGCAGCGGGAAATGCGCCGCACCGGACCGCGAAAGCCTTGAGTTCCGGCAGGAAGTGCCGTCCGGCGGTGGGCGTCCTTGCGCTCCGCGAGGCGGAATCGGGATCCTGGGCTCACCGAAGCGCAGGGGAGGAGCCGGGCGATGGACGACGTGGAGCTGACGCATCGCGAATGCGTCCGGCTGCTCCGGTCACCCGAACGGGGCCGTCGCGGGATCGTTGCCATCGACGGGCTGACGCCTGCCCTGCGGGTCTGCCTTCTTCTCGACGCGGGCGACGTGCTGATCCCGACCGGGCCGGACAGCGGGCTCGTGCGCGTGGCGGCGCTGCGCCCGGTTTCGCTGGAGTTCACCGATCAGGACAAGGACGGGCGGCTGCGGTGGACCGTCCGCGGGATCGGCCTGGCCCGGCCGATGACCGGGCTGGACGTTCCGCGTCCGGTGCCGCGCAGCACCGTGCTCGCGGCGATGCCGGACGCGTTCCGCAACGGGGTCCGGGTCGTCGTGGCCCGCTACCGCGGCAACCGGCCTGCGGACGGGGTCGTGATTCCCGCGCCGCGCGTCGGCTGAGAAAGGCTCGAGTGCCTGTCTTGGTCACCGTTTGGCGACACCGTCGCTGAGGCCCATTCGGCGGGTTGTGGCCGGATACGATGGATTTGCCTGAAATCAGTTGTTCCCGCGTTCCGCCCGAGGCGAGCGACGCGGGCGGCTGGGTGATCAGGAGGGGGAATGCCCGGGCAAACCGGCGCTGCGCACCAGCGGCCGGGACGACCGGGCGGAGGCGTCATTCAGCCGGAAGGAACCATGAGTACCGCGAGAATCAATGTCAGGACCTTGACGGTCATCACGAGCTGGATCCTCATTGCCGGGGCTGTGCTGCTGGGCATGGGATTCGTCATGCTCATCACCGCGCCGCCGCACAGCGGCGCCAACATCGGCGCCGGAGGAGCCCTCCTCTTCGGCCTGGGCACGACCGGGGCGGGTCTGCTGATCGGAGCGGGGACAGCGGTGGCCGCGCTGCGGGTCCGGCTGCGCGAGGGGCGTGCTGAGGTCCCTGTGCTGGCCTGGGAGAAGCGTCTCCGGCGGGTGACCGCGGTCGCGGTCGGCCTGGTCGCGACCGGGGACCTCGTGCTGACCCGGGCAACCTTCGCCTTCAAGGATGCGCGCGCCGGAAGCGATGGCGTGGATTCTTACCCGATTTTCGTGACCGGCGTATGCATCGCCGGGTGCGGTCTCCTCGCCGGGGTCCCGCACGCGTTGTACTGGCTGTCGCGCCAGCGGACTCGCCGCCATTTCGAGCGTCGCGCATAGCCCTCACGCGGGCCGCATCGTGCGCATGGTGCGTTCGACCTCCCAGAAGGCGCGCACCGCAAGGATTTTCCCCGCCTCGTCGACGCGATAGACGAACACTCCTTCGGCCTCGAGCACCTGTCCGCCGTTCTCGCTGCGGACGTGGCCGGTGTAAGCGACCTCGTTCCCGCAGGCGAACGAGTCGTCGAAGAGGAACTCGATCGAGTCGTTCGGTGCGATGGCCCGGTCCCAGAACGCGGAAAGGGCGTCGCGGCCCCGGTGCCCGGTGCCGTCCGGGTCGAAATGGGAAGGGCCGACCGGGTCCTCCATCAGGGCATTCGCGGCGAACAGCGCCAGCCAGGCCTCCTTGTCTCGCCTCCGGACGGCGGCGTGCAGGGCCTGGCTGGCGGTGCGGGCGGTGGTCATCGAGCCTCCTGGTGTTGATCGTGGCTAGCCTGGGAACCATGGTGTTCGACTCCACACGGCTGGATCTCCAGCCGTACGCCGGGTTCGACATGGCGCGCTACGTCCGGCGCACGTATTGCAGCTGGGCGGACGCCGGGTGGGAGTCCTTGCTCGTGCAGCGGTTCGAGCACGTCCCCGTCGCCGAGGAAATGGCGTTGCCCGCTGCGGCGGATCTGCATTTGGTGTTGCCGGTCGGGCGGAGCGCGGTGATGGAGACGCGCCGGGACGGCCGGTGGGGACGCACTCCGTGGACGCCGGGGCGCGCCGAGCTGATGCTTCCGGATCAGCCCGCGGTGCGGCGTTACCGGGCCACCGGCGTGTTGGACAGCGTGCAGGTCCACATTCCGCGGGACACCGTCGACGCGACAGCCGCGCAACTCGGGGGCACCGCGGTGGACTTCGCTGCGGTGGCTGCTTCGCTGACGGCGGGAGATCCGCTGGTCGAGGAGATCATCCGAGCCGTCGGCGGTGCGGGCGCGGCCGACGATCTGTATGCCGAGTCCGCGGCGGCGTTCCTGACGATGCAGCTGCTCACCCGGCACACGCGGCGGTCCGCCCGGGCCGCGCCGACGCGGGAGAACGCGAGGGTCCGGGCGGTCGTCGCGGCGATGCGCGAGCGGCTCGCCGAGCCGGTCACCTTGGCGGATCTCGCCGGCGAGGTGCATCTGAGCGTCTACCACCTGGTCCGGGTCTTCAAGGAAGCGACCGGGGAGACGCCGTACCGGTACCTGACCCGGTTGCGGATCGACGAGGCGAAACGGCTGCTGCGCGGCACCGAGCTGACCATCGCCCAGATCGCGGGGCGCTGCGGATTCGCTGACCCGGCCGCGCTGTCGACGGCGTTCCTGCGGCACACCGGGACGCGGCCCTCGGCGTACCGCGATTCCTGACGGGCCCGGCATCAGCGCTGGCGCCGGAACGCTTCCCGGATCTCGGACACCAGCAGCTCCGGCTGCTCCAGCCCGGGGAAGTGTCCGCCGCGGTCGAGTTCGTGCCAGGAGCGCAGGTCGAGGTAGCGGCGTTCGGCCCAGTGGCGCACGGCGGGCCAGGGGTCGGCCGGGAAGATCGAGCAGGCGGTCGGCACGGTCACCGGCTGCGCGTTCTCCTCATCCGCGCTGCGGGCCACCCAGCGCATCGCCTCCCAGTACCACCGCGAAGAGGACGCGCCAGTGCCGGTCAGCCAGTACAGCGCGATGGTGTCGATCTGCTGCGAAATGCTTACGCCGCCGCCGGATTCCGGCCGGGTGTCGGAGTAGGCGGCGAATTTCTCGCCCAGCCACGCGGCCAGCCCGGCGGGCGAGTCGAGCAACGAATAGCCCAGGGTCTGCGGGCGGGTGCTCATCTGCAACCCGAAGCCGTAGCCGTCGGCGAGGTGCCGGTTCCGCCGGTCCAGGACGCGTTGTTCGGCGGGGCTGGGCGCGAGCAGGTCGTCAGGCACGGGCGAGGCGATCGGCATCGTCAGGTGCAGTCCCGCGACGCGTTCGGGGACCAGGCGCGCGAGTTCGGTGCTCACGAACGCGCCCCAGTCCCCGCCGTGCGCGCCGAACCGCGGATAGCCGAGCACGGTCATCAACTGCGCCCACGCCCGCGCGGTACGGCCGGGATTCCAGCCCTGCTCCCGCGGCCGGTCGCTGAACCCGAACCCGGGCAGTGCCGGGATCACCAGGTGGAAGGCGTCGCGCGCGGAACCGCCGTGCGCGACCGGATCGGTCAGCGGGCCGATGACGTCCTCGAACTCGAGAACCGAACCGGGCCAGCCGTGCGTCAGCACCAGCGGAAGGGCGTCCGGCTCGGCGGAACGGACGTGCCAGAACGCGATCCCCAAGCCGTCCAGGACGACGCGGTAGTGCGGGATAGCGTTCCACCGCTGCTGCAGCGCGGGCCAATCGTGCTCGCGCCACGCGGTCAGCAGGGTCGACAGTTGCGCCAGCTGGATTCCCTGGGACGCGTCCGGCACGGTCTCGTGCTCGGGCAGCCGGACCCGGTCCAGCCGGGTCCGCAGATCGGCGAGGTCCGCGTTGTCGACGTCGATGGCGAAGCGTTCGGGGGAGGGGGTCTCGCCTGCAGAAATGTCAGCCACGCAAGGAACCGTAGGGCTGGGCCGGGCGCTGCCTCAATGTTCGGGATTGCGGTGTGCGAGTCAATTATTGCGGTGCGGAGTCCACAGAGGAGGCCCGCTCTAAGCTCGCTCCCGTGGACACGGGTGACCACCGGGCCGCGGTGACCGGGATCCTCGGCTCCGCGTCGCACGAAACTTCCGCCAGGCTCGAGCGGTTCTGGGCCGCGGCGCGCGGAGCCCGACGTTCCGCCGCGGCCGGGAGGGTGACGCGCGACGATCTCGAAGCCGCGGTCGTCGACGCGGTGACGGAGTGGATCACGCCGCTCATCCCGGCTGGGGCACCCGAGGGCTTCTGTCGCGTCGAGGCCCCGGGCGGCTGCGGGTGAGCGCGGAAATGCCGGGAGCCGTATGTGTCCGAAGAGTACACTGGCCGGTTCGCGGTCGACGGATACGGCCGGACGCTCGGCACCTCCGGAGTGCGGGCGAGGATCGGCGCCGGGTACCGGTCGGGTCGGCTTGATCGCGGCGTTCGGGGGCCGGAACCCGTTCACGGCTCGCCGAGCGCCTTGCCCGCCTTGGCCCAGTTCCCGCGCAGAGTGTCCAAATAGGACTGTGCCTGCGGGCCCGGCTTGGTCCCGCGGGCGAAGCTCTTCATCGCGCCCGGTCCCGCGTTGTAGCCGAGCGCGAGCAGTTCGTCGGAGGTGATCGAGCCGGACCGGTGCGCGGGCAGTTGCGCGGCCAGGTCGTGCAGGTACCAGGATTCGGCCTGGATCGCCAGGTCCGGGTCGTCCGGCAGCTGGTCCCACGAGCGTCCGGCGAATGTGCGGCCCTTCTTCGTCGCGTCGAAGGTCGCTTCGTGCATGTTCGCGACCCCGAACGCGGCTCCTGGCTTGAGCCGCTGCCAGGCGTGTTCAAGAGCCGGATCGTGCGGTTTGTACGACTCGTTGAAGAGAATCGCCATGACCAGCCGAGGGGACACTCCCGCCTCCTTCGCCCGGGTCCGGACCATGGAGGCGAACCGTGCCGGGTCGTAGCTCCCGCTGAGCGCGGAGGTGGTCGGAGTCGCCGGGGCCTTGGGTTCCGGCTGGCTGGCGGGGCCGGTGCAGGCGGCGAGGCACAGTCCCAGCATTGCCGCTGCCAGCCAACGCCACTCGCGCATCGTCTCCGCCTTCCCTCTGCTTCCACCTTGGCACAAAACGGCCGCCGGTCGTGCACGGTGCACTGTCGCGTTCCGCCTGTTTCGTCGCCGTGCCCGAAGCGCGGGACCCGGTGCGGTTCCTAACGTCGAGCCCAACGTGGTGAACCAGCCCGCACGACAGGAGCCCGCCGATGACCCACCCGTCCCGCAGCCGGCTGGGAGTGCTGCTCGGCAGCACCACTCCGCCGGAACAGATCGGCGCACAGGCCGCGGCCGCGGAAGCCGCCGGTTTCGGGGAATTGTGGCTGCCCGAGGACTACTTCTTCCTCGGCGGCATCGCGGGCGCCGCGCTCGCGCTCGGAGCGACGTCCCGGGTCCCGGTCGGCATCGGGGTCGTGTCGTCGGTCGTCCGGCATCCGGCGTTGCTGGCCATGGAAATCAGCACGCTGGCCCGCGCTTACCCGGGCCGGCTGATGCCCGGGATCGGGCACGGCGTCCCCGCCTGGACCGCGCAAATGGGCTTGACCCAGCGGTCGCCGATGAGCGCCCTGCGCGAAACCCTCACCGCCGTCCGCGGACTGTTGCGCGGCGAGACGATCGACGAGGAGGGCCGGTTCGCCGCGTTCCGCCAGGTCGCGATCACGCACCCGGTCGCCGAGCCGGTGCCGCTGTTCACCGGGGTGCTCGGGGACAAGGGGCTCGAGCTGACCGGGCGGATGGCGGACGGTCTGCTCGTCAGCGCGCTCGCACCGGTCGAATACGTACGGAGCGCGCGGCGCAAGCTGGACGAAGCCGCGCGCGCGGCCGGGCGGGACGAGCGCATCACGATCACCGTCCTCGCCGCGGCCAACGTCACGCGGGATCCGGGGCAGGCAGCCGCCGCAAGGGAGGCGCTCAAAGCGGTTCTTGCCTTTTACCTCGCCGCGAGTGGCCCTGGTCCGCTGTTCGGCGCGGTCGGCGCCAACGAGCAGCTCGCGGACATGCTCTCGCGAGGCGGTCCCGAGGTGGTCGCCGCGGAGATGCCGGACGAGTGGCTCGACGTTTTCGGCGTCGTGGGCGGGCAGGACACCGCGCGGGCCCGCCTCAAGGAATACCTCGACGCGGGCGCGGACAACGTCGCCATCGCGACCGTCGTCGCCGGCGGCGCGGAAGAAACTCTCGCCGCGGTCGGAGAACTGACCGGCGAATTCACCCACTGAAAGGGCACGACCATGAGCACTGACCTCGAGCGGATCCTCGAAGTGCACCAAGGCTGGTACGAGGCGAACATCGGCCTCGTCGCCGACCGGATGCTGCCGTACTTCCCCGAAGGCGACGGCTACCACCAGTTCAACCTCAACGGCCACACCTACCACGGCGTGCTGGACAAGCACCGGCTGTGGGTCAACGCCGCGAAGATCGGGCTGAGCATCACCGCGATCAAGGACACCGTCGGCCCGGACGTCCAGGTCTTCGGGGACGTCGCGCTGCTCACCGCCGAAGGAACCGCCGACGTGGTGGCTCCCGGCCAGCAGGACGCGGTCCCGACCCCGTTCCGCACCACCGAGTTCTTCCGCCGCGACGACGGCAAGGGCAGCCCGGACTGGCGGATCTGGCACATGCACGTGAGCGTCCAGGACCCGCAGATGCCCAAGCACGGCACGGAATGAGCATGGGTTTGGACCGCGTCAGCGTCGAGGGGCCGGCCGGAAAGCTCTCAGTGCTGCGCACGGCGGACGACCGGCCCGGCGTCCCGCTCGTGCTCCTGCATCCGATCAACTCCGCGGCAGTGGTCTGGGAGGACGTCGCGGCCCGGCTCGACCGGCCGGTCGTGGCGCCGGACCTGCGCGGGCACGGGAACTCCGGGCAGACCGGCCCGTTCACTGTCGAAGACGGCTACGTGCCGGACGTTCTGGCGGTCCTCGACGCGCTCGGGCTGGACGAGGCGCATCTGGCCGGCGGGTCGCTGGGCGGCACGATCAGCGTCGCGCTGGCCGCGCTGCATCCCCGGCGGGTGCGCAGCGTCGCCGCGTTCGGTTCGACGCTGGGCACCGGCGTTCCGGCCGAGGCGATCGCCGCGATGGTGCGCGAACTCGAGGCCGCCGGGACCGCCGGGTACTTCGCCGGTCAGGTGCCGGAGATCGTGGGCCGGACGCACCGGGATTCGGCGCGGGTCCGGGAGGTGATGGCGGAAGCGGTCGGCGCCCGGCCGACGACGGTGGTCGCGGAGATCCTTTACGGAGCGTTCGGCGCGGACATCCGGCACCTGGCGGGAAAGGTTGCCACGTCGGGGATTCCGGTGCTGGCGGTGGCCGGGACCGAGGACCCGACGTGCCCGCCCGCGATGTCGCGCGAACTCGCCGAAGCCACCGGCGGCACCGCGATGGAGCTGGACGGCACGGGTCACCTGCCGATGCTCGAGGAAACCGGCCAGGTGGCCGACCTCCTCCGGAACCACCTCGCGCGGGCGGAGGAAGGAAGGCCGTGACGTACTCGATCGTCGCGCGCGATCCGGTCACCGGAAGCCTCGGGGTCGGCGCCCAGACCCATTTCTTCGGCGTGGGCACGTTGCTGCCGTGGGCCGAGGCGGGCGTCGGCGCGGTGGCCACCCAGGCGTTCGTCAACGTCGACTACGGACCTCGCGGCCTGGAGTTGTTGCGGGCAGGCGTACCCGCACCGTCCACTGTGGACCTGCTGGTGGCCGAGGACCCGGATTCCGCTTATCGCCAGCTGGGAGTCGTCGACGCACGGGGCTCGGTGGGCACGCACACCGGCGGGTCGTGCGCGCCGCACACCGGTTCCGCGCGGGGTCATCAGGTGACGGTGCAAGGGAATATGCTGGCTGCCCCGGACGTGTGCCAGGCCGCGCTGTCCGCCTTCGAGACCGCGGGCGGCGACCTCGCCGACCGTATCCTCGCCGGACTCCAGGCGGCGGACGGTGCCGGGGGAGACGTGCGCGGTGCCCAGTCGGCGGCACTGCTGGTCGTCTCCGGCCGACGGAGCCCGACGCCGTGGAACGAGGTGGTGGTCGATCTGCGGGTCGACGACCATCCGGATCCGCTCGCAGAACTGTCCCGGCTCCTCCCGCGCTCGCGGGCCTTCGGCGCGGTCGGCGGGGTGATGTTCGCGCGCGGCTTGACGCTCGGGCCGTTCGAGGGTGTCACACCGGACGAGTTGGACGCGCGGCTGAACGATCTCGCGTCGGCGGCGGAGGTGATCGGGCCGGACAACCGCGAGGCCGACTTCTGGCGCGCGGTCCTGCTCGCCCGCGCCGGACGGCATCGGGAAGCCGCCGACCTCTTCGCGGAGGTGGCGGCGTTCCGTCCTGCGTTGGTGGGGTTCGCGAAAGGGCTTGCGCCGCTGGGGTTCCTCGACGCCGAAGCTCTAGCCGCGTTGACCGCACACCTTGAGGAGTCCGCATGAACGCCGCTGCCGCCGTCCAAGCTACGAGGGTGACCGGCCTGGCGGCGGACTTGATCCGGTGCGACACACAAAACCCGCCCGGCGGGGAACGGCCGGTGGTCGAGCCGCTGTATCGAGTCCTGGCGGAACTGGGTGCCGAGGTCGAGGTTTTCGAGCCCGAACCGGGGCGTCCGTCGATCCTGGGCCGTATCGGGTCCGGCGACGGGCCGACGCTGCTGGTCAACGGGCACGTGGACGTCGTGCCAGTGTCCGAAGAGGACTGGACCGTGCCGCCGTTCGGCGGGCTGGTCCGGGACGGGCTGCTCTACGGTCGCGGCGCCTGCGACATGAAGGGCGGGATCGCCGCGGCGCTCGAAGGGATGCGCGCCTGCCGTGACGCCGGAATTGTGCCGCCCGCGAACATCGTCTTCCATCTCGTGGCGGACGAGGAGACCGGCGGCCGGGCCGGGACCGAGGCGCTGGTCGCGGCTGGGCTGGTGCACGCCGACGCGGCTGTCGTGCCCGAACCCAGCGAACTGCGGGTCGGGGTGGCCGAACGCGGCTCGCTGATGGTGGAGATCGTGGTGCGCGGGCGCGTCGGGCACGGCAGCGATCCGGCCGCCGGGCACTCCGCCGTCGCCGACGCCGCGCGGATCGTCTCGGCGCTCCACCTCGCCGACTTCGGCGATAAAGCGCATCCGCTGCTGGGCATCCCGACCGCGAACGCGGGAACCATCGCGGGCGGCACCGCCGTCAACATCGTGGCCGCCGAATGCCGGCTGCGGATCGACCGGCGCGTGCTGCCCGGCCAGACCCGGGACGAGGCGCTGGCCACCGTCACCGGACTGATCGACGCGGCGGGCAAGTTCGACTACGACGCGGACGTCCTCGCCTTCGCCGAGGGCTCCGAACTGGACCCGCAGCACCCGTTCGTGACCGAGGTCCGCAAGGCGGCGGACGACGCACCGGTCAGCGGGCTGAAACTCGGCACGGACGCGCGGTTCCTGCGCAATCAGCTCGGCATCCCGACGGTCGTGTACGGGCCCGGGTCGATGACGGTCGCGCACACCGCCGACGAGTATGTGCCGGTCGCCGAGCTGACCGCCGCCGCCCGCGCGTTCGCTCGGCTGTATGCCGGTTTCCGGGGTGTCGCCACCGCCTGAGCAGCCACGACGCCGGTTAAGGTTTGCGCATGGAGCACGTCGCCGAGTCCGCGATCGACGACGTGGTGCGCGGTGCCGGGCACTTCGGGAGCGGAGGAGGCGGCGACCCGTACCTGGCGCAGCAGCTCCTGCTCGCGGCCGTCCGGCGGCACGGGCCGATCCCGCTCGTCACGGCGGGCGATCTGGACCCGGACGCGCTCGTCCTCCCCGTGGTGTCCGGCGGGACCCCGCACACGCTCGTCGAGAAGGCGCACAGCACCGTCGAGGCGGAGATGCTCCGGAAGGCGGTGGAGGCCCGGGCCGGGCGCGAGTGCGCGGCGGTCCTGCCGATCCAGCTCGGCAGCGTGAACGTGGCCGTTCCGCTCGCGGTCGCGGCCGAACTCGGGCTGCCGTGCCTCGACCTCGACCTGATGCGCCGCACGCTGCCCTCGATCGACCTGACGCTGCTGCGGCTGGCCGGGTTTTCCGCCTCGCCGATCACTGTCGTCGGAGGCTCCGGCATCGTCGCCGAGTTCAGCCAAGGCACCGACGCCGTGCTCGGCGAGCTGGTGCGGGCCGTGCTGCCGCCGCTGGGTCTCGTGGCGCTGATCAGCGCGTATCGGGTCACCGCCGGGGACTGTGCGCGGCTCGGCGCGGCCGGGTCGATCAGCGAATGCGCCCGGATCGGAGCAGCGCTCGCCGAAGACGGCCACGACCCGTACCTGCGCGCCTGCGGCGGACGCCTGGTGTGCACCGGAACCGTCGCGGAGGTCCTGCAGCATTCCTCGGACGGCTGGCCGCGCGGCGTGGTTTCCCTCGACACCCCAGACGGTTTCGTGCGGATCGACTTCCAGAACGAGAACCTGATCGTCAGCCGGGAAGGCACGGTGCTGGCCACGGTCCCGGACCTGATCGGCGTCGCGGACGCGGACACGGGCGCGTTGACGCAGACCGTCGACCTCGCCGCCGGTCAGGAGGTGCACGTGATCGCCAGCCCGGTCGACGAGCGGTGGCACACGCCCGAAGGACACGCGGCGGCCGGGCCGCGCGCGTTCGGGTACGCCGTCGATCCGGTGCGGTTCGACGGTTCGCCGCCCTTGGTCGGTGTCCGATGAGCCGGTTGCGAGTGGGCCTCGACGCCGTCGCCGCCCGAGCCGTGGCACTGGACACGGCGAACCGAATCGTGGCGTCCCGCCGAGGAGTTCCCGGCACCGATTCGCCGTCGAGACTGCTCGACGCGCTGCTCGCGGAGGTCGATGCCGAAGCGGTCGATCGGGTCGTGGCGATCCTGCCGGAGCCCGTGCCTGCCGAGGCGGGATCTCCGGTCGGGGTGCTGCGCATCGGCGGTGCGACCGCGCTTCCGCCGCTTGTGGGCTGGCCGGTCGAGCTGTCCAGTGCGCTCGCCGGACCCGTCGCGATGGTGCGGGGCGGGCACGAATACGACGGCACAGCGTCCGCGCCGCTGGACCTCGCCGCGGTGGCCGAATTCGCCCGCCGGTGCGCCGGAACCGTCCGCGCGGTCGCGGTCGCCGGAGTCCACGGACTGGAGAATCCCGACCACGAACAGCAGGCCGCGGCCGTCCTCGCCGACGTGCTCGGGCCGGACGTCCCGGTCCTCAAGGGCAGCGAGACCGAGGCGATCGGGCTGCTGGAGCGGGAGAACACCGCCGTGCTCGACGCCGCTCTGGCCGAGTTCGCCCGCGCCCGGATCGACGAACTGGGCGCCGCGGTTCGGAAGCACAATCCCGATGCGGAGCTGTATGTGGTTCGCGGGGACGGAACCGTGCTGCCCGAACTCGCCGCGCAGCGCCACGCCACGGCTTGCCTCGGGGCAGCCCAGGCGGCGTTGTTGCACGGTGCCGCGCGGCTGGCCGGACTGCCCTCGGCGGTGGTGGTGGACGCGACCGGCAACCAGACTGTGGTCGGGTCGACGCGTGGTGGCCTGCTGCCCGAATCGGGCGCGCACCGGGAATTTGGCGGCGTCCGGATCGGCTCGCGCCTCCCGCGGTTGACCGTCGTGGACCGCTCGATGTCCGTCGCCGCAGCGGTCGCCCGCGCGCGGTACGGATACGACGATCTCCCGGTCGTGCTTGTCGGAGACCGGCCCCTGCCCGACGCGATTCGGCCGCCGGACGGCGATCTCGCAGCCGCTGTGGGAGCGGCGACCGCGGAAGCGGCGGGCTCGGTCGACCGGATCTTCTGGCAGGGCGTCGGTGGACGGGAAGATTCGGCGGCCCGCGCCCGGCAACTGGCCCGGGACGCCGCGGTCCGGGCCGGCGCCGATCCCCGCACCCTGCGGGAAACCCCGGTGAGGGAGGCCCTGATGACCTACGTTCCGGTGCCGGCCGCGCGCCTCCAGGCGACCGCGGTGGGGCCGATCCTGGAACCGGCGGCGCCATGACGGTCACCCTCGCCCAGCTGCTGGACCTCGACCTGATCGAGCACTACGAGGTGCTCGCGGGCGAGACCGGGCTGAAGCGGCCCGTCGGGGCGGTCGTCGCGGGATCCGCGGTGCACGAGATTTCCGAACTCGCCCCGCGCAGCGTCGTGGTGTTCGGCCGTGAACAGCTGGTCCTCGACGATCTCGCGGCGGACCTCGCGATCCGGCTGGCGGGCAGCGCGGGCCTGTCCGGGATCATCGCGGCTCGCCCGCACCGGCCGGTGCCCTTCGCCACCCGCAGGCTCGCCGACCGGCTGGCGCTGCCGCTCATCGGCGTCGAGGACAGCACTCCGACCGGGGTGATCACCGCGTTCGACCCTTACGTCAGCGCCCCGGAGATCGCGGGCCTGCGGGTGCTCGGCGACGCGTCCCGCCGCTTCCAGCGTCCGCCCGCCGACGCGAACGCGCTCACCTCGCAGCTCTCGGCGACGCTCGGCGAACCGGTGGCGCTCGTCGACGCGGAAGCCCGTTTCGTGGCCGGTGATCCGGAGGTACACGCGCTGCTCGGCAGGTGTGCCGACCCTGCCTTGCTGGCCGATTCGCGGCCGGTCGCCCTGACTGTCGGGACCGACGGCGAGCTGATGCTGCACCCGGTCCAGGTCGTCACGACCGGACCCGCGGTCTACTGGATCGCGGTGCGGCGGCCCCGGTTCGCCGCCGGTGTGCTGCTCGAACCGGTCCGGCGCGCGATCGCGATCGCCGCGCTGTCGTTCGCGGTGCACGTCGCCGGAGAGGCGGTCCGCGACGAACGCGAACACCGGCGCCGTTCGCTCCTGCTCAGCGAAATCCTCGAACAGCCCGGCGAACCGGGACGCCGCACCGTCGAACGGGCCACCGCACTCGGCTGGCGGCTCGCCGGACGGCACACCGCGGTCCAGGTGCAGGCGGCGGCTGCCCCGTCCGCGCTTCGGATGTCCGCGCTGGGTACGGAATTGGAAGCACAACTGGCCGAACACGGCGTCGCCGCGAGGCTTGTCGAACGCGCCGAAGGATGGCTGTTCTGGCTGACTTCCGACGCGCAAGCCGAGGATCCCGGCCCGTTGCTGGACCGGCTTGCCAGGACACTCGCCGCCGTTGAAGCGGAGCATCCCGGCCTGCGGCTGTGCGCCGGAGTAGGCCGTGCCCACACCGGTGCGGCGGGCATCGGCCGCTCCGCCGAACAGGCCCGCCGCGCGGCGTTGCTCGCCCACACCGCACACCGCCGGGCGGTCGTCGAGCACATCGACGCGGGCAACGCCCGAAAGCTGATCGCGGGTTGGTACGGCTCCGCACCTTTGCGCGGCGCGGCAGCCGACCTGCTCGTCCCGCTGGAGGAGGCGGATCCCTCCGGTGGTCTGGTTCGGACTTTGCGGTGTTATCTGGATTTCCAGTCTTCGGCGAAGGCGGCGGGGGAGGCGCTGGGGGTGCATCGGAATACGGTGATGCAGCGGATGGAGCGGATTGCCGAGTTGCTGCCGGTGGATCTGGGCGATCCGGACGACCGGTTGGCGGTGCATCTGGCGACACGGGCGGCGGGGGTGGATTGGGACGAGCCCGGCTGACGTCGAGCACAAGACCGCGGGCTGGAGTTCGTCCGCCGTGCACGATGACCCCGCGCCGCCAGCCGGGTTGAGTGTCCGGAATGGACACACGCACCGCGGGAATCACCGTCGGCTACAAGGCATCCGCCGAGCAGTTCGGGCCGCGCCACCTGGTCGACCTGGCCGTCCTCGCCGAAGAGCGGGGCTTCGACTCAGTGCTGGTGAGCGATCATTACCAGCCCTGGCGGCACCGGCACGGGCACGCGCCGTTCTCGATGGCCTGGCTCGCCGCGGCGGGGGAGCGGACCGAACGGGTCCGGCTCGGCACCAGCGTGCTGACCGCGACCTTCCGGTACCACCCGGCCGTGGCCGCGCAGGCCTTCGGCACGCTCGGCGCGCTGTACCCCGGACGCGTCCTGCTCGGTCTCGGCACCGGCGAAGCGCTCAACGAGGTCGCGGTCGCCCGGCTGGAATGGCCCGGCTTCAAGGAACGCTTCGCCCGCCTGCGCGAGGCGATCGACCTCATCCGTCGCTTGTGGACAGAGGAACGGGTGAGTTTCGACGGCGAGTACTACCAAACCGAGAACGCGACCGTCTACGACCGACCGGCCCATCCGGTGCCGATTTACGTCGCGGCAGGCGGCCCCGTGGTCGCGAAATACGCCGGTAGGACAGCGGACGGTTTCATCTGCACCAGCGGCAAGGGCATGGAGCTCTACACGGAGAAGCTCCAGCCCGCTGTCGACGCCGGAGCCGAACAGTCCGGCCGCAAGCCCGCGGACGTCGCGCGCTCGATCGAGATCAAACTGTCCTACGACACCGACGCCGAGGCCGCCGTCGCGAACACCCGGTTCTGGGCGCCGCTGTCCCTGACCGCCGAACAGAAACACGGCATCTCCGACCCCGTCGCCATGGAGCGTGTCGCCGACGAACTCCCGATGTCCCAGATCGCGTCCCGGTGGATCGTTTCCGCCGATCCCGACGAGGTCGTCGAACGGATCCGCCCGTACGTCGAGGCGGGCTTCACCGACCTGGTCCTGCACGCGCCCGGCGACGACCAAGCCCGCTTCCTCGACCTCGCCCGGCGGGATCTGCTGCCCCGGTTGCGGAGGCTGGGCGGATAGCCCTGCCGAGCGGTCTTCGCAGTGCGCTGAGCCCACTGACGGCGCTCCGGGCGCTGTTTAGCCTTCCCCCGACGCAGAGTGGCGTGGACGGAAGGAGCGGCCCGATGACGGCAGTCGACACCCGGCCAGGAGAACCGATCGCCGCCGATCTCCCTCCGCCGGACGGGACGATCCGGCTTCCGCTCCTGGTCAGCGCGCGACGCGGCTGGTTCAGCGTGGCGGCCCCCGCTTCGGGCCTGAACCGTCCGCTGGCCGGGGCGACGCCGTGGGATCCCGCCCGGCTGCCGGGGCGGCACCAGCTGGTGTTGATGACGAAGCCCCGCCCGACCGCCGACGAACTAGCGCAGGCCTTGACCGCTGCTGGCCGCGCGGGAGCCGCAGCGCTAGTCGTACGCGAGGGTGCTCTGCCGCCGGAACTCGACCTCGCCACTGCTGCGGTGCCAGTGCTCGTGGTTGCCAGACAGGTCGAATGGGCCGAGATCGGCACAGTCGTGCACTCCCTGCTGTCCGGTGCCCGATTCGGCGGTGTGACAGCGACCCCGGCTGGTCTCTACGATCTCGCCGAAAGCGCGGCCCTTGCCCTCGAAGGTGCCGTGGTGGTCGCCGACGCGTCCTTCCGCGTTCTCGCCTTCGGTTGCGGCGAAGCGATGGACGCACTGACTAGCGAAATGGTCCTCGCCCGGCGGGTTCCGTCGGAGTTGCGGAAGCGCCTCGCCCAGGTCCGAAGCGTCGCCCGCGTTGACCTGCCGGACGGGGATGTGCGCTGGGCCGCCCCGATCCGCTCCGGCACCACCATCGGCGGCTACGTCCTCTGCGCGCCGCGCCGGGAGACGTCCGTGGCGCGAGTGTTGCGCGAGGTGTCGACGGCCGCGGCTGCCTGGTTCATTGACGGGCCCGCCGGGCGAGACGACGAAGACGCGATCCGCGCGGAGCTTCTGCGCGGGCTCCTCACCGGTTCGGGATCGCTGGAAGCCCTGACCGAACGACTCGGCACTTCGCAGCGATGGCGTCTCGCCGCTCTGGGCGAGGTCGCCCCCGATCGCGAGGGAGCCCTGGCCCGTTGCGCCCGAATGCTGAACCCTCGCACGGCCACGGCAACGCTGGGTTCCCTCCTGTTCGTCCTGTTCCCGTCGATGCCTGACCCAGGACCCGCCGATTTCACCGAACACCTGCGTCGGCGCGCTTCGACCGCTGCACCGCTGGTGGCGTGTCTCGGCCGCCCCTGCGCCACCGCGTCCGAAATCCGAGCGGAACTAGGCCCGCTCCGGCACGCGTCGCGAGTCCTGACAGCGCCAGCGACCGCCCACCTGACGGACCTGCTGCCGCACGTCCTGATCTCCGAACTCGCGGAACTCGCTGCCGAACACCCGGCCCTGCTCGACGGCTCCCTCGACGTCCTCCGCCGAGACCCTTCCCCGCGCGGTGCCGAATACCTGAACACCCTCCGCTGCTGGTTCGACGCAGGCGGCGACGCCACCCGCGCGGCGGCGGCACTTCGCATACACCGCAACACCTTTCGGTACCGGCTGCAACGGATCGAAGAACTGTGCGCGGTCGACCTCGATGATCCCGTGCAGCGCTTCACGATCGAGCTGCAGACGCGGCTCTTGGTGTCGCCGCTCATCCAGACCCAGCCGTGACCGAAGCAGGATCACGTACATATGGCCGGGATCGTGCGTGATCTTCACTTCGACGGGAAACTGGGCGGAACAGCGAATCGGCGGCGACAGTTGCCTGCTTCGCGATCGAACCTCCTGCTTACCGGGGAAAGTTTCTTCGACCGCCGGAAGGGGCGTCGTAACGCGAGTCAGCCGAGATGGTCGTTCGTGCCGTCGACCCAGCCGATGTAGCGCTCCGCTGAACGACGCACCGCGGCCTTCGCGTCAGTCGGCACGCTGGCCCCGGTGAGCGCGTACAGCCGGTCGAACGCGTACGGCTCAAGCCGGTCCACGAGACGTCGGACAAGCCCGGCGGAGAGCGGGATCTGGTTGGGATAGCTGCGCATGAACGTCACCCAGCCCGGCGCGGCGACCGGCACGATGGTGTCGCCGACCAGCAGTGCGCCGTTCGCGATGTGCGCGACGGCGGCGCCCGGGAAATGGCCGCCCGCTTCGACCAGGGTGACGCCGGGCAGGATCCGTTCGGTGCCCTGCCATTCGCGGATCACCGGGTCTTCGCGCTGCACCCATTGGCGGTCCGCGGAATGCACCAGCACCGGGACGTTCCCGAGGCTGTGGCTGAGGCTCACCTGCGAGCCGTACATGTGCGGATGGCTCGCGACGATCGCCGCGGCGCCGCCGAGTTCGGCGATCTTGTCGAGCAGGGGCCGGTCGAGCGCGTTGGGCGGGTCCCACAGCAGGTTGCCCGCTTCGGTCTGGACCAGGTAGGTCCACTGGCCGATGCCGAACTCCGGTTCGCGGTGCAGCCGGTGAATCCCCGGCTCCGGCTCTTCGTGGACCAGTTCGTGCGGGACGGCCGCCAGTTCGTCCATTGTGGTCCACGCCTGCCCGGAGGCGCGGACGTATTGTCGTTCGTCCGCGCAGATCCGGCAGGTCCCGGCGGGCGGCATTTCGGTGTCCGGGTGTTCGACCCCGCACGTTCCGCAAATCCAGACGGTCATGCGGCCACTCTGGTATCTCCACTTAACTTGAGGTCAAGGGCGGCCGTCGTCACCGCGCGGCCTGCCGCCAATGTTCGGCGGCCTCGATCATGTCCTGCCGGATGTGCTGGAGCCACTGGCTGGTCGCGAGGAGCCGGGTGCCGACCACCGTGTCGCCGCCGAACAGTTCGGCGCCTTGGCGGGTGAAGCTCGCCCACTGGGCGATGCCTTCCATGCTGGCCAGCCAGGCTTGCTGCCACACGTCGTCCTCGATCAGGTAATGCTCGCGGCGGCCGTTCCGCTCGCGCCGCAGCATGCCCCGTTCTTCCAGCCAGCCCACCGCTTTAGAGACCGACGCCGGGCTCACGCGCAGCCGGGCGGCGAGCTCGGTCGCGGTGCGGCTGCCCGACTCCGCGGTGAAAAGGCAGATCAGGACCCGCGCCATCATCGACGGCATCCCGGTCTGGGTGGCCATCTGCGCGAACCGCGTCTCGAAATCGCTGCGGGTCCGCGGATCGGCTGCGGCCCGGGGAGGCGGGACCGGCGGCGCGGCAGGGGCCCGGCGTCGCGCCCGCCGACGTGCGGCTTGCTCGGCGCGGTCGGCCCGGTAGTCGTGCGCCCCGCCGTTGCGGGCGACCTCGCGGATCACCGTCGACTTCGGCCTGCCGAGCCTGCGCCCGATTTCGGCGTAGCTCAGCCCGTCCGCCAACCCGGCCGCGACGCGCTGGCGTTCCGGGTAGCTCAACCTGCCGGATGGCATCAGATCGTCTCGCCTCGCTCGTCCCGGAGCCCTGCCGATGCGTTCACCTTCAGGCCAGTGCATCGATAATAGGGCTTCTGCCTGCGTAGATGTAGATTCTGCGTTTGCCGCTCACTAAAACATCGTCCTACTGTTTCCCGCAAGAGGTTCACGGGAAAGAAGCTGGCGATGACCAGCACATTGCCGACCGAGCGTCCGGCCGGCCTGCCGTTCGACCCGCCGCGAGGGCTGGCCGAACTGCGCGAGAAGAGTCCGCTCAGCCGGCTGGACTACCCGGACGGCCACGCCGGATGGCTGGTGACCGGGCACGCGCTGGCCCGCGAGGTGCTGGCCGACCGCCGGTTCAGTGCGCGAGCCGAATTGCGGCATATGCCGATCCCGGGCGCTCCTGCCAGCGATCAGCCCGCGCCGCCGGGAATGTTCGGCAGCATGGACGCGCCCGAGCACACGCGCTACCGGCACCTGCTCGCCGGCCAGTTCACCGTCCGCCGGATGCGCCTGCTGTCCGAGCGGATCCAGGCGGTCGCGGACCGCTGCCTGGACGCCATGGCCGAGCGCGGCAGCCCGGCCGACCTGGTCCCGGCTCTGGCGCAGCCGCTGCCCGCGCAGACGATCTGCGAACTGCTCGGGGTTCCCTACGCCGAACGGGACCGGTTCCAGGAGCAGGCGCTCACCCTGTTCCGGCTGGACAACACCCCGGAAGAAACCGGCGCGGCCTACGCGGCGGTCCACGGCGTCATCGGCGAATTGGTGGCAGCCAAGCGAAAAGCCCCCACCGACGACCTGCTCAGCGACCTGACCGGCAGCGATCTCACCGACACCGAGCTGGTCAACATCGGCTTCACCTTGCTGGGCGCGGGACTGGACACCACCACGAACATGCTCGCGCTGGGCGTCTTCGCCCTGCTCGAACACCCTGACCAGCTCGCGCTGCTGCGCGCCGAACCGGAACTGGCCGACAACGCGGTCGAAGAACTGCTGCGTTACCTGAGCATCATCCCGTTCACCGTGCGCACCGCGCTGGAAGACGTCGAACTCGCCGGCGAACAGGTGCGCGCGGGCGAGTCGGTCACCATCTCGGTGCCCGCCGCGAACCACGACCCCGCGCACTTCCCCGCGCCGGACAACCTCGACCTGCGCCGCAAGGCGAGCGGGCACGTCGCCTTCGGCCACGGCATCCACCAATGCCTGGGCCAGCAACTCGCACGCGTCCAGCTGCGGGTCGCCCTGCCTGCTTTGCTGGCCAAGTTCCCCTCGCTGCGCCTCGCCGTGCCCGCTTCGGACATCGCGATGCGCAGCGACATGCTCATCTACGGCGTGCATCAGCTGCCCGTCGCGTGGGAGGCCTGACCTGTGTCGAAAGTTTGCTTGATCACCGGTGCCTCAGCGGGAATCGGCCGCGCCACCGCGCTGGAACTGCTGCGGGCGGGCCACGTCGTGTACGGAGCCGCGCGCCGAGTGTCCAACATGGACGAACTGCGCGACGCTGGCGGGCACCCGCTGGCGATGGACGCTCGCGACGAGGCCGACCTCGTCCGCGTGGTGCGCACTGTCCTGGACGAACAGGGACGGATCGACGTCCTGATCAACAACGCCGGGACTGTGCTGCACGGGGCCGCTGAAGATGTTCCGTTGGCGGCTGCCCGCGATCAGTTCCAGGTCAACGTGTTCGCCCCGGCTCGGCTGGTCCAACTCGTCCTGCCCGCGATGCGCGCCCAGGGGTCGGGCCGCATCGTGAACGTCTCCTCGATCGGCGGGGTGATCAGCTTGCCGTTCGGTGCCTGGTACTACGCCTCGAAACACGCGCTCGAGGCGTACTCGGACACGTTGCGCATGGAGGTTCGGCCCTTCGGCATCGACGTGGTGGTCGTCCAGCCGGGCATCATCAAGACCGAGTTCGAAGACCAAACGGCCGCGCAACTGCGGGAGTACTCCGGCGGTGGGCCTTATGGGGCGATGGTTGAGAAGATGGCTGGTCAGGCCGAAACGGGGCTCGCTGGGGGTGCCGATCCCGCTGTCGTGGCGCAGGCTATCCGGGAGGCGGTGGAAGTTGATTCGCCCGAGACCCGTTACGCCGTCGGCCTGCATGCCGAGGAGTTGCTGGAGCTGAATCGGACGTTGCCGGATCGCGAGTTCGACGAGCTGGTCACTCGGTCGATACGGTAGGGGAGGAGTTGCCGACCCGCGACCATGGACCGCGCAGCGAAGATTCTCCGGATGGGACTGGCTTGATGAGCAATGGCCGCGGGACCGCGGACGAGAGGCCGGTGTACGAGCAGAGCGCGGTACTCCGGCAAGCATGGTTCAGCGCTCTGCTGATCAGCGCGGCCTTGGCAGCGCTCGCGGTGCTGGGCCTGTTCCTGCGGCCGCACTGGTGGTGGGCGGTGCCGATCGGCTGCGCGGTGCTGAGCCTGGTTCTTGCTCTGCGGCTCCGGCTCGCGACGACCCGGGGCGCGGTCGCAATCCTGAGCGTGACGATCCTCGTCCTTGTCGTCGGTGCCGGGTGGCTTGCCGCGCAACTCGCCGAACGGTGGTGAGAACACCGTCGGCCAATGCCCGGCCGGGCTGACGACTCACTTCCCCGGCGAAGGAACGAAGCCCTCACCCCACCCGCGCCGCCAGCCGTGCGCGGTCGAGTTTTCCGTGCGGGTTCAACGGAAGCTCGTCGGTCGCGAAGATCCGGTCCGGGACCATGTACCCCGGCAGGCTGCGGCCCAGCGCCAAGCGCAGAGCGGCCTCGTCGGTCGAGCCGGTCTCCACGAACAGGGCCAGCACAGTGTCGCCGCGGACCCCGGGTACGGGAGTCGCGGCAGTGCGCACACCGCCGAGGAGACGGGTCGCCGCGTGTTCGATCTCGGCGAGTTCCACGCGATGGCCGCGGATCTTGACCTGTCCGTCCAACCGGCCGCGATGGTGCAGCAGACCGTCGTGCCACTCCGCCAGGTCGCCGGTGCGATACCAGCGCCGCCCGTCGCGGGTGACCAGTTTTCCCCGGTCCAGCAACGGATCCGAGTAGCCCGCGAACACCTGCGGGCCCGCGACGAGCAGTTCTCCGTCGGCGTCGAGGCTCAGCTCGGCACCGGCGGTCGGGGTGCCGATGGGCAGGATCGCGTGGCCGGGGATCGGGTCGGCGGGAGCGAGCCGGTAGGTGCTGACCCACACCGTCGTCTCGGTCGGCCCGTACACGTTGTCGATGACCGCCTCCGGAGCGGCGGCGCGGGCGAGCGCCACGGTCTCACGCCGCAGCGGTTCGCCGCCGATCACCACATGCCGCAGTCCGGACAGCGATCCTGGCGCCAGATTCCCCGCGGCGGCGGCCGCTTCGAGCAAGCTCGGCGTGCAGGCCCACACCGTGACGCTGTGCCGGGCGATCGTCCCCGCCGGGTTGAGCGCGTGCACGCGGGGCACGGCGGCGAGCGCGCTGCCGCTGCTCCACGCGCCCCACATCTCGAACACCGAGAAGTCGAACGTCAGCCCGTGGCACTGGGAGAACACTTCCCCCGGCCCGGTCCGGAACGACGGCAGCGCGGCGGCCAGGAACGCCTCCACGTTCCCGTGGGTGATCCGCACCCCCTTCGGCCGCCCGGTCGAGCCGGAGGTGAACAGCAGGTACGCGGGACTGTCGCCGGTGACCGGAGCGGCGGCCCGCGCCGCTGGGCCGGGAAGTGCCGCGTCGTGGATGTCCACCACCGGGATCCCGGCCATGGCAGACAGCTGTGCCTCCAGCGGTTCTTCGCCGCGCAGATCGGTGTGCACGACGCAGCGCGCGCCGGCCTGGCGGACGATGTCGGCGTTGCGCTCCGGCGGAAAGTCCATCGACAGCGGCACAATCGCGGCGCCCGCATACAGCACCCCGAGGTAGGCGCAGTACGTCGCGATCTCCCGTTCGCCGAGCACGGCGACCACGCCGCCCGCGCCGATGGTTTCGGCGAGCGCGGCGGCGTGGGCCGCGGTTTCCGCGTACGTGAGCACTCCGGCGTTGTCGACCAGGCACGGCTCGTCGGCGAATCGTGCGGCTGTCTCGGCGAACCGCGCGGCCAATCCTTCGGCGGGCGCGCGCCAGGCCGCCGTTTCCGCGTCTCCGCTTGCCAAAGCGCCAGCGGTGCCTTCGACGAGTTTCCACAGCGAACGCGGCGTACGGAACGCGCGCTCGTCAAAGGCGGGTAGCTCGATGCCGTACCGCGTAACCAGTTTGCTGCTCAACGCCAACGTGCTCAGCGACGTGAGACCGTAGTGCAGCAACGGAGTGTCGGGTTCCAGCGAAGACGTGTCGTCGCACAATGCCAGCTCGCTGCGAAGCAGTTCCTCGAACTCCGCGCTCCACGGCTTCACCTGCTCAGCGGCCGACATGCGGCACCGCCCAACGCGGCTGGTCGAACGTTCCGGGAGCGGTCGCGGTGTCGTCGCGCAATGCTTCGCGATAGCGCGCGAGTGCTTGCAGGGCATAGCCGTTCGCGGTGTGGTCGTGCCGGTACAGCAGTTCGAGGAAGTACACGCCGAGCAGACTGGGTTGCCACAGACCGTCCGCGTCGCGATGGTCGACGAGCCACCGCGCGCCGCGGGCCGCCATCGGCGCGGTCGGTGTCACGCCGGACGCGCACAGGCCCAGCAAGGCCATCGCCGTCTCCTCGACCGTGGAGTGTCCCCGGCCGAGCGCGTCGCCCCAGCCGCCGTCTTCGTTTTGGTTGAGCCGCAACCACGAGACGCAGCGCCGCGCGACCGCGCTCGAACCCAGACCGGCGTCGCCCAGCGCGCGAAGGACGGAGCCCGTACCGCACACCTGCCCGACGTACCACTTGTTCTCGATGGCGCCGTCCGCGCGCTGCACCTTCGCGAACCACGCGTACGCGTTGCGCAACGGTTCGTCGTCCGGGCGGCAGCGTCCGGACAACGCCAGCGCGGAGAACGCTTCGGCGGACATCACCGCGCAGGGGCCGTACAGCACCTTCGGCGACCGCGCCTTGCCGACCATGGCGAACGACGGGTCCATGCTCGCGATCCGGCCGACCTGCGCGAAGCAGCTCCACGAACCGTCGTAGTTCTGTTGGCGGAGCAGCCATTCGGTGCCGCGCCGCACCTGCGGGTCGCTCACGTCCGCGCCGTCGCCGGACAGCGCGATCACCGCGTCGCCGGTGTTGCCGCTGTTCGGCCAGCCGGACGGCAGTCCCCAGCCCCAGCCTCCGGGCGGGGCACCGGTCCAGATGAAGTCCTCGTCCCGTTGCGCGGAGCGGATCCAGCCGACCGCCTTGGTCACTCGCGCGTCGTCGCCGAGCCCGGCGTGCTGGAGACCGGTGGTGATGAAGTTGGTCGCGTCCACCTCGAGGTCGCGGGTGACCGCCCAGCCGCCTTCGGGCTTGATGGTGGCGCGGAAGTAGTCGAGGCAGTGGCGCACGATGTCCGGGCGCTGTTTCGCGATGGTGAGCCCGATGCAGACGTTGGCCGACATCATCGGCGACTCGACGAAACCGCCTTCCGGGCCTTCGAACCCGACCAGCCCTTCGAGGTACTCGATGGCCTTCGGCGTTGCGGCCTTGTTGAGCGCGGTGCGGACCCGGCCGCCGGGCATCAGCTCGGCGCACATCAGGCCCCACGACAGCGCGGTGGGCATCGCGAAGGTCAGCTTGCGGCGCAGCGGGGCGGGCAGCAGGGCCAGTTCGATCGGGCAGCGCAGCAGGCCTTCGTCGCTCATCAGCCCGGCCAGCACCAGGTAGAAATGCACCAGGACGGTGAGCGAGCACTGTTCCACGTCGCGGATCGCCGCGGTGCCGCCGAATTCCTCGACGCGCGCCCAGCCGCGGCGGATCTGCCCGGCGGCCTCGTCCGGGATCACCAGCGCCAGCGCGGCCACCGACAGCGCGGTGCCGTTCAGCGTCGGCTCGGTGTCGACGTCGTCGCCCCAGCCGCCGTCCGGGCCCTGGTTGGCCAGCAGGAAGTCCAGGCCCCGGCGGATCAGGTCGCGGCAGCCTTCCGGATCCGCCAGGTGCATGGCGATCACGACGTCGGCGGTGGAACCGGGGCTGGCCGACAGCCTGCCTTCCCAGCTGCCGTCGGAGCGCTGGAGGGCGAACAGCGCGTCGGCGGTGCGGGCCAGCGCGCGGTCCAGCTCCGCGGGCGGGAGGATCGGGTCGAGGCTCATGGTCGCTCGCTTTCGGACCTGGCGTGGAAAAGGGAATCGCGGCCGGAACGCCCGGGAAAAGGACACAGGCGTGGCGCGATCAGTGTGACACGGCCGAGTTCGCGCGGTCAACCGCGCGGCGGCCGCGTTGACGGGTTCCCGGGGCCGTGTCACGCTGTTCGCGGGGGATTCTTCTGTGCACTCGCGGTGCTATTTTCGCGCGTCTTCCGGAGCAGAACGGTAAATGGTGTGAGCGATTACGACATTGTCATATGCGGGGCCGGGGCAGGCGGGCTGACCGCGGCGATTCTTCTCGGCAGGCAAGGGCGCCGGGTGCTGCTGGTCGACAAACTCACCGACACGGTGGAAACGTTCAAGGGCGAGCTCCTCCAGCCCGGTTCGCTGGCCACTTTGGACTCGATCGGCGCGCTGGAAACCCTGCGCCGCGCGGGCGGGCGCCGGATCGACCGGCTGGTCTGCGCCGGCGACGACGGCGCGGAGCTGTGCGCGATGGACTACCGGTGGCTGCCGAGCGCCTACGACCACTGCCTCACCCACACCTACAAAGGCATCCTGGACAACCTGATCCAGGCGCTGCCCGCGACGGTCGAGTTCCGCCGCGGGGTCTCGGTCGAGCGCGCGGTGCGGGACGGATCCGGCCGCGTCGCCGGGGTCGTGCTGCGCGAGCGCGGCGTCCGCGCCGAGGTGTCCGCGGACCTGGTCGTCGCGGCCGACGGGCACGCGTCGAAGCTGCGCGGCCAGGTCGGGATCGAAGTGGACACCACGCCCTACGACCACCAGGTGGTCGCGATCGACCTGGCCGGCGTGCCGGAGCTGGCGCACCAGGCGACCACCGCGATCACCCGCGACGGGATGCGCGTGATGTACCCGATGCCCGGCGGCGGCGGGCGGCTGTACTTGCAGGTCGAGCGCGGGCTGGTGAACCGGATCGGCAAGGCCGGGCTGGCCGGCTGGGTGGACGAGGCGGTCGCCGCGTGCCCGAGCGTGGCGCCGATCGCCGAGTCCGTGCGCGCCGGGGTGCCGACCTGCCGGGTGCTGTCCGCGCGGCGGTTCGTCGCGCCGGTCTTCCACGGCGCCGGGATGCCGCTGATCGGCGACGCGGCGCACGCCGTCCACCCGATGGCCGGGCAGGGCATGAACGCGGCGATCGCGGACGCGGTGCGGCTGGCCGGCGCGTTCCGGGACGTCTCCACCTCCGGATCCGGCGCGGTCGACGCCGCGCTCGCCGACTACGACCGGGTGCGCCGCCCGGAGCTCAAAACCATTTCCGAATTCAGCCACCGGTTCGCGGAAATGTTCACCACCGCGGTCGGGAATTTCGGGTACGCGCGCAGCAAGTACATTCTTTCCTGCCACGGCCGGAATCGCCGGTTGTGCTACAAGATCATGCACAACATCTCCGGTCTCGGTTATCGGAAATTCTCCGTTCTCGACCGGTTGCAGCAACTCGGCTGGCCGGACCGCGCGGCCGATGAGTTGCCTCCGCGTCGAGCGGGCGTGGACGGCGCCGTTGAGGCCACCTTGGACCCGCGTTGAGGAATCTCGTGCGGTCCGCCGCTCCCCGCTTACGGTCGCGGCCATGAAACAGGTGTTGCTGGCGAGCCCGCGCGGGTACTGCGCCGGGGTGGATCGCGCCGTACGCGCTGTCGAGGCCGCACTGCAGCGCCACGGCGCGCCGGTCTACGTGCGCAAGCAGATCGTGCATAACACGCACGTGGTGCGCCGTCTCGAGCGTCTTGGCGCGGTGTTCGTCGACGAGGTGAGCGAAGTGCCGCCTGGCTCGGTCACGGTGTTCTCGGCGCACGGCGTCGCCCCCGCGGTGCACGAAGCCGCTGCGGGACGCTCGTTGCGCACTATCGACGCGACGTGCCCGCTGGTGACGAAGGTGCACCGCGAGGCCGTGCGTGCCGCCGCGCGCGGCGACCAGATCCTGTTGATCGGCCACCACGGGCACGAAGAGGTCGAAGGCACCAGCGGCGAGGCACCGGCGGACACCATCGTGGTGGACGGCCCGGACGCGGTCGCGGGCTTGGAAGTGCGCGATCCGGCCAAAGTGACCTGGTTGTCCCAAACCACCCTTTCGGTCGCGGAGACCGAACAGACCGTCCGCCGGCTGCGCGAACGGTTCCCGCTGCTGTCCGATCCGCCGAGCGACGACATCTGCTACGCCACCCAGAACCGGCAGGAAGCGGTCGCGGAACTGGCCGCCGAGGCCGGTCTGGTGCTCGTCGTCGGTTCCGCCAACTCGTCCAATTCGGTGCGGCTCGTGGAAGTCGCGCTGGACGGCGGCGCTTCCGCGGCGTACCTGGTCGAGGACGCCGCCGCGGTCGATCCCGCGTGGCTCGACGGGGTGACGACGGTCGGGGTCACCAGCGGGGCGTCGGTGCCGGAGGATCTGGTCGAGCAGGTGCTCGAACTGCTGGCCGGACACGGTTTCGGCGACGTGCGCGAGGTGCGCACCGCCGAAGAGAAGCTGAGTTTCGCCCCACCGCGCGAGTTGCGGTCGTAACCCGCGGCCGCGCCTGCGGTTAACCTGCCAGGCATGGACGAGGCGAGGAGGACCGTACGGGCCGCGGTGTCCGGCGAAGGACGGTCCGAAGCGCTCGCTGTGGCCGCGCGCTGGGCGGTGCGCGTGGGCCTGATGGTGGTGCTGGCCTACACCGTCGCGGTGGCCTCACCGGGGATCGGCACGCACGGCCTGCCCGGGCTCAACCTGCTCGGCCTGCTCGTCGGCGCGGCGGGCTGGTTCGGCTGGGGCCTGCTGCGCGACCGGGAGGGCCTGCTGCGGCTGATCGCGCTGCTGGTCGGGGTGGTCGGCGGCGCACTGCTGGTACCCGGCACCTCCGGTTCGGACGTCGGCGTGATCCTGGTCTGCCTGATGGTGCTCGCCGCCGCCAGCGTGGTGGAGCCGGGCCCGGCCGGGGTGGTCGCCGTCTTCGCGATGGCGGCGGTCGGGATCGCCGAGCGGTTCTGGGAGAACCTGCTGCCCGGCGGATTCGCGGTGCTCGCCGCCGCGGCCTCGTATCTGGCCGGGATCGTGCGCCGGCAGCGCCTGCTGCACATCGCGCAGACCGAGATGCTGCTGGTGGAAACCCAGGTCGCGAAGGAAGAACAGGCCCGTTCCGCGGCGCTGGCCGAGCGCGCCCGGATCGCCCGCGAGATCCACGACGTGCTGGCGCACTCGATGGGCGGGTTGATCGTGCAGCTGGAGGCCGCGGACGCGCTCCTGGAGACGGTGCCGGGCGCGGACCGGGCGCGGGCCTGCGTGATCCGCGCGCGCGGTCTGGCCGGGGAAGGCCTGGCCGAGACGCGCCGCGCGATCGGCGCGCTGCGCGGGGACAAACGCTCGCTGCCGGAGTTCCTGAGCGCGCTGGTCGAGGACTACCAGGCAGACTATCCCGACGTGCCGGTGTCTTTCGAGGAGCCGGCCGAACAGTCGGAGCTGCGCCCGGAAGTGACGCTGGCGTTGCAGCGTCTCGGCCAGGAAGCGCTGACGAACGTGCGCCGGCACGCTCCGGGCGCGCCGGTGACTGTCTCGCTGTCGGTGGACGAGGAGCAGGTCGAACTGGTCGTGCGGAACGGCGCTCCCGGGGAGGCCGAACGCGCCACGACCGGCGGCGGCTACGGACTCATCGGGATGCGGGAACGGATCGAGCAGTTGGAAGGCACGCTGCACGCGGCGGCCGAAGGACCGGGCTGGACCGTGCGGGCGCGGGTGCCGCGCACGGGAACCGAGGGGGACTGATGGACGGGCCGTTGCGGGTGCTGGTCGCCGACGACCAGACGGCGGTGCGCGAGGGACTGGTGACCCTGCTGGAGACCTTCCCCGGCACGACGGTGGTCGGCGCCGCCGCGAACGGGGACGCGGTGCTGGAGATGGTCGCCGCCGATCCGCCGGACGTGGTCCTGATGGACCTGCGGATGCCGGTCCGGGACGGGGTCAGCACCACCGCCCGGCTGCGCGCGGAGTACCCGGCGGTGAAGGTCGTCGTGCTCACCACTTATGCCGACGACAGCTCGGTGCGGGAAGCGTTGCGGGCGGGTGCTCTGGGGTTCCTCACGAAGGACGCTGGCCGCGCGGACATCGCCCGTGCGCTGGCGGCCGCCGCGTCCGGCCAGTCGGTGATGGACGCCGAGGTGCAGCGGCGTCTGCTCGCCGGGATGGGCGAGCCTGCCGAGCCGCCGGTGCGTTCCGCGGCGGACGGGGTGCTGAGCGGTCGCGAGGTCGAGGTGCTGCGGCTGGTGGCCGGCGGACTGTCCAATCGCGAGATCGCCGGGCGGCTGTTCATCGGGGAGGCGACGGTGAAGAGCCATATCAACCGGATCTTCGCGAAGATCGGCGTGCGGGACCGGGCGCAGGCGGTGCGGTATGCGTTCCGGCACGGGCTGACGGGGGAGTGAGGCTCAGCCCGTGGTTTCGAGGGATCCCCACAGTTTCGTGTAGTGGCCCTGTGCGGCCACAAGCTCGGCATGGGTGCCGAGTTCGGCGAGCCGTCCGTCCTCCAGCACCGCGATGCGGTCGGCGTGTGCGGCGGTGGACAGGCGGTGCGCGACGAGTATCACCGTGCGTCCGGCGCACGCGGCGGCGGTCGCCGCTTGGCATCGTGCCTCGGTGCGCGGGTCGAGGTTCGCGGTGGCTTCGTCCAGGACCAGAATCGTGGGTGCCAGAAGCCGGGCCCTCGCGAGCGAGACGAGCTGGCGTTGGCCTGCCGACAGCGCGGAGCCGCCGACGCCGACCGTAGTGGCGTAGCCGTCCGACAGGGCTTCGAACACTTCGTGCGCGCCTACCGCACGGGCGGCGGCGATGGCGTCGCGTGGGCTGGCATCCGGGCAGCCGTAACGGATGTTGTCGAGCACGCTGCGCCCGAACAGGTACGGCTCCTGCGGCACGAAGCCGATTTGCCTGCGTAGCAAGCGTACGTCGTAGCTGCGGAGGTCGACGCCGTCCACCAGAACCTGCCCCTGGCACGGATCGTGGAACCGGAGAAGCAGCTTCAGCAGCGTGGACTTGCCCGCGCCGCTGGCTCCGACCACGGCCAGCGTGCTGCCCGCGGGTACGTCGAGCGAAATGTCGGACAGGGCGTCGCGCGGTGCGCCGGGGTAGCGCATGCGTACCTGGTTGAACCGCACGGTGCCTCGGGCCTGGGACGGTGCGACCGGCTGTCGCGGCGACGGTACGGCCGGTTCGGTGCGGAGGAAGGCGCGAAGGCGTCGTACAGCGACAGCGGCCTGTGCGTAGCCGTCGTAGGCCTGAGCGAACTGTTGCACGGGCGCGAAAAGCGAGTCGAGGTACAGCACGAAGGCGACCAGTACGCCCGCGGTGAGCGTGCCGTCTTCGATGCGCGCTGCTCCGGCCGCAAGCACTACTGCGGCGGTCACGGCGCCTACCAACTCGACGAACGGGAAGTACAGCGCGGTCCACAGATGCGTGCGTACACGGGCGTCGCGGTACCGGCGGTCGTGCGCGCCTAGTTCGGCGACGCTGTCTGTGCGGCGGCCGTGAAGCTGCACGACGGTGAGCCTGCTGATCGTTTCGCGGAGCGCGGTGGTGAAAGCGGCCAGGCTCTCCCGTGCGAGGGTGTAAAGCGGGGTGGAACGGCGTCGGAACCACATCGTGGCCAGCACTACCAACGGAACTCCCGCCAGCGCGAGCAGCAGCAGGTCACCGTCCATCAAGGACAGTGCGGTGATCGCGCCGATCGTGGTGACCGCGCTGACCAACGCTCCGGGCAGGTCGTTGCGCAGAAAATGGGACAGTGCCTCGATGTCGGCGGTGAGCAGGGTGATCAACCGGCCGCGGTCCCGTTCCGCGGGGCCGAGCGCCAGTGCGTGCTGCGCGGTGCGCCTGCGCAAGCCGAACAGCACCCGCTCGCAGGTACGGCCGGTCACCACGGTTTCGCCCGCGGTGCTCAGCGCGTTGAGTGCGACCAAACCCGCACCGGCGGCGACCCATGCCAGCAGTACGCCGAGCTGTCCGGCGTTCACGCCCGAGTCGACTCCGCGGCCCATGGCCAGCGGCAGCAGCACATCGGTGGCCGTGCCGGCGGCGAGCAGCGACAAACCGGCGAGGAATCCCTTGCGGTGCGCGCGAAACAGTCCGTGCTGGCGAGGCGGGACAGTGACGGGTGCCGCCAGCACTTGCGAAAAGGCGGGTTTCGGCGGCGGTGGCGCGGGCTCCGTTTCGCCGAGGAGAGCCCGGTAGGCGGGAGAGCGGGCTTGCAGTTCCTCGTGGGTCCCAATGTCCGCCACGCGGCCGGACTCCAGCAGCACCACCCGGTCGGCGGTACGGAGGAGATTCGGGCGACTGGTCGCCACGACCCGCGTGGTGGCCAGGCCGCGCAGGTGACGGTGGATGGCGCGCTCGGTCACCGCGTCCACTGCGGTCGTCGGGTCGTCGAGCAACAGCAGCTTCGGGTCCGGGAGCAACGCCCGGGCGAGCGCGATGCGTTGTCGTTGCCCGCCGGACAACTCGGCGTCGCTGATCCTGGTCTGGTAGCCGTCTGGGCTTGCCATGATGAAGTCGTGCACCCCGGCCGCGCGAGCAGCCGCGACGATTCGTGCATGGTCGGCGTCGGGCGCGCCGTATGCGATGTTCGCCTGGAAGGAGCCGGGCATCAGCTGCGGTTCTTCGGTGAGCACTCCGACCGCGCGATGCAATGCTTCGCCGTTCAGTGCGCGTACGTCCACACCACCGACGCGTACGCAGCCATCGGCCGCGTCGTAGCGGCGACACAACAGCCGTAGCAAGGTGGACTTCCCGGAACCCGGTGCCCCAGCTACGGCTACGTACTGGCCCGGCGCGATCGTGAGCGACACACTTCGGAGCACCGGTTTGTCGTAGTAGCCGAAGTGCACGTCACGCAGTTCGACTCCGAGCGCGCTTTGGGGCAGCCCGCGCGAGCCGTCCTGCAGTGCTGGCTGGGTGTCGATCAGCGCGAAGCAGCGCTCCAGCCCGGCGCGCGCTTCCTGTGCGTACCCGACCAAACCGGCCAGTGCGCGCACGGGACCGACCAACTGCGCCAAGTAGCTCACGAAGGCGACGAAGGTGCCGAGGCTGATGTCGTGCCGCAACGCCAGCCAGCCGCCGATGCCCAGCACGCCGACCTGCCCGGCCAGTGGCACGGCGCTCATCAACGGCAGGACCGCGGCGGAGACCCGAGCGGTGCGGATCCGAGCGGTGCGCACCGCGGCGGCGTCCCGTTCGATGGCGGCCAGTTCGTGCTCCTGGCGGCCGAACGCGGTCACCACGTGCAGTCCGTCCAGCACCTCGGACACCCGGCCGGTGAGCTCCGCCGACCGTTGCTGCGCGGCCAGTCCCGCCGGGAAGATCCGGCTGCGGGCCAGGTGCACGGCCAGCACCAGCAGCGGGCACACCGCGAGCACCAGCCCGGTCAGCACCGGGGAAAGCAGCACCATCGCGGTCGCCGACGCCGCCAGCAGCGCGAGGTTGCCGACCGCGGCGGGCAGCGGATCGAGCAGGCCCTGTGCATAGCAGACGTCACCGGTCGCGCGGCCGAGCAATTGTCCGGCACCGAACCCGGTGCGTTGGCTCTCGTCGAGCCGATGCACCGCGGCCACCACGTCGGCCCGCAATTCGCGTTGCACGTCCAGGGCCGTCCGGCCGCCCCAGTACTGCCGGACGGCGGTGGCCGCGAACCGGCCGAGCGCGAAAGCCAGCAATACCACCAGATACGGCGCGATCGGGTCAGTGTGCGTGACGACAGTGCGGTCGATCAGCCGTTGCTGCACCAGCGGCAGCGCCGCGGCGAAACCGGTGGCGGCCAACGCAGCCAGTGCCGCCAGCGCGGTGGCGCCGCGATGCCTGCGCAGGTAGCGCGCCAGCCTGCGCAACGGTGGTGCCATCACACCACGCCGGTGGGCGCGGCCAGCGCCGCCGCCCTCGGCTGCCCGGCCGGGGCCGGGTGCAGGACGTCGCGCGCCATGGCCAGCCACCGCACCGCGAACGCGTCGTGCACGAATCCCGCGCCCAGCAACAGGTCCACGTGCGTGTCGTGGGCGACGACGGTGGCCGGGAACCCGTGCCCGGCGGCGGTCGGCTCGTCGGCGACCACCTCGGCCTGCCCGGGATCGAACGCGAGCCAGCACTGGCTCGCCCCGCTTTTCCAGCCGCGCCAGAGTTCCCCGCCGACCGCGCTGACCGCTTCCTTGCCGCCGAGCAGCGCTTCCAGGTAGTCGGGCACGATCAGATTCTCGATCCGCCGACCCGGCGTCGCGGTGTGGATGCAGGCCAGCAGGGCCGGGACGCCGTGCCGGAGCGCGTACCGGCGCACCTCGGTCGCGGAGCCGTCTACCGGGCGGAGGTCGACCGCCACCGCGGAAGCGTCCTGTGCGGACACCCACGGGAGCCAGGCGCGGTGCGCGGTCTCGCGGTCGGCCAGTGCGCCGGGATGCGCGGCGGGCACCTCCATGTAGCGGTGCAGTTCCTCCTGGAAATTCCAGTGGTCGGCCGGGTTTCCGACGATCAGCGCCGGACCGTCCTCGCCGGAACCGCGCGGGCGGCGGTGCGCGAGCAGGGTCACCCGCGCGCCCTCCCGCGGGGAAACCAGGCACCACACGTCGTCGCTCACCAGGATGAGTTCCCCGTCGCCGTCGCGGTCGATGTCGTGCAGACCGGCGGACGGCGCGTAACGGCCGCCTGCCGCCCAGCGCGCCGCGGACAGCAGCGGCCGGGCCAGGCGCGCGTGCGACGCGGTGGCGCGCACCCACGGGGCCAGCGCCCGGCCCCGGCCGTCCTCCGTGCAGTCGTGCCAGCCCAGTTCGTGCTGGCCCAGCAGGAGCATCCGCTCGGCGACCGTCTGCAGCCGCGGTTCGACGGCACTGCCCGCTTCCCGCAGTTCGGCTTCGACGGAGTCCAGCAATTCCCCGTAAGACCACCATTCCTGGGTGTCGGTCCAGCCGCGGTACGACGGCCCGGCGGACCAGTCGACCTCCAGTTCGTAGTAGGTCCCCGCCGGCACGTCGGCGGACGCGGGCTGAGGGCGTCCGTCCAGCCAGGAATCCAGGCTGACCGGTTCGGCCGCCCCGGATTCGGCCAGGAACCGCAGCAGCCGCTCGTAGCGTTCCAGCGCGGGTTCCCAGCCGCCGACGCCGGCCGCGCGCTCCATGTCGTCGGCGTACACGAGGATTTCCTCGCCGGTCTGCCGCTCCCCGACATCGGCGAGGAACGCCTCCAGGAAGTGCAGATGCGCGTCCGTCCGGGGCGGGAACAGGTACCGCAGGTAGGAACAGATCGGGAGCACGGTCAGGTCGCCGGTCACCGCGCGCGGGCGCAGCAGGCGCAGATCGGCGAGCCCGGGGCGGAACGGCGGCGGCTGCTCGGAGTCCCAGTGGAACGGTCCGTGCAGGTCCGCGTGCGCGCGGGAGTCCGCGGGATAGCCGTCCTCGGGGACCGGCTTCGCGAGCAGCCGGTCGTCCACCAGGACCCGGCGGATGCCCGCCTCGGCGAGCACCCCGGCCAGCTCCGGCGCCCACACCCGCTCCGGCAGCCAGGCGGTCGGCGGCTGGCCGCCGGGCACGCCGAAATGCCGCCGGTGCAGGTCCGCGGCGGCGGCCAGCTGGCGGCGGTTCGACCACTCCGAGCACGCGGGCATGATCGGCTCGGAGTAGGTGCCGCCGAGCAGCGAGACGGTGCCGTCGGCGATCCGTTCGCGGACCAGGCCGACGAAATCCGGACGGTGCCAGAGCGCGGCTTCGAGCAGCGTGCCGGACAGGTGCAGGCCGGTCGGGATCCGGTAGCGGCGGTGCAGGTCGAGCACCTCGGCGTAGCCGTCGCAGATCCGCCCGATGCCGTCCCGGTTGTCGTAGCCGTCGGTGATGTTCAGCTGGTTCGCGTGGTGCACGAAGGCGAGTGGCGCGCCCGACATGACAATCCTCCCGGCTCCGGTGGCTCTTCCGCGGGACCCCGCGACGACCGCTGCCGCCGACGGTAGGAGCGCGGCCCGGCGGGCGTCGTCCACCGCTGGTTGGGTTCGCGGGTGGGTTGGCCGGTTCCACCCGTGGGTGCAACGCCCCGGGTCAACGGAGGCTCAACGGCCGCGCAACCGGGACCCGCGGCGGACGGGCGCGGGGAAAAATCCCCTCGGCGGGCGGGCGGCGGAGACCGGTGCCGGACGAAAGGTAAATACAGATTAAATGGCAATATCCATATTTTGCCCGACCCTGACTTTCGCGGGGGCCTGCTGGGGTTTTTCCTTACTTCCGGAAAGTGCCGTGCAGTCCGCACGGTTGTGCATTACCCGGTTCGGCCGCGGTGTCGGTGGACAGTGCCGAACCCGGTGTGGCAAGCTGCGCCCAGCGGCACTGGCGGGAGAAAAAGAAATACCGCGCGACGCGGTCCGGGAACTCCGGATACCGGCGGCGCGGACCCCGCGAAGCGCCGTTACTGGGTGCGGTACAAGCGGTACAAACTGGCTGGTGCGGAGAGGGCGGGTCGCCCGGGCCTCTTCGCGCGGTGATTCCTGGGGGAAAGCCGTGGATTTCAAGCTTTTGGGCCCGCTGCGGGTCGAATGCGGGGACGCGGAAGTACGCATGCCGAAGGCGCCGAAGGTGCGGCAGCTGCTCGCGTTGTTGTTGTTCTACCACAACCAGATCGTGAGCACGGACCAGATCGTGGACGAACTGTGGGGCGAGGAGTCGCCGCGCCAGGCCGCGCTGACCGTGCGCACGTATGTCTGCCATATCCGGAAAGCCATGGACGGCCCCGGCGGCGGGCACGGCTTGCGCACGGTCTCCTCCGGCTACCAGCTTTCGCTGGGCAGCGACCAGCTGGACGTCAGCCGGTTTTCCGCGTTTTACCACTCGGGCCGGGCGCATTACGAGGCCGGCGAACATGAAAAGGCCTCGGAAAGTTTCCGGCGCGCGCTGGAGGTATTCCGCGGGCGCGTGCTCGCCGACGTGGAGACCGGGGCGATTCTGCGGCCGTTCAAGGCCCGGCTCGAGGAAGAGCGCACCGCGGCGCAGGCGCTGCGGATCCAGACCGACCTGGCGCTGGGCCGGTACCTGCAGCTGATCGGGGAACTGCGGTCGCTGACCATCAGCCAGCCGCTGAACGAATGGGCGCACGCGAGGCTGATGGAGGCGCTGACGCATTCCGGCCGCCGCAGCGACGCGCTGAACGTGTACCGCACGCTGCGCCGCACGCTCGACCAGGAACTGGGCATCGCGCCCGCGCCGGAGCTGCAGCGGCTGCTGCAACGGATCCTCGCCATCGGTCAGCCCACCTGATCGCCTCAGCCCACCGTCACGGTGGGCGTGCCCGGGGTGTCGACGGTGTCGGCGATGCGCATGGCTTCTTCGATGAGGGTCTCCACGATGGCGTGTTCGGGGACGGTCTTGATGACTTCGCCTTTGACGAAGATCTGGCCTTTGCCGTTGCCGGAGGCGACG